>CAZMRZ010000007.1:1457-19139 GCA_964568835.1 uncultured Woeseiaceae bacterium | reverse complement strand
GCGATCGCTGGTGTAATATTGCTGGCTCTTCGTGCGGGCCCGGCTACGGCCGCCTGACCGACTATCCAGAGCACGATCATTGCAAGCGGAATGACATACCAGGCTAGCGGTTCCAGAGCGAAAGCCTCGACCATCGCAATGTTTAGCGCGACTGACAGGATTCCGCCGATCACCAGACCAATGCTGCTGACCAGGAAGTTCTCGACCATAAAGTAACGAACGATCGCTGGCTTGGTCGCGCCAAGCGCGCGCCGAATACCGATCTGTCGTGTGCGTCTGCTGACATTGAAGCTTGCAAGGCCAACAATGCCGAGGCCAGTAATCACCGTAAGCATGCCGACGACGAAGGACAGGATCTTAACCATCGCCGTGTCACCGAGATAGGCGAGTTTTCGGACCTCGTCCATCGTTGTCGCGTCACGAATAATGCGGTCCTTATTGCTATTCGACAGTAGTTCTTCGATTTGCGGCATGAGGGCATCGCGATAGCCCGGCTCTGCGCGGATAACGTAGCGCTGAAAACTCGATGTCCGTCGTTGCGGAACAAGCATCGATTGTTCAACGCTGGACCAACCCTGCCAAGGCGCCTGAAGTCGCTCAACGACGCCTATGATATTGACCGGGTCATTGTCATTGATAAAAACCGTCTTACCGACGTAGGAGCCTTGCTCCTCTGGAAACAGTGTTTTTCCAAGTTCTTCGGTGATGATGCCGTAGGCCGGCCACGTCGCGTCTTCCTGCGATTGCCAGGTCACCTGATCAGGGGCGAAGTTCTTACCGTCAATAATGGTGGACGCAAACGTGTCGACGCCGTGATCATCGACGAAATAGATGGCCGTCCCAACGGTATCCGACGTCTTGCTACCGGGTTCGAGCTGCAGGCTCATCGACCAACCTCCCTGCCGAAGCGGGAATGAGTTCGTTGCAACGGCGTCCAGTACTCCGGGCACGCCACGAATGAGTGCGAGATCCTCATCGATCAATGACTTTCTCTCTTCTTCTTCGTAATCGGCGAATAGAGCGCTGGCCATCGCGAACGTGTTTGCCTCGTCCAGACCACTCTCACGGCCTGCATTATTTGAGCGTTCCTGCATGATGGCGAAAGCGTTGACCATGATCGTCATCGTCACCGCAATCTGCAGCGCTATCAGCACGAAGCCCGCTTTGTTTTTCATCATGGCGCGCCAGATGGGTCCAATGTCCATTGTTAGTCTCCTGTTCCTGTCCGGCGCTTACTGAATGCGCAGAGTGGTTGCTGGTGAAATGCTGCAGGCCCGCCATGTTGGGTACAGGGCTGCGCCCAGTGCCGACACAATGGCTAGCGCGACCGCCAGAAAAATCATGGTCCAGTCCATGCTGACCAGATAAGCGATAAAGTCGTATTCAGAGAACACGTTTTCGATACCGCGTAATCCCAGCCACGTCATTCCGATGCCGGCAAGCCCGCCGGCTATCCCGATCATTCCGGCTTCAACAATATACTGCGCAAATAGCGCTTGTTTGCTCGCACCGAGTGCACGTCGCAGGCTGATGTCGTTGGTGCGTCGCATGACCTTCGCGAGCAGCAGGCCGATCGTATTCAAGAGGCAAACCACGAGGAAGAGCACTGCCAGACTGAGCAGGACGTTGACCGTGTCGTCGACAACCTCGCGATCGACCATCCATTGTGCTGGCGTACTCAGACGATTGTTGAGTTCTCTGGGAAAGCGACCCAGCGTCTTCTGTTCCTCGACGTAGTCATCGAGAAATTGAAGGTATTCGCCTTTCTCGGTGCTGGTGCGTAGCTCGACCCACATCTGAATCCAGATACACTCCGACGCGAGATAGGCCTCATAGCCAGCGCCGTCAATCGGTTTCCAGCAACTGTTGTTACCGGAGCTGCCCCACTCACCAGCGATGGCCAATGAGAATGGTGTGAATATATCCTCGGCGCCCTCGTAGGGATTGTTGTTGAGGTCATAGAACTTCGGCATCGGCATCCACTCGGCCAGAACACCGACCACGCGGAAAAGTTCGTTGTTCATGGTCATCGTCCGGCCGACGGAGTCTTCACCGCCAAATAAGCGTTGATTCATCTCAGCCGATAACACGACAATGTGTTCCTCAGTTTGGTCTGCCGCAGCATCCCAGCCGTCGCCAAACTGGAACGGCACGTCAAACATCGCAAAGAAATCGGCGCTTGTGGCTCGAACTTCTTCCTGAAAAGGTCGGATGTCTTCACCGTCGGGTTGAACCACGCGATCGGACTTGAAGCTTATGGTCTGACGAAAAGCGCGTCCGGCCTGGTGCAAAGCCGTCGCATCCAGGTAGGTAAGCTGCTCGGGAGGCTCGTTAGGCTCGTCGTAGGGGTCGTCCGGGTTCCAGTTGTCGACCTGCACGTGAAACAACACATCATTCTTGTGCGCAATCGGGTTATCGCTCATGACGTGACGGACGGTCACGATCGACATGCAGGCACCAATGCCGATAGCGATGGCCGCCACCATGAGGGCGCTTAGTGCCGGATTGGCGCGAATGCTGAGAATGCCGAGCTTCAGGTAATAGCGAAACATAATGGTCTCCGTTACGCGTTCGCGGCTGTAGCGAGATGCATGTCGGGCGGACCGTCGCTAACCTGACCATCACGGACAAATATGTTTCTTTTCGCACGGTCGGCGAGTGCTAATTCGTGGGTCACCATGATAATCGTGGTACCCGATTCGTTGATCTCGGTCAGGAGATCCAGAACGCTGTCCGCCATATTGGTGTCGAGGTTTCCCGTTGGCTCATCGGCGAGCAGGAAACGCGGTTCGCCAGCGAGAGCACGCGCGATAGCGACACGTTGTTGCTGACCGCCAGACAGCTGCGCCGGATAGTGTTTCATGCGAGACGTCAGGCCGACCATCTCGAGGCACTTTTCGATGCGTCGCCTGCGTTCGTCGCCGTTAAAGCCGCGATAACGCAGCGGTACATCGACGTTGTCGAAAATGTCGAGCTCCGGAATCAGGTTGAAGCTCTGGAAAATGAAGCCGATCTTTTCATTTCGAACTTTCGACCGCTCCTTGTCATTCAACTTCGATATATCGCGCCCATCGAGTTCGTAGGTTCCGCCACTCAATTCCTCCAGCATGCCTGCAATATTGAGGAATGTGGTTTTGCCGGAGCCGGACGGGCCGGTCACTGACACGAATTCACCTTCATCGACAGTGAGTGAGAATTCACGCAGCGCGTGCGTTTCGACAATATCGGTGCGGTAGGTTTTGGATACCTTGCTCATTTTCAACATCGGGTTACTCTCCTTAATCCGTTAACAGAACCGTGTCCGCACCGCGGAACGGGTCAAGATTCGAAACGACGATCATGTCGCCAGGCTGCAGTCCGGAAACGATTTCCACCGCCCCCAGACTTCGAGCACCGGTTTGTATCTGGCGGCGTTCGGCCACACGGTCGTCATTAATTACGTAAGCGATGCGTCCCGCACCGCTGTCCAGAAACTGGCCGCGCTGAACCATCAACACGTCGTTGTATTCAGCTAGCAGAATTCGTGTCGTCAGACGTTGGTTCTGCCGCAGGTTTGTGGGCCCATTGCCGTTGAAGCGAATACGACTCGCGACCTGGTTGTTGATAATTTCCGGCGACACTGCGACGAGCTGACCCTCGTAACGTTTGCCGCCGACCTGAATCTCCGCCTGCATGCCGATTGCGAGATCATCGGCGTAGCTTTCGGGAATCAGAGCATCAATTTCAAAACGCGTGAGATCGACGACCGCCATTACCGGCGTATCCCGGGATACAGCGGACTTCTGATCGACCAGCAGGTCCCCGACGATCCCGTCAACCGGTGATTTGATGGCGAGATCGCTGACCTGTCGACGAAGATCGTCGACGAACAAGGCCTGCCGACCGACCTCAAACTCGCTCGCGCGCAGCTCGAAGGCGAGACGTTCATCAAACAGGCTCGCATCGGCAATCGCATGTTGGTACGCGAGTTGCGCGTTGCGGAGGTCGTCCTGTGCTTTTTCGAAATCGATGACCGGTATAACGCCGAGCTCGTTGGCTTCATGCGCTCTGCGTTGTTCTCTTTTTGCGGCCACCAACGCAACGTCAGCAAGGTCCGCGGCCTTGCGCTTTTCCAACGCCTGTTGGCGTGACTCAATGCGTTGCCGTTCCAGTTCGACTTTGCGTTGTTCCAGTGTGGACTCGGATTGCTGTAGCGCACTCGCCAGGTCAGGGCTATCGACGCGGGCCAGTTCCTGTCCGGCGACGACCCGCTCACCGGCATCAACGAGCAGCGTGATATTGCCGGGGGCCGTGGCGTAGAGAGTGGGGCTGACCGCAGCGACGATCCGGCCCTGAACGGAAACATCGCGCACAAGGTCACCCTTGGTGACAACGCCGGTACGGACACGCTCGAATGGCACGCTCACCGTCGCATTTGCCCATCGTTTCACCCAGGGTGCAGCAAACAGGATCGATGCAATAACAGCGATGCCAATTCCGGCGAAAATTAATTGATTACGGCGCGGATCGCGCGGCGCTAACCGCACATCCTGTGCCGATGTGTCTGCGATTTTCAGTTTTTGGCTCCCCCGATATTGATTCGAATCAGCGATTTACGCTTTCTTTGAACTTAGATGCACCAATTGCCAATTTCGTTTGAAATTGACCTCATTGAAAGGCTCAGGGAATTCGTTAGTATCGTGCAGACCGACGTCATCTCACAGCCGACGACCCATTGATATGAGTACCTCCGCATCCGAAACCCCTGTCGCGCATATGACGCTGACATCAAACGCGGGCTTCGAGGTGACGGTTCTGGATGTTGGTGCTGCGCTTAGGTCTGTTTCCGTACCGACACCGAATGGGCTCGTGAATTGCGTTCTCGGGTACGAGCGATTGGAGGACTATATTGCCGATCAAAACTACGTTGGCGTGACCGTGGGTCGATATGCGAATCGCATACGCGCCGGGCATTTCGAGATTGGCGGTGCGACTTACCAGGTCGATAAGAATGAAGTTCCTTCTGGCAACTGCCTGCACGGCGGAGCCGATGGCTTGCACCGGCAGCGTTTTCTGCTGGAGCAAAGCAACGATTCGATCATCTGCCGTCATGAGTCGGCGAACGGATCCCAGGGTTTTCCGGGAAACCTGAAAATAGAAGTCATTTATCAGTTGCTTGGCGATTACTCCTTGTCTGTGGAATTTCGCGTCACGACGGATAGAGACACTGTGGTTAACCTGGCCACTCACGCGTATTTCAATCTTGGTGCGTCGCAGGAGTGTATCGACAACCATGAGATTCGCGTCGCCGCAGATTGCTACACGCCGGTCGACGAGCGACGAATACCGACCGGTGAAATCGCGAGCGTCGAGGGCACGAAATTTGATCTTCGCAAGTTGTCGCCATTGGGATCGAGGCGCCTTGATCACAATCTTGTGACAAACGGCCAGCCGGGCGTGCTCAGACCTTGCGTTGAATTGAGATCCACCGAAACCGGCATCAGCCTGCTGGTGCATTCGACACAAGCCGGCGTGCAAATATATACCGGTGATGGTCTCAGCGACTCATTCTCACCTCGCCAGGGAGTGGCTATCGAGACACAGAATTTCCCGGACGCACCCAATCAACCCAACTTTCCTTCCGCGTCTCTTGCATCCGGTGCGTCCTATTCGCAGCAGACCATTTACGAGTTCTCTACACCCGTCTCATAGCCCGCTTCGTCAGGCGTCGGGTTCAGGCGCTGGCGTTGCCCCAGAATGGCTGGGCTGGCAGAGAAACTATTCCACGCTCATAAATGAGCCCGCCATCGCGGTCTTTCGTAATCAGCAATGGCCCGTCGATGTCGACGAAGTCGCAAAGCTGAGCGATGACGTGCGACGGCGCCATTGAAAGCGAAGTTCCGCCCATGCAACCGACCATGAGACCGAGACCTTTCGCACGCGCTGCCCGCGCGAGGTCCAGGCCATGTGTCAGTCCGCCGCATTTATCGAGTTTGATGTTAATCATTTGATAGCGTGTAGCAACGGCATCCAGTTCTCCCAGATGCTGACAGGACTCGTCGGCACAAAGCGGTGCAGCAGATTCAAAACCTTCGAGTTCCTGGTCCTTACCGCGCGGCAGTGGTTGCTCAATCATCAAAACGCCGAGCTCGTGCATTATGGGTGCGTATTCCTGCAGTTCCGGAAAGGTCCAGCCCTGATTCACATCAATGACGAGTCGCGAGTCTGGCCTCGCTTCGCGGATTGCCGCTATGCGTTCGACCGGGCGGTCATCACCCAGCTTGACCTTGAACAACGAGAGATCACTCGCGGCGATGGCCTTTGCAGCCATTTTCTCCGGAGTATCTTCCAGACCAATCGTGAATACGGTTTCGATCGGGCCCGGGTTCACGCCCGCTAATTGCCAGGCGTTATTGCCGGACAGTTGTGATTCCAGATCCCACAATGCGGAGTCCGCGGCACATCGCGCGCCCCCGGGCGGCAGCAAATCGAGTAAATGCGTTCGATCGAGCTCGCCGGAAAGTTCGGCCGTAATGTCCTGCAATTGTGCTGCAATCGACTCGGGTGTCTCACCGTTGAGATCAACGCCCAGCGCTTCGCCGCGTCCGACAATTCCATCCTGTTCGATCGCCAGGACAATGCAGGGAAAATCGTTCCAGACTTTGTTCGAAATTCGAAACGGAATAATGCTCGGCCAGGATTCCAGACGAATGGATACCTTGCGCTTCACGACGCGTACTTCAAAAGGAAATTGGCGATCGGCGACATACCCGTGGCAACGGCGTCGACGCATGGAATGCCGAGATCACTTTGCAAGCCGGACAAGTAGGTGTCGCGAGCCAAATCATCCATTTTTGATGTGTTCACGCTGACGCCAGCACAAAAACAGCGCGGGTTGGTTCTGCGAGCCAGTCGCAAGGTGTCGTCTATAACTTCGTCAAGTGGCGGAATGGGGTAGTCGCCGCCGGTTGAGTCAATCTGCACGCGACCGGCATCGTGGCAGAGAATGATAGCGTCTGGCTGTGAGCCGTGCATCAGACCAAGGCTAACCGCCGAGTAACTCGGGTTGAGCAGTGAGCCCTGACCTTCAATGACGTCCCAGTGATCGTCATCATTGTCGGGAGATAACACTTCCGCCGCACCGGATACAAAATCCGCAACAACTGCATCGATTGGAATGCCTTCGCCCGCGATCATGATGCCGGTCTGGCCAGTCGCCCTGAATGTTGCATTGATATCGCGGCGCTGGAGTTCGCGATGCAGCGTCAACGCGGTATATTTCTTACCCACCGCGCAGTCGGTACCGACCGTCAAGACTCGCTTGCCGGCTCTCGGACGGCCATCACCGACGGGAAGCTCTTGCGGGGGTACGCGAACGTCGATCAGTTTAGATCCGCTCTTTTTGGCGGCGGTAACCAGGGCCGGAATATTGGATAGCTTGGTATGTAATCCTGCCGCTATGTCAATTCCGACGGCGGCCAGTTCTACGAGTTGCGGAACCCAGGTGTCGGGAATTTTACCGCCCATCGGGGCGACGCCGATAATCGCCGTTTTGATACCGGCAACCACCGCGTCATTGGGTGACATGTCGGGAAGGCCGAGATCGACCGTGCAATGCGGCAGGCGCATTTGTCCCTTGCAGAACTCAGGTCGCCAGTAGGTAATTCCTGCGCCGGTTTTCGCATGGTGAAGATCGGGCACATCACCAATATAGATAAGGTAAGGCGCCTCGAGGCTAACGCTCGTTCGTGTCATGGGGACCGATCTTAGATCAATCCGTCAAAAAAATCGTCGCCGGGTGCTCGAGCATTTCCTTTATGCGCTGAATCATCGCGGCTGCATCGTAGCCGTCGACAAAACGATGATCGAAAGACGATGACAGATTCATCATCAAACGTATGGTGATCTGGCCATTGACAACCATGGGTCTCTCGACCGCGCGGTTCACGCCAATGATGCCGACCTCAGGCAGATTGATGACGGGTGTTGATGCGATACCGCCCAGTTTGCCGAGGCTGGTGATGGTGATCGTGCCGCCGGTTAGCTCGCTCTTCTTCGCGCTGTTATCACGCGCAGCTTGAGTGAGTCGGCGAATCTCCGCCGCAAGGCCGCGAAGGTCTTTCATCTCTGAGTGCTTAACAACCGGAACTTTGAGTCCGTCCGGCGTCTGTGTGGCAACGCCCAGATGCACGGCTTCGTGCTGCAGCAAGACGTTCCGCTCTTTATCGTAGGTCGAGTTGCATTGCGGGAATTCCCGCAGTGCACGAACGAGCGCCAGACCCAGAAATGGCAGTATGGTTAGTCGTTCGGACGCGTCGGTTTTGCTGCTGTTGAGATGTTTGCGAAGCGCCTCAAGCTCGGTGATGTCGATTTCCTCGACATAAGCGAAATGTGGAATCTCCTGCTTCGCTCTGGTCATGCGCTCGGCAATGATGCGGCGCAGTCCGATGACCTTGATTTCCTTAACGGCCGTAGAAGGCATTGCCGTCATCGCGACGGGCGCACCACTCGCCTGTGATGCCAGGAAATTATCAAAGTCCTGACGTTGGATACGCCCACCCGCGCCAGTACCCGGTACCTGATTCAGATCGATGCCGGCTTCCTTCGCACGACGCCGGATCGCTGGCGACGTAACGACTCTGGATCGAGCGCCAACGGATTCCCTTGCATTGGTCTCCGGAACGGGCGGAACGGGGTCGGTGCTCTTCTCGGAGGGTTCGGCCTGCGCTGCGGCGGGCGCTTCTTCCGCGGCTGCGGCGTTGCCGTCGGCTTCGAAGGTTACCAGCGCAGCACCGACCGCAACGATATCGCCCGGTTCGCCGGCCAGCTTCGTCACTGTCCCGGTGACAGGTGACGCCAATTCAACGGCGGCCTTGTCCGTCATCATCGTTCCGACGACAGTCTCTTCCTCGACGACGTCGCCGACTTTGATAAACCACTCACCGATCTCGGACTCGACCGTGCCTTCGCCGAGGTCCGGCAGTTTGAAAATATATTCGCTCATCCCGCCTCCATCACTCGGCGTATGCCTGCCGACATGCGTTTCAATCCTGGGAAGTACTGCCACTCAAAGGCATGTGGATACGGTGTGTCCCAGCCGGCAACCCGCGAGATGGGCGCCTCGAGATGGTAGAAGCACTCCTTCTGGATCGTCGCAGCAAGCTCGGCACCGTATCCGCCGAATCGCGTCGCCTCATGTGCGACCATGCAGCGGCCGGTTTTCTTCACGGACTCGGCCAGCGTTGCCACATCGAGAGGTGCCATCGTACGCACGTCGATAACCTCACAATTGACGCCGGTTTCTTTTGCGGCGGCGATCGCCACGTGGACGAGTGTGCCGTAGGTAACGATCGTCAGCTCATCGCCCTCACGTGCAACCTCTGCTTCGCCCAGGGGGACCGTGTAATGGCCCTCGGGAACCTCGCCTTTCGGATGCGAGCTCCACGAAACCGCCGGTTTTTCGGGGTCGCCATCAAACGGACCGTTGTAGATACGTTTGGGCTCAAAGAAGATGACCGGATCATCAGACTCGATTGAACTGATCAACAGGCCTTTCGCATCGTAGGGGTTCGATGGCATGACGACTTTGATGCCGCTGACATGCGTAAAGATTCCTTCCGGCGATTGTGAGTGGGTCTGGCCACCTCGAATACCGCCGCCGCACGGCGTGCGGATGGTAACCGGCGAAAAGAACTCGCCGCTGGATCGATAGCGGAGTCTTGCCAGTTCACTGACGATCTGGTCAAAGCCTGGGTAAATGTAGTCGGCAAACTGAATTTCGGCAACCGGCCGCAGACCGTTCACGCCCATGCCGATAGCGGCGCCGATAATGCCGCCTTCAGAGATCGGTGCATCAATAACCCGGTGCTCACCGTATTTTCGCTGCAACCCGTCCGTGCAACGGAACACACCGCCGAAATAGCCGACGTCTTCGCCCAGTACGACAACGCTGGGATCGTTCTCCATAACGACATCGTGGGCATCGCGAATCGCCTCAATCATATTCATGCGAGCCATTATTCGCCCCTCTCAACTTCGAGCATTCGCCGTCTTTGCGACTCGAGGTGTTGCGGCGTTTCTGCATAAACATCGTCAAACATCGTGGCCGGATCAAGCCATGGCCCCTCAGTCATCGTGCCGTACTTCTGAGCTTCCTTCCACGCGCTCGTTACTTCAGTCTTGAGTTCGTCGATCAGGCTTTCATGCTTCGCCTCGGACCAGTGGCCTTCGGCAATCATGAATTGCTTCAGGCGCTCGATGGGATCGCCCAGCGGGAACGAAGCCCACTCGTCTTTTGGTCGATACTTGCTCGGGTCATCACTCGTCGAATGCGGGCCGCCTCGATACGTTACCAACTCGATAAGCGTTGGACCGCCGCCACGACGGGCGCGATCAGCAGCCCAAAGGGTCGCGGAGTAGACAGCGAGGAAATCATTACCGTCCACGCGTAAACCCGGAATGCCGAGTCCGAGGCCACGTGCTGCAAAGGCCCGACGTTGTCCGGCCGCGGTGCCCTGGAATGATGAAATCGCCCACTGATTGTTAACCACGTTGAGAATCACCGGCGCTTGATACACAGCGGCAAAGGTTAATGCGTGGTGGAAATCGGCTTCGGCCGTCGTGCCATCGCCGACCCAGGAGGCTGCGATATGGTCTTCGCCTTTGATAGCGGATGCCATTGCCCAACCGACGGCGTGCGGGTATTGCGTGCCGAGATTGCCGGAGATAGAAAAAACGTTGCCGCTTTTGCTGTGATACATGATCGGAAGCTGACGGCCCTGACACATGTCCTGTGTGTTGGACAGGCACTGACACATCATGTCCACGAGCTTCACGCCACGGTACATGTACAGGCCCTGGTTGCGGTACGAGGGGAAACACATGTCGCCGGGTCGCAAAGCCATGCCCTGGGCAATCGCTACCGCTTCCTCGCCGGTTGCCTGCATATAGAAAGAGATGCGGCCCTGTCGCTGAATTTGCCACATGCGCTCATCGAAGACGCGATTCAGCAGCATCCATCGCAAGCCAACCTGCAATTCGGTCGCGTCGAAATTCGGGTTCCACGGACCCTTCGCCGTGTGGTCGTCATCGAGCACGCGAATAAGGCCGTTGCTCAGGTATTCGATGTCTCTCGTGCGAGCATCAATTCCCGGTTTGTCCACAGAGCCCGCCGGTGACAGGTCGAGATAACTGAAGTCCGGCTTTTCACCCGGTCGAGCGGATGATTTCGGAATCTGCAATCGTGATTTGGTAATCATGCGTGCTTCCTGTGTTGTCTAACCGGCAGCGATAAGGCGACGTGCATATTCGTCTGCGAGTTCGTTGGTCGGTCGTCCGGTTTCTTTGGCTTCGGCAAATAGTGTTTCCAGCCGAAGCGGTATCTTCTCAACGTCGGCACGTACTCGGTCATCCGAACTGCCGCCATAGTATTCGTGTGAGACATTGATTATGCCACCGGCGTTGATGACGTAATCCGGTGCGTACAAAATATCGCGCGCCGAAAGCCGCGCGCCGTCGGCCAGTGTGGACAGCTGATTGTTGGCGGCACCGGCGACAACACGGGCCTTTATCTTCGGAATCGTCACTGCGGTCAGAATGTTACCCAGTGCGCAGGGCGCCAGCACATCTGCATCCGCGTAGAGGAGCTCAGCGGGCGCGACAACAGTAACAGGCATCGCGCTGCTGACGGCATTCAGATTGTCGCGGTTGACGTCGGCGACGATGAGTTTCACCCCAGCCTCGTGCAGCAAGCGACAAAGGTGAGCACCCACGTGTCCGACGCCCTGCACGGCGACGGTCAGCCCATCGATGGAGTCCTTGCCGAGCCGGACTTTGACGGCTGCTTCAATGCCCAAAAATACGCCAAGCGCAGTCCAGGGAGACGGGTCGCCTCCGGCACTGTCGCCACTTTGTGGCAGGCCCGACACGTATTTTGTCTCCTTCAATACATACCGCATGTCTTCGACTGACATGCCAACGTCTTCAGCGGTTATGTATTTGCCATTCAGGGAATCAACTGCGCGGCCGAAGGCGGTCAATAGTTCAGGGCTTTTCGGTGCCGTGTCGCTAGCGAGGATCACGGATTTGCCACCGCCGAAAGGAAGCTCCGCGACGGCATTCTTGTAGGTCATGCCGCGCGAGAGGCGCAAGGCATCGGTTAGTGCTTCCGCATCGTTCGCGTAGGACCAGCGTCGACTTCCTCCCGCTGCAGGGCCCAGCACAGTGGAATGCACGGCGATGATGGCGCGTAGCCCGGAGGCCGCGTCATTGATGAAGTGCAGCGATTCGTGGTCATCGAATTCAGGGTGATCGAAGACGCCCATGCCTGTCCCCTCTGAGCCGTGCATAGATTGACTAATATATCGCGAAATTAGGCCATAAAGCTTGCAAAACCTTTTGCCAAAGCGCAAAAACAAGCATAATCAATGCATTATTAATGGCCAAACGACTAAATCATGCAAAGTGTCTCACTGGATCAAACGGACCGGAAGATTCTGGATTTACTGCAGACGAATCCAGGCATTAACGCAACGGCCATCGGCGAGCGAATTTCTTTGTCGCAATCCGCTTGCTGGCGACGCATTCAGCGAATGCGCGATGAAGGCGTCATTCGTGATCAACCGGTAATTCTGGATCGCGAAAAGGTCGGATTGACGACGATGGTCTTCGCGCACGTGAAGCTGACGTCTCACGGTCGCAGCAACCTCTCCACCTTTGCTGACGACGTGAAGCAATATCCCGAAGTTATGGACTGCTATGTCGTACTCGGCAACGTCGACTTTCTGTTACGCATCGTGACGGAGGACATTAAAGCCTATGAACGGTTCTTCTTCGAAAAACTTTCTCAATTGCCGGGTATTCAGGAAGTCACGTCCAGCATTGTGCTGTCGGACATCAAACACACAACGGTGCTACCCATCTAATTAGGGTGACAGTGACCTTAATTGCCCATTTAAGGTGACAGTGACCATATTTCCGAATTCGCGGCAATTTCTGTAGCTGCGATTGAGCCGGAGGTCGTGCATCTTCGACTGAACCGCCGAGATGGTTAATCGAGAAGACTCATTTGCCAAAATTCCCTCGTCTTGTAGTGCCCGGCTACCCACACCACGTCACTCAACGTGGAATTCGTCGACAACGGACATTCTTCGACAATTCCGACTTCGAAGCGTACTTGGCTTTGTTGAGAGACCTCAAAGCGAAAGCAGGTGTGGACGTTCTCGCATACTGTCTTATGCCAAACCATGTTCATCTTGTCGTTGTTCCCAAGGACAAGGAAAGCCTGGCGCGGCTGTTCGGTGTTGCTCACCATCGCTACGCCAAGCGAGTGAATGCTATTCATGATTGGCGAGGGCACCTCTGGCAAGAGCGATTTTATTCGGTCGTAATGGACGAATCGCACACTCTTGCGGCCATGAGATACGTTGAGCTGAATCCCGTTCGTGCTGGATTGTGCCAAAAACCGAATGAGTGGCCTTGGTCAAGCACTCATGCGAACTTGGGGTTGAGAACTGACGATTTGGTTGACACTTCAGAGGTGCGGAACGTAATCACTGACTGGCGTCGTTTCCTGATCGAGAGTGAAGACTCTGACCTGATCGATTCCTTGCGATCACAGACGAGCACGGGCCGGCCAAAAGGCGATAAACGATTCATAGACGTAATAGAGCGAAAATCGGGTCGTCGAATTCGGCGTTATAATCCAGGTCGCGCGCCGACGATATAAGGTCACTGTCACCCTATATCGGCATATAAGGTCACTGTCACCTTAATTGGCAAACGTTGCTACAACGAGCTCTTGTTGTGAAGAGACTGAGGCGCGCTTCATGCCGTCGGAGTTGTAGAGCATCGCGATGCCCGATTGACGGGTGACTGCGATTACGCCGGCATCGCCACCCAGTCGCTTTACCTCGTCCAGCATATCGTTGATTGCTTTCTCGAGACTGACGCCCGACTTGAAGGCGCAGGCGATCGACACAGCACCACCGGCACGAATAATATGCTCCCCGGTACCGGTGCACGAAATCGCGATATCGTCATCGGCCCAGGTTCCCGGTCCTATTAAAGGTGTGTCGCCGACGCGACCCTCAAGTTTGCCAAACGTACCGCCCGTCGAAGTCGCAGCAGCGAGCGCACCTGACTGATCGAGTGCGACGGCGCCGACGGTCCCGTGCGCAGTGCTATTGCTTATATCGTCTGCGGTGACGCCGACCGGAAGGCAATAGTAGTTGTCAGGATCCGTTACCTCCCGATAACCATGCGACTTTGCAAAGGCTCGTGCGCCAGAGCCCGCCAGCAAAACGTGCGACGTTTTGTCCATCACGCCGCGGGCTATCTGTATTGGGTTTTCGAATCCCGGGAGTGCCGCAACGGCACCGGCTTCACGGCTCGGCCCGTGCATAATCGAAGCATCGAGTTCGACGTAGCCGGCGGTATTCGGGGCAGAGCCGCGTCCAGCCACGTACATTCCGGAGTTTTCAAGTTCGACGACCGCAAACTCGACGACATTGAGCGCAGGGTCGCCTTTGGCCAGCATCGTTTCACACTTGGACGTGAGTTCTCGAAGATGCTCTTCAACACTATCGTAATTGCGGCCCGCTACCGCGCCAGCACCACCGTGCAGTGCGAACGCGAATGATCTATTCGACGAATTCATTTTCGACTTCAGTCTCCGGTTCAGGATTTGCGAGGGTCGCGAGCATAGCGGCAAACTGCGCCGACCCTCGGCTATAGTGTATCAGCAGGCGAGTAACTCTACGGCGCTCGCGAAAGCATTGAAGAGCAAGGGGGACTTTGGTGCGGCGTTATCGGCGAGTCCGATATGTCGAGGGAGCTACCGGTGAACCGCCCCGACGTTTCAAACTGCTTCGATTTCCGGCACTCTATATACGTGTTTCGCTATACGTAATTCAATTGAAGATAACGGCCTATGAATTTTGACGACAATTTTCGACGAATTGGCGGCGCCAATATTGAGCCCGTCAAGGCGCTGGTCGCAGAGCTGACCGACGAAGACTGGACTCAGGAATCGGTGCGGCAGCAGCGCTATGAGGTGCACAAGGACACCCAGGCAATACCGCTGGTGCACGATTACGATTTTCGCCACACGGAGCCCACCCGGCATCCTGCCCTGCAAACGTTTGCGTCGGCGATTCGGCCAATACTGGCGATAACGGCGGGCTTTTATGATTCTTCGGAAAAAGGCCTCGCACTGACCGAAAAACACGGCATCGGATATTTCGTTCGAGCCAACCTGGTGCGTCTTGCTCCCGCGGGAACGATTGACGAACATCGCGACGGCAATTTTTCACTGACACATTCGCACCGCGTGCACGTGCCGATCATTAGCAACGATCGCGTCCTCTTCAAAGTGGGACGAGAGACGCTCAGCATCCCCGAAGGCGAGATCTATGAGATCAATAACCGGCGCCTGCATTCCGTTCACAATGCTGGCGACGCGGCGCGCGTTCATCTGATTCTTGACTATGTCCTGAAAGGCGAAAAATGCTGCTGTGGCGAAAAGCACCATCCCGATCAACCGTGCACGCGCGAAGCCTGCATGGACACAGACCACGGCCGGATTCCCTGTACCTGCCATACCGAAAGCGTCTGACGTCGTACGATGCAGCAGCGTGTCGATCTGCTACAGGCCGCCACACACGCTACGCGGGCACTGTCGCCCGCCGATCTCGAAGCAGGCTTTGACGATCCTCTGATAATCGTCTCGGTACCCCGTGCCGGCAGCACCCTGCTATTCGAACAGCTGCAGCGCTTCGCGGGTTTCTGGAGCATCGGTGGCGAAAGCCATGCCATATTTAATGCGTTCCCGCGCCTGCGTGCTGCCAACACGGCTCTGGACTCGGGCTGTCTTGGCGAATCGCACGCCGATCCGCGCACCTGCGACGAAATGCGTCGCTGTTTCGCGTTCCTTCTGGGCGACCACCAGGGTCGGCGCTATCTTCGGCTGAACCCCCGACCCGGGAACATCATGCTGCTCGAAAAGACGCCGCGTAATGCGCTCAACATTCCGTTTCTACTCAAGGTTTTTCCGCGCGCCCGATTCGTTTTTCTGCATCGCCAGCCGCCGCAAAATATCGCCAGCATCATGGACGCCTGGGGCGATGGTTTGCAGACCGGTCGCTTCGTGACATTTCGCGACTTGCCCGGATGGGATCGGCCCGCCTGGTGCTTCCTGCTGCCGCCGGGCTGGCGTCACCTGAATGGCAAGGCGCTGGCGGACATCGCCGCTTTTCAGTGGTCCGCCGGTAATCGCATCATCATCGATGAGCTCGAACGGCTGCCCGCGGAGCGCTGGATGACGACCGGCTATGAGCAATTGATCAGCGAGCCGGCGGCGACGCTAAGGGAAGTTGCGAGTTTCGCCGGAATTGAAGTTCCCGAGTTCGTGCAAGAAATGCAGTCGCTGCCGTTGTCGAGGACGACGTTAACGCCGCCTCATCCGGACAAGTGGCGGCGTCACGCGGAGGCCATCGACAGTGTGCGGGACGAGTGGCAGCCTGTCGCGGCGCGCATCGCGGCCTTATAGCGCGCGGAAGTCCGGCATGCCACAAACACGTTGTAACCAGGCATCATGTCGCGGCAGTGTGTCGCGCGCCGCCTGTATTCGCTGCGCGACGGGTTGCAGAATCGCGCTCGGCGGCCGGTTCTTGCCGTACCATCGATCGCATTCATCGCTCAGGAAATCCATGCCGTAGAGAATCGCCTCGTAGCTCGAGAGGCCGAACACGCCCCCCGTGTCGATGGGCGGCCGGTGGTCACCGGGCAGCCCGCCGGATACCAGCGGCGTATCTGCCTGGCCTGGAAACCACGCATCTTCCCAATCGGGCATTGATGGTGGCTTGTGTCGCCAGAACTCCAATTTTGCCCGCACCCGATCGTGCATGCGCTCGGGCCGCCGAACCTCGCGCCAGTACTCGTTGTCCTCGCGCTGCGTCAGACAGTAGTGCAGGTTGATGAAATCGACTATCTCGTGGAATCGATCCGCGATGATGCGGTTGTAACGATCCGCCAGTGGTGCCATGTCGCCGTGGTGGGGGAAGTGTTCAGACAACATTACGGTTGCGAGATCACTCAGGTAGAGTCCGGTCGACTCAAGCGGCTCTATGAAGCCGGCCGACAGACCGATTGCGATGCAGTTTTTCACCCAGGCTTTCGCACGATAGCCGACCTTGAACGGCACAAAGCGCGCGGGCTGTTCGTCGGCAATTGAGCCGACAAATTCGCGAAGCTCGCGTTCGGCCTGGTCTTCATTCACAAACTGGCTCGAATGCACGTAGCCCCAGGCGCGCCGATTTTGGAGCGGGATCTCCCATATCCAGCCGGCGGACACTGCTGTTGCAAGCGTGTTCGGCCGAACATAGCCCGGGTAGTTCGTTTCGTAGGGCAGCTGGATCGTCACGGCGCGATCGCTTAAGAGCCACTGCGAGCAGTCAACCCACTCGACGCCGAGCTTTTTTTCGATCAACAGTGCATTGAATCCCGTGCAGTCGATAAACAGATCGCCGTCGAGCCGGAGACCACCACGAGTCTTGATGGCCGCAATGTTGCCGTTCTCCGTCATCTCAACGTCCGTTAGATGATCGAGGTGATGTGTTACACCGCGAGCCGTAGCGACTTCTGAGAGGTAGTCGGCAAACTTTAGCGCGTTCATGTGAAACGCGTAATTGAACGCGAGATCGGTCC
>CAZMRZ010000007.1:0-1357 GCA_964568835.1 uncultured Woeseiaceae bacterium | reverse complement strand
TGTATTGAGTGCGGCATCGAGGTAGGCGGCGGCCATCCAGCCCGCGGAACCGCCGCCAACAATCACAACTTTTTTGGGAGACATCATCGCCGGGGCCCCGATGGTCGCCGATAGTCCGGCATACCGACAAACTGCCGGAGCCAGACATCGTGCGGCTGGAAAGTCTGCGGCGCGCGCCGCAGGCGCTCGATAATGAAGCCTGGCACCTGGGTCGCGGGGCGATTCTTGCCGAACCACTCGTCGCATTCTTCGGCCAGGAAGTCCATGCCGTACAGGATCGCCTCGTAACTCTCGAGGCCAAAAATGGCCGCCGTATCGACCGGCGGTCGATGGTCGCCGGGAAGGCCGGCACTTGGCAGCGGCTGGTCGGTTTGTCCCGGTATGCGTTGATCGATGAAGTCGGCGGCTGAGGGCATCTTGATCCGCCAGAAGTCGAGTTTTGCCTGGAGACGATCGTTAATACGCGCAGGCTTCTGAATTTCCCGCCAGAACTCGGTGTCGACGCGCCGCGTCAAACAGTAGTGCATGTTGATGAAGTCCAGGATCTCGTAGAAACGATTGGCCATAATTCGATTGAATCGATAGGCGAACGGTGCCATATCGTCCTCGAACGGGAAGTGCTGGGCCAGATTGACGATCGCAAGATCGCTGAGATACAGCCCGGTCGATTCGAGCGGCTCGATGAAACTCGAGGCCAGACCGATGGAGACGCAGTTGCGCGCCCAGGCTTTGGCGCGGTGCCCGACCTTGAAATGCACGGTTCCGGTGGCCAGCGATTCGGCATGTTGACCCTCAAAAGCACGAATCTCGCGCTCAGCGTCTTCTTCGCTAATAAAGGCGCTCGAATGCACGTAACCGACTGCCTTGCGGGTCTGCAGAGGAATTTCCCATGCCCACCCGGACGACAAGGCGGTCGCGGTCGTATAGGGGCGCACGTAGCCGGGGAAATGATGTTCATAGGGCACATTCATTGTTATGGCCCGGTCGCACAGCAGCCACCGCGAGCAGTCGACCCAGTCAATATCGAGCTGTTTTTCGATAAGAAGCGCCGCGAAACCGGTGCAATCGATGAACAAGTCGGCTTCGTGCCGCTCGCCGCTCTTGGTCAAAACAGCGGCAATATCCCCATTATCGTGCATCTCGACCTCGGTGACATGGTCGAGATGGTGTCTGACACCGCGAGCCGTCGCGATCTCAGAGAGCATGTCCGCGAATTTCAGCGCATTCATATGAAAGGCGAATTTCAGCGGCTCGCCGAACTGGGAGTCGCGCTGCGGTATCGGGCTGAGCCCCAATTCGCAGATGACGGGCTGCATCGACGTCGTCTCCGCAAAGGGCACCGACCGGTCGCTCATAT
>CAZMRZ010000006.1:22241-68158 GCA_964568835.1 uncultured Woeseiaceae bacterium | reverse complement strand
AGAATTCTGAACGCCTCAAATGGCACGATTTGTGCCTTGGCGGAGAGGGTGGGATTGTCGCTTCGCTTTGGTGGGATTCACGCTCACCTTCGGCTGCGCGTGCTCACAGGCGCCTTCGGCGCTGCGTGAGTCGAACAGGGTTCGAATTCCAAACCTCCTCAGACAGAAAAGCAAAAGGCGCCCACAAGGGGCGCCTTTACTTTTCTGGCGGAGAGGGTGGGATTCGAACCCACGGTACGGGGTTACCGTACACCTGATTTCGAATCAGGCTCTTTCGACCACTCAGACACCTCTCCATTGTTTTCTTGTGTGTAGTGTCGAGAATGAAAGTCTGGGAAGCAATCGCCCGGCTGTCAAGTTTGCTGCATTGCTCTAGGGCAGAATCCAGTCCACGTTTTCCGTAATCGGCTGTCCGTTCTCTATTGGCAGGACGTAGCCGCCTTTATTCATGAAGCGCTGCTGCGGTCCCAGCGTGGGTCGTGGATAGAAGGGTAGATAAGCGACAAGGGACTGCGCATGATCGAGCGTATCCAAAGCGTAATCCCGAATGAAAAAACGCCCCATGTGCGCGAGCGCATCCTTCAGAGCCAGGCAGGCGAAGAATGCCTCCGACTGACGTCGCGGTGCCGTGAGCTCGATGCCGCGTGTCTTCGCCCAGACACTGAATCGTGCCAGTGCCGGATCAATCTGACCCGGCAGTCGAAATGGATGTGCTACAAATTTCGATCCCGGCGTCGAAAAGACCGGGTTATCGAATTCGCCGGCAAGCAGAGTTGATGAAAAATAGATGCGTGCAGATGACAACGTATCGACCGTTCCGGCGAGATGCTCCTCCGCCAGCCACAAGATAATTGCCGTCTCCGGCGCAGACTCGATTCGTTCGGCCAAGTCGGCAGGCGGTTCACCACTGCAGTCGAACTCGACGTCTTCCACCAAAGCGCCCTTGTTTTCCAGTAGCCCCCGTAACCCGGCGGCCGCTTGAGCCGGACCAGTGCCACAGTAGACCTGAATGACATTCGAGACGGGTTGCTCGGCCAAATGAGTTGCGATCAACCCGGCTTCCAGATTCAAGCCGCGGGAATAGTAGAGCGTGTAGAAATCGCCCTCGTCCGAATCGGCGAGATCAGTACCCGGAAACAGGCACGGAATTTCATTGCGCTCGCAGAAATCGCTGATGGGTGCCCACGAACTGTTACTCAAGCCGCTGAGCATCGCGAACACCGGGGCATCTTCATAGCGTTGCTCCAGTTGTTCATTCCAGCTCTCGCTCGGTCCTGTTAGCGCCCATTCCTCAAGCACCCAGCTGCGGTGTACGGTCTGTAATCGACTGGCCGGTGTGCTCCCCCTGTCCCAGCGCTCGCTTTCCAGCCGGGTATCGCGATTCTTCTCATCCAGGAAGGTGTTGAGCACGTCGAGGACGGCCTCGCGTTCTTCGCTGCTAACGTCGTCCGTGATGACCATGGCGAATCGGATGACTTCGTCATCGACCCCTGGCGATGACCTGAAAGACAGCCCCGCAAGATAGGCCGTCATCGCTGCGACTTCGTCATCCGTCAGTTTGTAGAGCGGCATTAGCTCGCCGAGATTTCGACCGCCGGGTGTTTCGCCCTCACGAAGCAGTCGCGCAAGGCTGTCCTGCGTGTAAGCCGGTCTCGCAGGTTGCGGGGATGGCGCGAACAGAAACTGCCCCGCGATCGGTGGAACGATGTACTTCCCTTCGGCAGCGCCCATGCCACTGCGACCGTGGCAACTCTCGCAGCTAAACTGTGTTCCGAAAACGGGCACATCGCCAGCGACGATGGCGGTCATTGGCTCGCCCGAGGGCAAGATCCCGTCACGATACATTTGGCGTCCGGCGTCCGGCAAGACAACAGCTTCTGAGGGCGAATCGCCGGAATCGCAGCCGAACAGGACAAGCGCGAGCAACGGCAAGAGCCGTCGAACACTGGATACGGTGTTGGCAATCATGAACTAAGGATACGTCAATTCAGGAGACGCGCGGTTACCTCGTTCGCCAGATCCTTACCGCTCGCCAGGCCGTCGATACGGGTCCATGACGCACTGTCAGGACTCTTCAGCAGGGTGATAGGCTGGTGATTCATCTTCGATCCGGCGTAGCTGTCAAAGCTCCTCAGGACCTGCACAATATCGGCGCTGTCGCCCGTCAGAAAATCCCATCCTTCGCCCGCACGAAACTGCTCGGAGTAAGCCTTGAGCTGTTCCGGCCGGTCGTACTCGGGATCGATCGAGATTGAGACGAGCCGCAGATCGCTGCCCGCATCACCCAGCTCTCGACGCATCTGCGAAAAGGTTGCTGTCATTACCGGACATATTGTTGTGCAGGTTGTGAATATGAAATTCAATGCGATCGGTTGGTCTGTGTCGAGAAGCGCTCGCAACGACACGGATGTCCCTAGCTGATCGATCAACTCGACGTCCGGTATCGCATAGCTCTCCGTCGTGGCCGAGTAACGCGTTTTCTGCATGGCCGCACGATGTGCGGCGTGTTCATCCGATGAGGCACTGTTAAAAACAAACAGCAGTAGAAATCCAAAAGCAGCGCGCCCGAGATTCATTATGGGGATCCTCCGTCGGCAGTCGCTGGCATCGTAAATCGAGAATCGTCGAGCGGTGGATTGCGAACTACGCTGTCGATTGTGACGAAGTGTGATTCGTCGTCTCCTACCATGCTGGATTCCTGGCGTCGCGGAATCAGCAGCCCATCCGTTTTTTGCCAGTCGTAGTAAAACGTTTCGACGAGTCGATCCTGCCCGCGAAGCAAGCGTGTCGATTCGAGCTTAATTTCCAGGCCGGTCTCTTCGTCAATATAGATCCAGCGAGTTACCCCGGTTGGCAACGTCACCTCCAACTTGGCGGCTGTCCGCCCGGCGACCACTTCTTTCCCAACCAGTTTTAGCTTGATTCCGCGCTTGTTCGAATTGAAAAGCAAACCATCGATCGAAACCACGCCTCCCATCTCGCGGTATTCCTCTTCGGTCATGGCCTCGGGTTCATATCGGCCGCGAAACGGCAGCAGTTTCCAGCCGCCCTTGCCATCAATGCATTGAATGGCTGTCTCTTCGTCGAAGACGAATTCGAGGCACATTTTGCCGGGCCGTTCTTGCTCCATGACATAGGGCACATGCATCCCTTGCCCCAGGTCCATCTGGCCTGTGACCCGCAACGAATTGACGGCCTGCCAGGTATCGGCACCACCGCGCGCTTCGATGTTCTGGGCGATCAGCGCCTTGATGACACGCCTGTCATTCATGGCATCAGAGTTGTAGATCAGAAAACCCGCCACCAGCACGATTGCGAACGCAATCGCCATTACCTTCTTCGACATCACTGTCCTCCCGCTTTCCTTTATTGTACTACCAGATTCTCAACGATGAAGTCACCGATTTCAATACTCACGTGCTCACCTGGTTTTATAAACTGGCCGGGGTTGGCGAAGAACATCCAGTAGGTGTGATCGTCCTTCGGCGGGTTTGAGTTGCGCAGCGCACCGGTCTTGGCAGGCGTCGGCACGACGAATTTCGCCCCCGACTCGGTATGGGTCAACATCGGCTTGATTTGGCGTTCAAACAGGGCTTTCGCTTTCTCTGCGTCCACTACTTTGTAACGGAACTCGAGCATGTACCCGGCTGCTGTCTGCCGGACAAACATGATCTCGATGCCCCACTCGCGCTTCATGAACGTGTTCTTGCGCGGGTGGCTGGCACCCTCGTCGGCGACAATGGGTGCTGACCATGCGAACAGCACGGCGCCGCTGACAATTAGCATTGCCAGCGGCCACGTATGCCTTCGTGAAAGAACCCGTTCGAGGGTGGGCGGTCTGATTGACCGCGCCCCCGAACGGGCAGAGTGCAAGTGCTTCATGCGCTTCTCGCTATGGCGTCACGTAACTCCAAGGCGTACCCGTACCGTCCGCCGGCGCCGGCCAAGTCCGCGTGAGCGGTCCGTATCGAACGTCGATCCAGGCGTTGCCGCCCTCGTCCAGAGCTGGCAATGCGTACATCGGCCCTGGTGGTGGTGTCGCGAGCGTGCGGCCGCCGTTGCAGTAAGCCGTAGCGCCGAAGCCCGGATCAGGCGAGGTCGGGCCGGTCGCACCACTATCAGGTGCTTGCCAGTTAGCAATGCGGGCATCGAGATCCCAGTACAGTGCCTTGATACGATCGCACTCGCCGACCGTAGCCTGCATGAGGACCGGACTCAGCTGAGCCGTTGTACCAGCGACCTCGTAGTTGAACGAACGGTTCTCCCACAAGATGTTGCCCGACATCGCAGGAGTAGAGAATTCCTGGTCGGAAATATTGCCATCGTATATCGAAATCGCGGCAGCAAGCGCAACACTGTGAGACTCCGTCGAGACACCGGCCGGTTGTTTAGCGGACAGGTTATTCACGATAAGTCCGCCAACGGTGGCCGTACTGTCGTTGTGAGCAATCGTGTTTCGCCTGATGACTCCTCTGACAGTGTTGTGTAGCGATATGCCGCCGCCTGACCAGCCAGCCACATTGTTGACGATCACATTATCCAGGATTCTCAAGTTATACCATTTACCCCGATCCCCGGTGATACCAATGTCCCAGCCGTTAACGGATTGGGCACGAATACCGCCACCGTGTCCTGCTCCGGCCTGGTTACCCTGGATACGATTGAACCTCACGGTTACGTCGCCGGAACCGGTGCTCAGAGCATCCGGGTTGTCCAGCTCACCGGCTTCCACAACGACTGGCTCACCACCGATAAACAACCCGCCACCGGACACTGCTATTGCCTGATTGAAGGACTGGTTATGAACGATCGTGTTGTTCAAGATTCGGCCAGCGTCACTGAGGCCGAGATGGCCGATACCGCCACCATCACCCGTCGTGAAGTTACCGCAGACGAAGTTCTCACTGACCGTGTATCCATCAGATCCGGTTGTGATCGAAATACCGCCGCCTGCACCACCCAAACCGCCGTTTTGCGTGACGGAATTGTTATGGATATCCAAGCCAGTGTTGAGTTCGTAGGTCGAGTTGTCTTCTCCGGGCTCACTCTGTGGAGGTGGCAGCTCAAGGAACGGCTGACCAATGCGAATACCGCCATGGTAGGAACCGTTATTACCGTACACATGATTATTCGAAACCTCGAGATTGTGTGCGTAGCTGTTAACCAAAATACCGCCACCGACGTCAGCTCCCGTAACGGAGAAGCCGTCAATGCGAGAGTCGTGCTTTCTGAAACCGCGATTACCATTGGTAGTATTCCTGCCCAGAACCGTAATGGCCGCTCCCTCCGAGACGGTGAATCCGGCCGCACCATTGAGCTGGTTAGGCAACGAATTTACCACCCTGGGGCGCATGGCGAACAGGTCGTCCATCTTATCGCGCCAGTCGATCAGAACCTGGGTCGGGCGTTTGACCGCATTGATCATCGTAGATCCCGCACCTGCACCCTGCAGAAGAACGGGCTTCCACATGATGACTGACTCGTTGTAGACACCCGGCTCAACCATGATCAGCTCACCTCGACTGGCGTTGTCGATCGCCGCCTGGATTTTCTGACCTGAAGAAACGTAGCTATGACTTGGCGCTTTATTGTTGTAGACGGTCACAGTAATAGCATGCTCAGAAGCGTTGCCATTGCTGCGCGTCACGACCAGTTGACCAGTCCGGGTGTTATCGCGGGTCCTCGCGACGATCTCACCGTCAGCCCAGCTCACGATGGTGAGGTTTCGACCGCCAATCTTGACAGTTCCTCGATTGGGACCCGTACCACGACTGCCGAAGCCAAAGTCGCGCTGGATGGTCTTGCTTCCAGCAGCCAGGTTAAGCGGTCCCTCGTAGGCCGGATTCGGCACGTCGACCATACCCATCGAGGTGATTGTGATTGTTCCTCTCGGTCCATTGCTATTGCTTCGACTAACCAGAGGACCTACGCCAGGACTACCACCGTTTCCATCAACCGTGTGAATCATAGGTGTGAGGGTATCCAGCGAGCAGTCCGGCGGATTGTATCCGGAGGCAAACGCTGACACTGGCAGAACCGGCGTATCGAGATACGTCGTTGTGCCCGGCATGTACTGGAACGTGTAGCAGAAGTTGCTGTACGCCGGGTTGTACTGCCGGTCTTGAATCAACTGACCAAAAGTGTCCGAGCCCACTACCGTATCTATGACCGGGCCTGGATCATTCATACAGGTCATATGCATCGCCGGCGAGAAGCCGCTTGGTGATGGCATATTCGCCGTGAAAGTCGACGGCATGAGACCGTTTATGCGACCCCATTGATCCGAGTAGACGCGCGAGATTTCCTCGCCGTTGTAATCCCGAATTGAGACCGGCACGAACGGCGGTGCCCATTTCTCACCGAACTGCGGTGAAAGTGGGTTGAACTCCTGGGCCACATCGTCGAGCACCATGCCCGTGAAGTGGGCGGCAATAGGCGCGTCGGTGTGGAGCGTGAAGTCTGCGGCCGCCTGACCCTGATCAGAGAGAATGACCTGCTTCCGATCGCATAATGGTCGCAATGCCCTTCTGAACGGTGCTTCCTCCAGCCTCTTGGGGAAGAGACTCAGCACATCGGGTACCTTGCGTAACTCGCCAACACAGGGCGGTTGGGCAAGGCCTGGCTCGGGAGCCATAGCCGCCGCGACCATCGCATAGTCAGGTAGCACGAGCGGTACTGCGTCCCCAACAGGTGCCGGGACAAACACTGACGCGTAGCCGTCACCGGAGCTTACGTTGATGTCTTCTTCCTTCATCAATTCGTAGCCCTGCGGAACCACGACTTCGACGACGTACTCGCCGGCCGGGATGTCGTTAAAGGCATAGCCGCCGTCAAATACGGCAGGTCTCGCCTGGTTGAAGTTGCGAAGACCGTCGTAGCACTTCGTCGTAGCACCGGTTGTCGGATCTATGGGCCCGCCGACGATCTGTACATCTGTCAGGGCAGCACCCGGACAACCTGTCGGTAAACTGTCGTCCCAGCTGTCGGTCACAGTCTCAGCCACGAGGGCAAGCGCACCTTCTCCGCGCGTCAGTCGCACGTCGTCGAAAAGGGCCTCGTCTGCGTGAGCGATCAATCGAATCACCAGCGGCAATCCCAGGTTCGGGTTGCGGGCGTCCGCGTTAAAGCTCACCGTCGAAGTCAGGAATCCCGACTCCGGTATCAGAGTATTGTTGTCTTCTGCGAGCAATTGAAAGCCTGCATTTTCGACCCCGATCTGCACCTGGTAGCCATTAAATGTCGCGCTTGGTCGATCACCCACCGCGACGCTCAAGGTGTACGTCCCTTCCTCCAGAACGTCGACAAGTTGCTGCGTGAGCATGGTGCTGCCGTCGGCCCGATAGCTATTGCGGCCCTCGACAACGTTGTTGTTATTGGACGGGTTTAATATGCGCCCAGGGCCAGCTTCGATCCACCCAGGTACGTTGGCAACAGTGCCGCTTCCGTCCGGGGCCGGGATATTTTCTGGGTCTATCAATGGATCCTCGAAGCCGGCATTGGTGACGGCGAGACCTGTCGGTATTCCGTTCACCACGCGGTAGAGACGAACAGGAACGCGTGCAATACCCGGTTCCCAAGGTTCAGCCGCCGCAAGTCGCGGATCGCTTTCGGCGCGAGTCACGCCGTAATAGACGATTCCCGAAATACCGCCGTTCATACCGGGCTCGTAGGGTCTCTTACCCCATTCGAAGACACTGGTCTGTCCCAGGAATCCCTGGAAGCCCTGCGTTAGCACCTGGCCGGTTTCTGTGCGCTTGTTTGGGTCGACGTATGGAGCGCCTACCGTTGCACAACCGTTCCAAGCGTTGTCTACGTCATCTTGGGTGCAAGGTCCCTGTACCTGTGAGTTATAAACGTTACCCGTCATGCTCACGTCACCGCCATGATCGACGGTCACAGTAAGACCGGTTGCCTCGAAGCGCCCGTAATCGACTTCGGCCACCAGCCAGTTGAAGAATGGGAACACCTGGTCGAACGGTACAAAGCCGTCGAGATCGGTGGGGAATGACTGATAGACACTACCGTCGCGCCAGCGCAGATTAACAGCCTGCTCGGAGAGCGCGGTCTCGATTGTACGATCACCACGTTTGCCATCCCCGTCAACATCCAGGAACACGTGATTTTCTAATCGCGCGAACCATTGGAATACGGGAATGTTGCCGACTGCGGGGTTGAGCCCAAGATTAGCGGCGGTCACGCTGCGATAGGCGATGACTTGATCGAGAAAGGAATCCCAGATTACGATTTGATAGTCGAATCCGAGTGGTACGTCTGGAATTTCAAAGGTGGCAATGCCTTCATCGCTGACGTCCGCCTGGACTGCTGCAATGTTGGGGCCAATGCCACCGGTGCTGTTTAGACCAACCCAGGGCCTGGTGTGAGCAAGAGCGTCATACGTCTCACTGTCCCACAGGGTCTGATCGGGTGGGCGCGACATGTGGTGATTGGTGATGGCGCCAGTAATCGTAGTCGTACCATTTGGTGTTGGTAACCCCGGTCTTGCCAACTCGATAGCTTCGGGACTTACGAAGCCGACGAACGCGTGCACGCCGACAGGACCAAATTCCGTGAAGAAAGGCGGCTCACCGGCTTTCACCCAGGCATCAATGACCTTGGTGCCCTCAATAGTCGAGGTCTGCACCCATGTCTTTGCGACACCTGGTGAAACTTCGGCATTCTGCGGGGCGGTGGTAATGATGCCGTACTTCGCGGGGAAGAGGTTCTTGATGAGCACTCGGCCAGCGAGTGGCGATACAACCAAGTCACCCTTGGCATTTCGATCGGGCAAATACCGCGGGCAGCTGAGAATGACGCCCGATAGCGGGGGAGCGCCATTGAAACAATCCAGCGCATTTGTTAACGGGGTACCGTCGGCGTCCTGGCTCATTGCTCCTGCAGAGATACCGTAGCGTCCGCCTGCGTCCTCAAGCGTAATCTGAAATCCGCCGAGACCTTGCTCGCTGAGATCAACGGCCCCGTTAGTCGGACTGCTGTCCTCAAAAATGAGGATGCTGATCTGCGCGTACGGGAGTGGTTCCGTGTTCGTGATCACGGTCACCTCGGTGGCGCCGGGTAGAACTTGCGCGCCACCTACCGTGTGACCCAGGCGATCGCCGTCGGTGTTTTCATCCATCGCATCGGCCGGTAAGACCGAGACGTAGTAGTGCCTGGTTTCGTCGAGCGCGACCGCGCTGAACAGCGTCTCCGTTTCATCAGCGCTGCAAGCGGTAGCTCCAACGCAACCCTGCGCCACGACCGGCATGTAGCTGCGATGGAAGCCAGTCGCCAGCGACGGAGCTGTAGGATTAGCCGGATCCGGGTGATACATATTGTCCTCTTCGAGCGTCCAGCGGTAATCGGTCACTGCTGTAATGCCGTCGGGTTCTTGTACGATCAGCGCGATACCGGACGCGTCGTTGACCGTCAGGTCGACCGCTGCAGCTGTACTCGCCGAACCGGTGGGACAAGCGCCCAAGCCCGGATCACGATCGCAAGCGAAATAAGTGAAACTACCGCCCACGTCAGTTGTGAAAGAACCGTCGGCGTTCAAAGTGACGGAACCTGCGTCTAACACTGCATACAGTTGGTCACCATCGGCGTCCATATCGTTGGCGAGCACGCCGGGAGCCGCGACTGTAATCGTCGAACCAACATTATTGGCGTAGGTATCCGCAGCAGCCTTGGGAACGTCGTTAACGAACGATACGTTCAGCATAACCTGGGCGCCGTAGCTGCTGGTGCCGTCGGTGGCGCTGTACGTGAAGCTGTCGGTGCCCGAGAAGTCCTGATTCGGCGCGTAGGTGAACGTGCCTAAGGGGTCGAGCACGAGCGTACCGTTAGATGTTGTGCTTGAGACCATTGCGCCGCTGAGTGTCGAGCTATCGTTATCAAGTACGCTGTCGGTGCTCGTGCTGTATGGCGTTGTCAGGCAATTATCTAAGCCGCAATCCTCTGGGACCACATAACTGTCGTTAACCGCCAGACTCGCCGGTGGCGGCACGTCCGGTGTGCCAGCACCAACCGTCAATGTCGCAAACGACCCACCGTTTGGCAGGTTTTCGTTGCTGAAGGTTGGCATGCGATCAAACAGTGAAAATGTATGGTCGGTGTCTGGCGTCGCAATAAGTGCGTCGATCGTCTTGCCCGCCGCTAGCAGCACGGCGCTCTGGTTTCTCGGCTGTCCGCGATAGGCATTACCATCCTCAGCAATCAGCCCCAGCTCGACGCCGACGATCGACGGTGTGTGTGAACGCAGTCCGGCATTCAGAAAACGCAGTACCGAGGTATTAGTTGTCCCGGGGGCAGGTGGATCGCTGACCGCCAGCAGATCCAGATTTATGGTTGCTGCGCCGTTGACCAGGAAGTAATTAGGGCTGTAATCCACCGTGCATGGGTAGCCGACTGTCATGTTTTGTTCGAAGTCAGCCAGTGGAACACAGGCTGTGCCCGGCATTTTTTCCGCCAACATAACCATCGCATCGGCAACGCGTTCATTCTGTATCGGGTCGATTTCACTCAGGAGTAACACGGCCTCAGCGTCAACGGGGTGGCCGTATGCCTCACCCGCGACTGCATCGGCGACGACAAGCGCGCCATACAGGCCCATTGGTACTTCGATCGACGGAAAGGTTCCGCTCTGGTACAGGTAGGTTCCCGCGTTCAACGAGTTCCATGTGTATGTGGTCATGGCACCAGCCACGCCGCCAGTGCCCGCCTCGGTCTCGCTCGTAAACGATCGCACACGATCGGGGATTGTTCCCATCATCGTGGGAGTGCCATCAGTCGATTCGACCTGACCGGGTATCACGATTGAGACCGGCACGCTCAAGGTGTTCTGAACGTGGATGTTCAGGATCTCTCCTGCGACCGCATTGATCTGCGGTCCGGGTGCGGAATCACTGCAGGTGGTGAACGTCGAGTCACATTCCGCAAAGCCCCACATAGGAACTGAGGCACCATCCGGCATTGCCTTGTCGAAGCTCTGCGCTTGCAAGTAAACCTCAGCCGCGTTTGCAAACCCGGCAAATCCAACCGTCATCAGGAGCACCGATAGCATGGCAAGCGGTGTCGAAGTCATTTTTGTTGTAGGTCTCATTAGCCGTTCCTCTTTCGGAAGACGCCCTTGGGCGTGGCCGGGATCAGTATTTAAATTCGGGAAGGTCAGTCGCATGGCTATTCTCCTTCGCCTTATTCGATTATTTCGACGCTGGGGGCTTCAATAATCAGCATGGTCATCATGCCGCCCGGGAATACGTCGTTATTCACCAGCTCCCGCTCATTGTGCGAGTGCCACATGTAGGTAAATCCGGCTTCCGGATTAAGTCCGCCCTCGCCCGGGGGCAAGCTGCCCAGCGCGCCCAGGTATGGGCTACCGCTGTAGAATCCGCCAAATGCGAGCGAGCTCAGACTTGGCAAGTCAACAGGGATTGACACGTCATGATCTGCACACCATTCGCCTAAGTACGCAAAATCACCTGTCGCGGGGGGAACGTTAGTGGGCAGGTCGGAGTAGCCGTCGCCGGTCGTGTCGCTGCAGAGGTGAGGTATCTGCCCATCCTCAACAGTGCCGTACATGTCCCAGCCAAGATCTTTGCCGGTCCACTCGAAAATCGCGTCGACCGTTCCGCCCGGTACCGAAGGAATCGTAAACAGCAGTGGTCCGGCAAGCGCTCCCGTCCCTCCTGGACCGCTCGTTAGCAAGCGGCCGTCACGCGCTAAAACTCTCGCGTGATTCCCGTGGGTGTGGAAAGGATGCATTTCGCGTCCCGCACTTACCAATCGGATCAATAATTTTTCGCCCGGGTGCATACGCGGGAGGATGCTGTAGGGCTGACTTGTCAGCAGCGTATTGCCCGGAGCAGCCATCGTGTCGGGCGCCGCACGCCCGTTCATTAGCCAGTACTCAGAATGGTACGCGCCTCCCGGTAATACGATCGGGCCGGCACCGCCGACCTGAGATTCAGCTGCCTGATGAATATCGATATCGATTTCACTGAGCAGGAACAGGTATTCGCGATCGAAACAGGCATCCGCGTGGGCGTACGCCGCACCGGTATCTTTAGCATCGATGTAACCGGCGGTCTCACAGGCGACAACTACTGGATCCGCCGGATTCGGCCGCACAATGAGCGCACCGTAGAGGCCCATTTCGACCTGAAGGTCTGGTTGTGTGCCGCTATGGTACTGGTACGTACCGGGTTCGGAGGCCGTAAATGTATAGGTCACGGTGCCGCCCGATGCTGCTTCCTGAACCAGTTCACCTTGAACACCTGGGTCGGTCGTTGAGACCGAAACCTCGTGCCCTGGAAAAACGATGGAGACATTGCCGGCTGCCGCTGGTAGAGCATTGGTGAGCGTCACTGTAACAATGTCATTCTGGTTTACGATCAAGGTCGGACCCGGCAACTGCATCTGGCCGCCGATGCTGTAGCCCCAAGAGTAGACGGACCCGCCATCAGCAATCGAAACGTAGCCTTCGCTCGCAGTTAGATCGAAGCTAAAACCTTCTTCGCCGTCGATAGCGGCCTGCGATGTTGCGGAAATCAATAACGCCGCCAGAGCAGTTAATTTCACGAGTGACCGGGCAAACCCGGCACCGATCAGTTTTGAATTGAATCTGGTCATTGCCGGTCTCCTAATTAACTCGAATTTCGGTCATCATTCCGCCGAAATTCTGGGCATTGTTTGATAAGCGATCGAGGTTTTGCGAATAGAGAAAATAAGTACCCGCGGTGGATGGGGCGACGATAATCACGTCAGCAGACTGGCCACCGCCAAGTGTCAGAGAATTGGTCTTGTAATACAGGTTGTTGCCGTCGTCATCGCGCAGCAGGCGTGCATCAAGTCCTATGACCTCCATCGGCAGGCCGATGGTACCCAGCGTATAGAACTCAGTGATATTGAGGTTCGAGATGCGCAGCAGGATCTTTTGGCCCGGCTTCGCCGTAACGAGACTGGATACCGGTTGTGACTCATGCAGAGTACCGTTCGGATCTGCTGTGTCGGGCAGTGAGCCTGCAACAACCGTATCGGGATATCCCCGTCCGTTCAGCATGAAATATTTGTCCTTCATGCCGGAGAACGGCAGCGGCTGAACGTTCAGGCTGGCGTCATGGAAGTCCGGGTCGAAGGAACCGATCTGGATCGGGAAGTCGACATCGTAAGCGGTCGTGCCATCACCGTCGTTATAGGCGTAGGTGGTACCGTCCACATGCGTCGCCCCATTTGCTGCTGGTGCCACCGTTGTACCGCCGTTGGCCACATTCGCGCCGTTAGCTAGGAATGCGGTGAAGAGACTGGCACCAGCCGTCGTTTTGTTCTGTCGCGGGTGAACCAACAGATTGCCGAGCATGCCCATTTGCATGTGCTCGGTCGCCTCGACGTGGCAGTGATACATGTAGGTGCCCGCGTCCTTGGCGTTGTAGTAATACGTCAGGGTCGCGCCCATGTTGATCGAAATAGAGGAATCGGGAACACCGTCGAATATGGAGGAAGCTTGTGGGAAGCCGTGCCAGTGGACGGTGTGCGGATCGAACAGATCGGGCCGCATGGTCATACCAACGTTAGTCATGGAAAGGAAGAGCTCGTCGTCCTCGTCCACTTCGATCGTCGGCGCCGGCGCGTTGGCGGCCAGGTTGCCCTGCGCCATTACCCAGCCCGGGTACTCGCCGCTTGCTTCAGTAGGTGCACCATTGACGCCTGGCAGCTCGACATTCGCAAAACTGAAGATGTATTGGGGGTAGCCATCGGCCATCGTCACCATGCCGTCGCCGGCCGTCAGGTGAATACACTTGATAGCAGGGTCGTCGGCATCATGCAGCGCCGTGCCCTCGCTTTGCGGGCACTGCACAACGATGTTGCTGTCCTGTGCACTTGCCGGGAGTGCCACGAAGAGCATTGTTAACACTCCCGCGACCAATCCTCTGCTTATTAATTGCATCGTGTCGCTCCTGTTGATTGCATTCATGCTTGCACCCCACAAAATCTTGAATTTGGAATTTGGCGCTTTCGTCCACGCCGATTTTCTGTCGCAGGTCGAGCACTCTTTTTTACGTACCTAGCAACTTATGATTTTGCGGCGTTCAATGCAGTCGGTCTTCGCGGGTAAATTCAGTAGAAACCACCCCATAAAGAGGTAGGGTTTTCCCGACGCCTTTATCGATGGTGCGACGAACTCGAAAGCTCCACGCCTTGCGGCAAGTTGAATCCAAAAAAACTGCAGGCCCTGTAAACAGTGACGTTAGACGGGCCCGCGGATTACAACTGGGGTGTTACCCCCCCTGAAAATCGTGAAATTGCCTATTCGCATTTACCGATCGCTCAAGTAGCATGGGGGTATTCCTATTCACTACGACCTGACCTCAGCGTCGGCGACGGGCGATCAGACTTTGACCAGTGACAAGATCTACAACATCTTGATCGTCGACGATCATGCCTTGATGAGAAACGGGCTTGAGGCGATGCTCGAGTCCGAAGCTGCATACGAGGTAGTAGGCGTTGCCGCTGATGGCATGTCTGCCATGCGAGCCGTGGATGAATTGCAGCCCGACATCGTTATGATGGACCTGACGATGCCTAGAACCAGCGGCATAGATGCCATCGTTCAGATCAAGCGCAAGCATCCCAAGATTAAGATCATCGCCCTTACGTTTCACAAGGAAGATAAATACATCCACGCCACGCTTGAAGCCGGCGCGGACGCTTACGTATTAAAAGATGACAGTCGAACTGAACTGTTCGCTGCGCTCGCGAATGTGGTGCGCGGCAAGAACTACCTGAGCCCAAGCATCGTTGACAAGGTTGTGGCTGGATATCTTTCCGGCGGCGAGATCGCATCAAGCAAACCGTCCTGGGAAATACTGACGCGCCGCGAACGGGAAGTGATAAAACTCATCGCCGAGGGCAAACGTACGAAGGAAATCGCTACGTATTTGTCACTGAGTCCGAAAACCATCGAAAAACACCGCACGAATCTGATGCGAAAACTCGATCTTCACAACGTATCGGAAGTGACGGTCTACGCCATCAAGAACGGATTTGTTACCGATTGAATTCCAGGTGTTCGGCATCCCATCGAGCTCGGATCTCCACCCCACTTTCTTTACCCGCCGCCAGTGTGAAGTTGCCGCCCGTTGCCTCCACACGCTCACGCATGCTGCGTAATCCCAGCCCGGCCTTACCGTCGTAGCCACGGTTTGCTTCGGCGGAATCAATACCGACGCCGTTATCCCTTATGACGAGTTCGACACCACGGTCATTCGATTCGAGAAACGCGTAAACCTGCGTCGCGGATGCGTGTTTGGCGATATTGTTCAGCGCCTCTTGCGCGACCCGGTAGACGGCGATTTTGAGCAGCTCTGGTGTGTCACCCTCATCGATTTGCATTGAACAGTCGAAGCTCAAGCCGGGGTTTTGGATCTTGAACTCCTTGCAGAGCCAATCCAGCGCAACGTGCAGACCGAAATCTTCCAACATGGACGGCGACAGATTGCTTGAGATTCGCCGAACCTCCTCGAGCAGACCTTTTATCTCCTCGACCGAAGCATCCAAAACGCCCAGATCGAGATCCGGGTAATGTTCTCCAAGACGGACAATGCTGTCTTCGATTCGATACTTCACGACACCGATCGTCTGCGCAAGTCCATCGTGTAGTTCAGCCGCGATACGCTTGCGTTCTTTCTCCTGCGCGAGAATTAGCTGCCGGCTGAGTGACCGCTCCGTCTTGACATAACCCGCCATCAGACGATTCCCCGTGTCACCGGACTCATCGAAGAGCTCATCGACCGAATTCCCGGACTTCAGACCCTGCGCCATCAATAATCGAATAAGCGCCTGCTGCTGTTCGACCAGGGATTCGTACTCTCGTCGATACTTGGTGATGTCTGTAATGGTCAACAGCTTGTGCTGTTGTCGGCGCTCTTGCTCAAAGTTCCTGGGTGCCGGCGTTCTTGAAAGATTGAATCGCAAGAGGCGAGAGAGCTCCGGATCGTCAAGCTCCCACTCGACACTGTCCCTGCTTGCCAGGCTGGCCCAGGCTTTGTCCCACATCTTATTGAATCGGCAATTGCCGTCACAGTCGGGATGGAGCTGGCTGTGCACACGTTGTGGTGCGGTTTCCGAGATCGAATCGAAGCTGGTACCAGCCAGACTTCGATTGGCGCTCAATACATGCGTTTCGTCGTCAAGCAAGACAACGATCTGCGGGGCCCACCTGGGGCCAGAGGATTGAGAAATGATGTCTGTCACATTAACCTGCGCGAGAATTTCGTACTGCGAGATTATAGCATCGCTGGATTACGTTTCGGTCAGCTCTTTCGCCGCCTTAATTATTTCGTCCCGGTCGAAAGGCTTCGTCATCGTCAGGTCCGCGCCAACAGCGGCGGCCGACGCAAGGTAGGCATTTGTCGTGATTGCGGACGGCTCATAACCCAGAGACGCCGCGTTGCCGCCACCTGACATAACGATGATTTTTGTCTTCGGAAACTCCATCCGAATGTCATACGCCGTTTCAACGCCGTCGCTGCCTGGCATGATTATGTCGGTAATGACAAGGTCAGCCCCTTTTTCACGAAGTATGTCCAAGCCTTCGTTGCCGCTGCTTGCGACCTCCACTTCGAAACCTGCCCGTACAAGAATCTCTTTGAGTACGATCCGGATATCTTCCTCATCGTCGATGATGATTACTTTAGTCATCTGTAATGCCCTTCCTTAAATACCATGGCCTACTCACCCTCCTTGGGGAAATAGACGTCAATAGTCGTTCCAACCTGTGGCTCACTTGAAACAACAATATCACCTTTGTGCTTGACCACAATTCCATGCACGACGGACAAGCCAAGACCCGTTCCGCTTCCGACTTCCCGAGTCGTGAAAAATGGATCAAACATTCTTTCGACCGTGTCGGCATCCATACCTTCGCCAGTATCAATCACACGTAGCCGGACATAAGCTCCCTCAACCAGCCTCGGGCGTTCCTTCGCCAACTTGGCGTCAACAGTGCAATTATCAACGCTCACGTTGATGATCCCGCCGCCTTTCATCAGAGATTGAAAGGCGTTGCTGCACAAATTGACGACCAACTGCTGAATCTCATTCGGATTGCACACTGTCGGCCCAACCGGCCGCTCAATATCGACCTGAATATCAATGCTTGCCGGTATCAAAGCTCGAACCATCAGCATTGCCTCGTCAATCACTGGGGCAATATCTGCAATAGACTCCATCGCCGCACCGGCAGGTCGACCAAACGTCAGAATCTGTTCGCTCAGACCTTTCGCTCTGTTCGCCAGTTTCATCACGCGTTCCAGGTTAGACCGAACCGGGCTGTCAGGTGGCAGGTCTTCCAGTGCCAAATCGGTGTACAGCAGCATCGGCAACAGCACGTTGTTGAATTCGTGCGCGACGCCACCCGCCAGCGTACCGATCGATTGCAGCCGATCCACATGTCGCAAGTGAATTTCCGCTTCGCGCCGTTCGGCCTCTGCAATCTCGCGACTGGCAATCTCTCCTTCCAATCGGCCATTGATACCAACCAGCGTACTGCGCATATGTTCAAGGTCGCTTGTTAACTCGCTAATCTCAAAGATATTGCTCTCGGCGGACATATGCCTCGAGTAATCGCCCGACGCGATCTTGTGACTATCGCGTCTCAGTCGCTGCAATGGTTTTGATAACAATGTAGCGAGGATAATAACCAGCACAACGACAACAAACAGGTAGACCAACATGATTATCCGGATGGCCTTGCGTGCGTCCTCGATTGACTGCAACGTCGGCATTTCGTCAAATCCCAATTCCAGAGACGCCATCTCATTCCCCAGGTACACCGGGGTCGACACGAAATACACACTGTCGCCGTGCTCGCCGAACTGAAAGTCCTCAACGAACTTTTCGCCATCGCCGGCTTCCATTAACGAACTGAGCGTACGACGGTCGCCAACCTTCAAAGCAGCATGAACGCACCGGCCGCCTAATATCGAACTGTCGAGACTTGCCACGATGTCTGCCTCCAACGTGTCTCCGTTGTGCGTCAGCAAGAGATCGGCAAATACTCTCGAATAGATTCGAACGTGATCGATGAAGACTTCTTCCTGAGCGTTTCGTACCAAGGTAAGCATGCCGTAGGACAGCAGCGGCAACATGACGGCGTGAATCAGCAGCGTCGCAAGGACCATTCTCGTCGACAGTGTTTTCAGGTCTCTTGCCATAACACTCTGATAATTTTTACGCGTGGATCTGCTTCAGCATTGCTTTTCCACATATAGGCGATTGTTGACGGGTTTTCCGCGAGCAACCTCAACAATTCGTCACGGCTTTTGATTTCCACGGGTCGCGGCGTGCCGAATCTGAGGGCCAGGGACAACAGCCGTCTCTCATACGATCGTTGAGACATCGCGATGACCGATTGGAGGAAAATCTGATTCAGGCGCTCGTCATCACGACGCCTCAGTGCGCGAATCGTATGCCCGTCGACAGAGACGGAAATACCGAAGTAGATCTTGCGCATCTCAAGCGAACTGATGTTTTCGATCGGACTGTCTTTGCCAGTAACGAGCACAACAGCAGCATCCTCCGCGGACGCATGAGCCGCCAACGTCAAGGCAGTAATAATCAGTAACTGTGCAACACGAAATCTCACGGAAACACAGCGCTCCACTGAATTCGAATCTCTTTGAAGCTGTCATGTTCTGAGTTTTCGGCGGGAGTACTGGTATCCGCAACCTCAAGTGTTAATCCGTGGGAATCGGCAAAATCCCAGCGCACGCCAATCATGTTTCGGTGAGCGATAACCTCCGATAGCAATTGAAGATAGGCTGAATTATCTTCGCCAAAGCCGATTTCGGCACGGCTAAATACGGTCCAGTCTTCAGCCACCTTGTACTCACCTTGAACGTACCCCAGTACGAAATCGTCAGCGACATCCCCATCGAAGTACCGCATATCGAGGTCGAAAAACACCCAATTCGTTGATAGCCGCCAATCCGCCCACTCCCAGTTCGCGAAGACACCTACCGTAAGCTGACGAATAGAGTCCAGATTGACCAGAGCGGGGCTCGAATCTGACACTACGGATATATCGTTATGGGCAAACGCCAGTCCAACCTGATTGGTTGACAATATGTCCGGCCGATACACCAGTCGACCGCTAAAGGCCGATTCGTGGCCTGATTCCGGGTCCAAAACGTCGAACGGAACCAGCTGTTGTCCTTCGAATTTGGGGGCTAATCCAGCCGCGAGACCTAAATTAAAAGCCGATTGGTCCTTAATCGCGTACTCATGCTCCAGCCAGAGTCCGGTAATGTGTGATGGCATCGGCCCACTTTCGTCTTCCCATTCTTCGACACCAGGCCGACTGATGCTGGTCTGCATGAACTGGCCGTGATGGTACTGGGTCGTCCAGTAGTTCGAGATAGCGTGGAATCGACCCAGCCACAGGATCGTTTGGTCATCAATTTTCCAGGCCGCCTGCAAACGTTCCAGTTCACTCTCTGAATCCGACCAGATGTACTCGGCGAGGAAGCGGAAATTATCGCTGTTATGGGTAAACAGAAAATCGGCCGTCGCTCTGTTATCCGAACCCTCCATTGCAGGGTCCGATGCGGAAAACTTATCGAAGCCTTCAAGGCTGAGAAAAACCAACATGTCATTCTGCGACTCCGCACGAACGACCGGGTTCATCACCAAGGGAATAAGCAACAAAAACCGGATGAGCAGCATTGGCCATCTATGGCGAAATGATGCCCTTCTTCGACTGTTTGTCATGATTTCTCTCATCTGTTGTGCACAGAAGTGATAGCGAATCGTCGGCACATTATTCTTATTTATATCCTGCCCTTCTAAGCACGCCGTCCAGATTCGCAGTTGTACTAATCTCCCAGTCAGGGCGCAACAACGAAATGGGGGTAATACCCTATTCATATGCCCTGAATACCCTAGTTTTTATTTTACGCTACCAGTCTAGCCCTTTTAACTGGTGTAAAAAGCGGGCATTCACCGTATTCCTGTCGCTTACTGAAGTGTTCTACATTCAGGTTCAAATACAAATCACCTCCTCGTAGTCACATTACGAGCCTTACGACCGTCTTAAGCAGGGTCATGGAACCATTTGCTGATCGCCGTCGTGTAAACAACGTGAGCCACTAACACTCTCGGAGTCAACGATGGATGACAGGTCGCGCAATAACGACGGCTCAATATCCGGAACGTCCGCCGCACTTTTTGCGACCAAAGATGATTCTCTTGCGTCGCTGCTGCTGAATCACGGCATCAAGGTTCGTGACTTCATTCTGTTGTCCTTCCTTTCCGACCAAGGACCGATGAGCGTCATTCGACTGGCCCGTGTTGTCGGGATCGAACCCGACAAAACCGTCGAAGGACTACGGCGACTGTCGGCGGCTAATCTCGTTCTGCGCGACCCCGCAACAAGCGACGAAAAACTGGACTCTGTCGCGAGATTAACGAGCCGAGGCGAGGAAATCGCGGGGCGGATCAGCTCACAGCTTGAATAATACGCCGCTTGTCAAGTACGCAAAGTGACTGTTTGGATGCCATAATCGGTGCGTTGGAACGGAGATTCACCTTTGCGCCCGTTGGTTGTCATCACACTCGCTGCATTGATCGGCACCTGCTCGAGCCCCCCTCCCATTCTGGATCAGGTTCTCGAGACGGGCGAGCTTCGTGTGGTTACGCGCGACAGCCCAACAGCCTATACGATCGGCCCTGACGGGCCATCCGGCCCTGAATTTGATCTCGTACAAGCGTTCGCCGATGAATTGGGCGTGGCCTTGGTTATCGAGCCGGTCGCGAGCATTTCCGAGATTCTGCCGAAGATACTCTCTGGCAGGGCCCATATGGCGGCCGCAGGCCTGTCCATTACGGATACGCGTCGGGAATACCTGAATTTTGGTCACCCTTACGATTCCGTCGACGTTCATCTGATCTACAAGCTCGGCACCGGAAAACCGCGGTCGCTGGATGATGTTCTGGACCGCTCCATCGAAGTTATGGCGGGCAGCAGCCACGTCGATCTGCTGTCCTCCATCAAAACGTCGTATCCCACCCTTGAATGGGCGGAGAATGCGGATGTCGAAGTCGCAGAATTAATGACCAAAGTCGCGATGGGCGAGATTGACCTGACCGTTGCCGACAGCCCGGACTTCAACATCCAACGGCATTTCTACCCGGACTTACGCGTAGCGATTGATCTGGATATTGGCGATCCAATCGCGTGGGGATTTCCGAAGGAATCCGCCGATACACTGCTCACACGAGCCGATGATTTCCTGATAGGCGCTGATCGATCCGGCGTCCTCGCGCAAGTTCACGATCGCTACTACGGCTATACCAAGAAATTCGATTACGTCGGAACGCGGAACTTCATTCGTCACTTTGAAAATCGACTCCCTCGTTACCGCGAGATGTTCGAGCAAGCCGGTGAGGAATGGGGTGTCGATTGGCGTCTGCTGGCGGCGATTGGCTACCAGGAGTCGCATTGGCGTTCCCAGGCGAGATCGCCGACCGGCGTGCGCGGCATAATGATGCTAACCCTCGCGACGGCCGATTATCTGGGACTCGATGATCGACTTGATCCTGAAAGCAGTATCTTCGGTGGCGCTCAATATTTCGCACGACAAACTGAGCGCGTTGCCGACACCGTCGCGGAACCGGATCGAACCTGGATGGCGCTGGCGGCTTATAACGTCGGCTTCAATCACATCAAAGACGCGCGCACGCTGGTTGATTGGCACGACGGCGACCCGGATACCTGGATCGACATGAGCGAGGCTCTGCCGTTGCTGTCGCAGCGAAAATGGTATTCGCAGCTGCCCTACGGCTATGCGCGAGGTTGGGAGCCGGTTTTGTACGTCAACAACATCCGCGCGTACTACAATATTTTGAAATGGCTGACAGAAAAAGAAGAAGCGGAAGACACGGCAGAAGTTGATGCCGGCGACGTCGCAACACCTGACGCCTAACGGCGCGCGCCGAAGAACGCCTTTAACAAATCCGAACACTCATCAGCCAGCAGCCCGCCGTTAATTTCAAAACGGTGATTGAACGCGCGAGAATCCGACAGGTCTTCTACGCTACCGAGCGCGCCCGCTTTCTTATCGTAGGCGCCGAAAACAACTCGCTTCACTCGTGACTGAACGATCGCGCCTGTACACATAACGCAGGGTTCCAGCGTTACGTATAAGGTCGCATTCGGGAGTCGATAATTGCCAAGGCTCGCACCCGCGGCTCGGAGCGCCACCACTTCTGCGTGTGCACTTGGGTCCGAACTGGCAACAGAACAATTGTGACCGGTCGCGATGACCTCACCGTCGACGACCACGACGGCGCCAACTGGAATCTCACCCTTGTCTCCTGCGGTCGCTGCCTCGGCAAGCGCTGCACGCATGCCATCAATATCGTCTTTCGACCAGCTCATACCTTAATCAGCCGTCTTGCGTGACCCGACAGGCAGGCGCATCAGACCATCCGTGATTTCCGGCATTTGAATCTCCTGGCTAATTATTCCCACTCGATGGTTGCTGGGGGTTTACCGCTGATGTCATAGGTAACGCGCGATATTCCGTCAATCTCATTAATGATGCGCAGACTCACGTGCTCAAGGAACTCATACGGCAAATGCGCCCAGCGCGCGGTCATGAAATCGATCGTCTCCACAGCGCGCAACGCGACAACATAGTCGTACTTGCGACCGTCCCCCATGACACCGACCGACTTCACCGGAAGAAACACGGCGAAGGCCTGGCTGGTCTTGTCGTAAAGATCGTTCTTATGCAGCTCATCGATAAAGATATCGTCGGCGAGTTGTAATAACGCCGCGTATTCTCGCTTCACCTCGCCGAGGATACGAACGCCAAGACCTGGACCCGGGAACGGGTGACGGAAAACCATCGTCTTCGGCAGGCCAAGTTCGATGCCGATCTTGCGAACCTCATCCTTGAACAACTCGCGCAAAGGCTCAATCAACGACATTCGCATGTAGTCCGGCAATCCGCCGACGTTGTGGTGCGATTTGATGACGTGCGCCTTGCCCGATTTGGCACCGGCAGACTCGATGACGTCTGGATATATTGTTCCCTGCGCCAACCACTCGATCCCATCGAGCTTGTGCGCTTCTTCATCGAAGACCTCGATGAACTGCGCGCCGATGATCTTGCGCTTTTCTTCGGGGTCGGAAACGCCTTCCAGCGCGTCGAAAAATCGATCGGCCACGTTCACGCGAATCACGTTGAGTTTCATGTGCTCGGCGAAAGTCTCCATGACCTGATCGCCTTCGTTGAGGCGAAGCAGACCATGATCGACGAAGACGCAGACAAGCTGATCGCCGACCGCCTCGTGCAATAGCGCTGCAACAACCGATGAATCAACGCCGCCGGACAGTCCGAGAAGGACCTTGCCCTCGCCAATCTGCTCCCGGACATTGTCGATCGCATCAGAAACAATGTTCCCGGCTGTCCAGTCGCCAGGGCAGCCACAAATATCGCGGACGAAGCGGCGCAAAATTTCCTCACCCTGCAACGTGTGCGTTACTTCGGGGTGAAACTGCACGCCGTAAAAATGCCGCGATACATCTTCCATCGCAGCCAATGGTGAATTTCCGCTGCTGGCTGTTGCCTTGAATCCGGGCGGAATGGTTGCAACGCGATCGCCGTGACTCATCCAGACTTTGAGCAACGACTCATTATCGTCGTCACTTAAACCGCCGAGCAGTGTTGAGTCATTCGGTGAAATTTCAGCGTAGCCAAACTCACGGTGGGTCGATGATTCGACCTCGCCGCCGAGTTCGGCCACCATTGTCTGCATGCCGTAGCAAATCCCGAGCACGGGAACACCCAGCTCGAATACGAGATGCGATACCCGTGGTCCGTCGTCGAAATGCACCGACTCCGGACTGCCCGACAAAATGACGCCATTCGGATTGAAGTCCCTGATGTCGTCATCGGACATATCCCAGGGGTGTATCTCAGAATAGACGCCGTGCTCGCGAACGCGACGGGCAATTAATTGTGTGTACTGGCTGCCGAAATCGAGAATCAGCAGCCGGTGGGCGTGAATATCTGGGTGCATTTACAGACAGGCTCTACGTCTTGGTGCCATAGTTGGGTGCTTCTTTGGTGATCGATACATCATGCACGTGGCTTTCGGCCATGCCTGCGCCTGTGATCTTCACGAACTGCGGTTTGGTCCGCATGTCCTCGATGCTGGCACTGCCCGTGTAGCCCATGGCCGCACGAATACCGCCGATGAGCTGGTGCACAATCGCTGCGAATGCGCCCTTATAGGGGACGCGACCTTCGATACCTTCCGGCACGAGCTTTTCGAGTTCTTCGGTCGCATCCTGGAAATAGCGATCTGACGAACCGTGAGATCCACCCATCGCGCCAACGGATCCCATGCCGCGATACGCCTTGTAGGATCGACCCTGATAAAGCTCAACTTCGCCGGGAGATTCTTCCGTACCCGCGAACATGCCGCCGATCATCACGCAGTGTGCGCCGGCAACCAGTGCTTTGGCGATATCGCCGGAATATCGAATGCCGCCATCCGCGATTAGCGGTGCGCCAGATTTCTTTAACGCTTCCGCGACCTCGGCAACCGCCGAAATCTGCGGAACTCCAACGCCGGCAACAACACGTGTCGTACAAATTGAGCCGGGACCGATTCCGACTTTCACACCGTCAGCGCCCGCCTTCACGAGTGCCAGAGCACCTTCAGCCGTTACGATATTGCCGCCGATGACCTGCAGGTCGGGATGTGCGGTTTTCACTCGCGTAACGCGCTCAAGCACGCCCTTTGAATGTCCATGTGAGGTATCAACGACGATCAGATCAACGCCCGCCTCCACCAGCGCGTCGACACGGTCGTCCGTGTCGTGCCCTGTGCCAACGGCAGCTCCGACTCGCAGCGCACCGCTGTTGTCTTTGCACGCCATCGGGAAGTCTTTGGCCTTCTGGAAGTCTTTGGCGGTAATCAAGCCGCGCAATTCGAAATTGTCGTCGACCACCAGTACTTTCTCGATGCGGTGTTGATGCAGCAGAGACATCACCTCCTCATCGTCCGCGCCTTCCTGAACCGTGACCAAACGCTCTTTCGGCGTCATCACGGTCGATACGGGCGCATCAAGCTTGGTCTCGAATCGAAGATCGCGGTGCGTAACAATGCCGACTGTCTTTTTGCCATCGACGACGGGCACGCCGGAAATCCCCATCGATCGAGTCAGATCGATGACTTCACGAATGGTCATGTCCGGGCCCACGGTAATGGGTTTTCGAACCATGCCGGATTCGAACTTCTTCACCATCAGGACCTGTTTTGCCTGCGCCTCAATGGCCATGTTCTTGTGAACAATGCCCATGCCGCCCTCTTGCGCCAGTGCTATCGCCAATCTCGACTCAGTGACCGTATCCATTGCCGCCGATAGCAGCGGTATATTGAGACGGATTTCACGGGTCAGCGATGTGCTGAGGTCGACCTCGCGGGGCAAAATCTCGGAATATCCGGGTTGCAGGAGGACGTCGTCGAATGTGAGCGCTTCTTTGGCTATTCTCATGAACAGGTCTTCGTTTTCGGCAGCTTAATCGGTCAATTGTACGCGGGTCGGATTTGCGGGTAAACGGGCGACGGTTCGATATACTGCAAAGATGCAACCGAATGACTCTGCAAACGCGGCAATTTCCGTCAGCCAGCTCAATCGACGGGTCAAATCGCTCATCGAGCAGGGAATGGGCCGACTTTGGGTCGAAGGGGAGATTTCGAATCTTTCGCGACCGGCCTCAGGTCACATCTATCTGAGCCTCAAAGATGACAATGCCCAGGTCAGCGCCGCCTGGTTTAGCCAGCGGCAGCGCGGCCCGGCGATCGGATTCAAGAATGGTGATCGAGTGCTGGCCTACGGTCGCGTCAGTATTTACGAGGCTCGCGGCAATTATCAGCTGATCATCGAGCAAATGGAGCCTGCCGGCGAAGGCGTCTTGAAACGCCGCTTTGATGCGCTCAAATTGAAGCTGGCTGGCGAAGGTCTGTTTGACGAAGATCGCAAACAACCGATACCCGCTCTCCCCGCTCGAATCGGCATTATCACCTCGCCTACGGGAGCCGCAATTCGCGATATTTTGAGCGTTCTCAAACGGCGGTTCCCGGCAGTGCCGGTTGTCATTTATCCGGCCGCGGTTCAGGGCGATGCCGCTCCGGGAGAACTATCGGCGGCTTTACGAACAGCCATTGATCGCGACGAATGCGACGTACTGATCATGAGTCGTGGCGGCGGTTCGCTCGAGGACTTGTGGGCGTTCAACGACGAGCAACTCGCCCGCGCGATTTCGGAATGCCCAATCCCGATCATCAGTGCCGTCGGTCATGAAATTGATTTCACCATCGCAGACTTTGTCGCCGACCTGCGCGCCCCAACGCCATCCGGAGCTGCGGAGATCGTCGTGCCGGATCAAAGCGAGTGGATGCACCGAATCAGTGGTCTCACGGCGCGAATTGCACGGGTGGGCCAGCGTGCCGTCGAAGACCGGAGCCAGGAACTGGACTGGTTGGGACGTCGCCTGCTCGCCAGCAGCCCGGCCGCAACGCTGCAGCGCCAGCATGACAAATTGCGCGAGCAGTCGGGACGACTCAGCTCAGCGATGCGCCAGCAGTTACTCGAACAAAGAAACAGACTCCAGCAAGCCAGCGGGGGCTTGAGAAGCTCATCGCCCGCTTTGTCCGTGCAACGAGCGATCGGCAGGCTCAACCAATTGCGGCAACGACTTGCGACGGCAACCAATAACAACATCTCGGACACCGGCCATAAAATCGCATTGCTCGGGCGTGCACTTAACTCCGTAAGCCCGTTGGCGACGTTGGATCGTGGCTATGCAATCGTTAAGAGCGCGTCGACAGGCAAAATTTTAATGCGCGCCGCCGATGTCTCAAGTGGCGACGAAGTGCGGGCGCATTTGTCACGGGGCGAGATCATCGCAACCGTTAAGAAGGTGATCGACGATGATTAAGCGGGCAATAGTTCTGATAAGCGTTTTGTGCAGTACAACTTTTGTTTTTGCGACGGAAGCGTCGCTAAGACCCGGCGGTATCGCCATCGTCGAGCTTGGCTCGACAGACAATCCGGCACCGACGGTCTCATTCGACGGACGACCGGTCATGGTCATTCAACGCGATGCCGAGTGGGTGGCCATTGTGGGAATACCGCTAAAAGTCGAGCCAGGCAATATGACCTTGCAGGTGGGTGCTCAGGAAAAGACCATCGAGGTCGGCACTCACGCCTATCGTGAGCAGCGCCTCACCATCAAGAATAAATCTCAGGTTAATCCGGACCAGAAACAGCTGGATCGAATCTTCGGTGAGCGAAAAATCATCGACGCAGCGCTCAACAATTTCCGCGATGTCACGATCGACGGCGTCTCTTTGTCTTCGCCCGTGGCCGGCCCGCGCAGCTCAAGCTTTGGTTCCCGGCGCTTTTTCAATGACCAGCCGCGCTCGCCACACTCCGGAATGGATATCGCCGCCACCACAGGCACACCCATCATCGCTCCACGCTCCGGCATTATCGCGGCCACCGGCGAGTACTTTTTCAACGGCAATACCGTGATCATCGATCACGGGCAGGGGTTCGTGACGATGTACTGCCATCTAAGCGAGGTCGCCGTTGAGGAAGGTGAAGCCGTTTCAAGCGGCGAAATTATTGGCCTCGTGGGCGCAACCGGCAGGGTCACGGGCGCGCACCTGCACTTGGGCACCTATCTCAATGGGGCGGCCGTGGATCCGGCCATATTCTTGCCCTGAATACCGTAGGAGCGCGCCTTGCGCGCGACCCCGCAGCCTATCGGCTGCCGCGATGCTTCGGGCGCAGGGCGCCCTCCTACGAATCGCAGCAGCTTTCGAAGAAATCGCAGATGACCGGGCGAAACGCGTCCATATCGACCAGGAACGAATCATGGCCGCGGATGCAGTCCAGTTCCGCCATTTGGGTATCGCTGCACACCTCAGCAATTCCGTCGGCAAGTGCGCGCTGCTGTTCCACCGGGAACAGAATATCTGTCCGTACGCCGATGACCAGTGCCCGGTCCAGCTTCAGGCGCTTGAAGCCTGCGGCCAGCGAGCCGCCGTGCTCGGCCAGATCGAACAGGTCCGATGCGTGAGAGAGGTACAGGTAGCTGTTCGGATCAAATGCACCACTGAACTTGTTCGCATGATTCTCTAGATAAGACTCGACGGAAAACTCGGCCACAAACTGATCTTCAGCACGTGCGTGATCCGTCGATCGTTCGCGTCCAAATCGTTGCGCCCATTCTTCTGGAGAACGGTAAGTGATCATTCCCAGCTTGCGCGCCAGACGTTGCCCTGTAATTGGCGGATCGCCCGGATCGTAATCACCATTCAGCCACTTGGGATCCGAGCGAATCAACTCGCGTTGCAGAGACCGTACCGCGATCGAGAATGGCAGCGCCCGGGTGGCCGATGAGATGGAAACAAAACGTCGAACCGCATCCGGATGACGCACACAATACGCAAGACCGCTCATGCCGCCCATTGAGCAACCGACTACGGTATGCAAGCTGTCGATGCCGAGATGTTCGACGACCAGGAGTGCCGCATCCGCGACGTCTTCAAGTGTTAAGACGGGGAAGGTCAGTCTGTAAGGCCGACCCGTTTCGGGATCAAGCGACGCGGGGCCTGTCGAGCCAAAACAGCTGCCCAGCGAGTTAACGCAAATTACGAAATACTGATCAGTATCAATCGGCAAGCCTGAGCCGATCATGTCCTCCCACCAACCCGGCGACATATCACCTTCTGATGATGCTGCATGCGCTGACGGAGACAGCCCGCTGAATATCAAGATGGCGTTATCTTTCGCCGCATTGAGTTCGCCCCAGGTTTCATAGGCCATCGTCGGCGCCTGAATATGTCCGGCGCGGTGCATCTGAAAATTGCCATCATAGGTATACGACTTGCGGGCAGCGCTCATTTCTTTACCCTTTTCATCAGGCGTTTTCGCTTGCGTTCCTGTCGGGGCGTCAGCGTATTACGACGTCCTTCAAATGGATTCTTGCCCTTTTTGAAGGCCAGGCGAACCGGTGTGCCCTTGAGTTTAAACGCTTTTCTGAAGCGATTGATGAGATAGCGTCGAAATGACTCGGGCACGCGGTCAGTTTGATTGCCATGAATCACAATCACGGGCGGATTTCGCCCGCCCTGATGTGCATATCGCAGCTTGATGCGTCGACCTCGAACCAACGGTGGAGGATGCGCAATCACGGCGGCTTCAAGTTCATTCGTCAGCTCGGTTGTCGACATGTTTCGCATCGCAGCGTTGTAAGCTCGCACGACCGCCGGTAACAAGTCGCCGACCGCTGTGCCATGCAGCGCCGATATTGTGATGCGCTCTGCGAATTCGAGAAAGGGTAAACGGCGCTCCAGATCATCGCGAACCTTCTTGCGATGGTCGGCGGAAAGTCCGTCCCACTTATTGGTAACGACGACCATTGCACGCCCGCGTTCCATGACAAGTCCCAACAGACTGACATCCTGTTCGGTGACGCCTTCTTGCGCATCAAGCACGGAGATAACGACTTCGGCTTGTTCGATAGCCTGCAAGGCTTTGACGATACTGAATTTCTCGATCGTCTCATGAACTCTGGCTTTGCGGCGTATGCCCGCCGTATCGATCAGCACGTACTTGCGATCGTCGCGCTCGAACGGCACCGCAACGCTGTCTCTCGTTGTCCCCGGTTGATCGAAAACGACCAGGCGATCCTCGCCCAAGAGGCGATTGATCAGCGTGGATTTGCCAACGTTGGGACGCCCGACGACCGCGATCCGAAGCTCGCGATCTTCATCGCTATCCACCTCTTCGTCTTCTTCGGCGTCGTTTTCGTTCTCGGGCTTTTCGAACCGGGCGAGAATGTCATCTATCAACGCTCCGACTCTATCGCCGTGCGCCGAAGAGATCGCGATCGGATCACCCATGCCCAAACCGTGAAACTCGCTATTCGCTATTGCCTCATCGAGACCTTCGGCTTTGTTCACGGCGAGCCAGGTCTTCTTCGCATGCTTGCGAGCGAGCTCGGCTACGTGTTCGTCCGCTGGCGTCAGGCCGCTGCGGCCATCGACCATGATGACGGCAACGTCCGCTTCCTGCAGAGCCCGAATGGTCTGCTCGACCATTGCTTCCTCAATGCCTTCCTCACCACCGGCAACGCCGCCGGTATCGATCACGAGATAGGGAATCGAGCCCATCTTGCCGAAACCGTATTTACGATCACGGGTCAGGCCGGGATAGTCGGCGACTAATGCGTCGCGAGACCGTGTCAGTCGATTGAATAGGGTCGATTTGCCAACATTAGGACGGCCGATCAGTGCGATGACTGGAAGCATGGCTGGATACCGTCACAGTGGCCGGTCAGGACTCGTCGGCTGCTGGTTCAGCAACGTCCGGTGCCGTTCGCTTCTTACGGTCCTGAATAATTTCATAAGCAGCGACAACGCCATCATCGTTCTGCACATACAGTCGATTAGCGACGACAATCGGCGCACTCGTTATGGCCTTCTTACCCAGGCGCACTCGCGCAACTGCGGTGCCGTCGATGCTGCTGAAAAAATGCAGGTAGCCTTCGAAATCGCCGACAACGGCCGTGGTATGAAACGGTATGGGCAGCGTTGGATCGCGACGAAGAAGATCGTCATTGCGCCAATAATCCGCGCCATTGGATCGGGTCAACGCGATGACTTCACCATCGTTCCGAGTGGTGTAGAGACTGTTCCAGTCGGCGGCAACGCCAACCATCGATGATATCTCACGAGACCAGAGCACCTGACCGGACTCGGCAGCCACGGACGCGATTCGTCCCTGATAACCGGCCGCGTATATATCCTGTCCAACGACGGCGATTGAGCCATCAATATCGGACAGACGATCCAGATCAGAGCGTCCGGTCGGCAGCGATAGCATCGCATCCCATTCAATATCGCCACTACTGACATTGACCGCGATCAAGCGTCCGTTATCGAATCCCGCTATGACCAAAGATCCGAGCATCACCGGTGACGACGCGCCACGCATTGTCAGTACGGGCAAAGTCTGTTCCATTTCCCAACGCTGTTTGCCGTCGAATCGCGCCAACGCGATCAGTCGATTTCCGATCGTCTGCACAATCACGTTGTTCTCGTCGATCAGCGGCTTGGCGATCATCTCGCCACCGACAAAGACGCGCCACTGCTCCGCCCCGGAGTTTGCGTCAAGGGCGATGACGACACCGTCTTTGCTTCCGACAACAACCGTGTCGTCGCCGACCGCAGGTCCCGCTGAAAGCCCGACATCCAGTTCAGTCTTCCAATGTTGCTTTCCGGATTGCGGATCAACAGCGATGACGTTGCCACCGGCACCGGCTGCGTAGATTCGATTGCCGTCACCGACCGGCCGTAATCCGACCAGGAGGAATTCAGAATCTCCGCCGACTTTCGCGGTCCAGAGCTTCTTTACTTTAAGTTTGTTTTTCAGCTTGACCAGTTCTTTTGGCTCAAGCTCTTCGTCATCTTTGTCGCCGAAAATCCCGCAAGAGGACAGCAACAATGTCGCTACGATGAGTCCAACCGGACCCGCAACTCGCCGCAATCTATTCACTCACTTCCCTCTGGATCGGCTTCGTCTTCTTCGACCGCCGCCTCGGGCTCCGGTTCAGCCGATTCCGCGTCTGCAGCGACGTCTGGCTCGATAACCGGTTCAATTTCTGGCAAGTCCAGTGCTTTCCATTGCACGAGTTGCTGGTCAATCGTCCCCTGCGATAGCGGATCCAGCAGTACCTTCTGGTAAGCATCCTGTGCTTCAGCGACTCGGCCAAGGGCGGCATAAGCATCGCCCAGAACCTCGCCGTAAGCCGGCGCAAACGCGCCGCTTTCTTCCGCTGCCAACAGGTCCACGGCTTCCTGAGCCTTGTCCTGATACAGGTAAATACGCGCCAGGCGCAATCGGGCTACGTGCTTCAGTTCGCTATCAGCATCGCCATCGACGACCACCTTGAGCGCGTCGGCTGCATCCTGATCGCGGTTTTTGTCCATGTACAGACGTGCGATCGCGATGCCTGACTGCCCGGCGTATGTTGTTTCGCCATAGGACGTCGTGATCTCGTTCGCCGTTGTTTCTGCCGCATCAAGATCACCGTCGACGATGTGCACCAACAATGCTTCATAGGCGGTTGATGCCGCATGCTGCGCTGCCAGTTGCTTTGCCTGATACTGATTGACGCCGATAAGCAAACCCACGCCGATGACAATGCCACCGATGACATAGGCGCCATACTCGGACCACCAGGAACGGATTTGGTCAATTTGTTCTTTTTCTGAAAGTAGATCGTCCACAAAACTGCCCTTAACGTAGTTTCTTTTTCAGCGTTTCCGCCAATTCATTTAACGCAACACTCGTTTGTTCCTCGGTGCTGCGCATCGGTTTTACTCCTGCACATCCATCGGCAAGCTCCTGCTCACCCAATATCAATGCATACTCCGCGCCGCTCTTGTCGGCACGTTTCATCTGCGACTTAAAGCTGCCGCCACCCAGGTTCATTTCGACCCGGATTCCTGCAATGCCATCGCGCAATTCTTCCGCAAGAGCAAAAGCGCGCTCCAGCGTACCGTCGCCCAACGCGGCAATATAGACGTCGGCATCGTTCGCCGGCGTCGTTCCACCACAGGCCTCATACAAGGCCACCAATCGTTCGATACCCATCGCCCAGCCAATCGCCGGCGTCGCACGACCGCCGAGCTTCTCAACCAGTCCGTCGTAGCGGCCGCCAGAACATACCGCGCCTTGCGACCCCAGCGCATCAGTGACCCATTCGAACACTGTCTGCGTGTAATAATCGAGTCCGCGTACAAGACGCGGATTCACTGTGTAACCCACGCCGGCCGCGTCCAGTAATGCCCTCAAACCGCTGAAATGTGCGGCAGATTCCTCGTCCAGGTAGTCCAGCATTATGGGCGCAGCTTCAACAATCGCCTGCATGTCCGGATTCTTGCTGTCGAGGATTCTGAGCGGATTTTGCTCAAGGCGGCGAATACTATCCTCATCCAGCTGATTTTTCACGCCGGAAAAGTACTCGACCAGGGCCTTGCGATAGCGAATCCTGACATCTGGCGTGCCCAGCGAATTAATTTGCAGCTCGATTTTCGAGATTCCAAGCCGCTGCCACATGCGCGCGCTCATGATAATCAGTTCGGCATCAACGTCCGGTCCTTGATAGCCCACCGCTTCAACATCAAACTGATAAAACTGCCGGTACCGTCCTTGCTGTGGTTTTTCGTAGCGAAACATAGGTCCCGACGTCCACAGTTTCTGCCTCTGGTTATGAAATAGCCCGTTGGTCATACCGGCTCGGACCATGCCGGCCGTCGCCTCGGGGCGCAGTGTCAGACTTTCACCATTACGATCAGGAAATGTATACATCTCCTTTTCTACGATATCGGTGACCTCGCCAATCGAGCGCTTGAACAGGTCCGTGTGCTCCAACAATGGCAAGCGGATTTCAGAGTAACCGTATGACTCGACGATCTCCTGAACCGCCGTTTCCAGATACCGCCAGGTTCCCGAGACTTCGGGCAGGATATCGTTCATCCCGCGGATCGCTCTTGGTTTGCTACTCATCGGCTATTTCTCAAGGCCCTGTGATCGTCAATCTGGCCGTCCGCCCGCGGCGGTCCGAGGCGGGAATATCAAATGATGAGCCATTGACCTCGAGGCTGACATTGGCGGCATCTCCGAACAGCACGTTAAACGGCGCCTCGCCCGACAAATTGACGGTTCGTCCCGATTTGCCGAGATCGAAAAACAGGCGCCGTCCTCCAGCGTCCGTTATTTCTGTCCAGCAATCGCCTGAGTACGTGATGCTGAGTTGCATCTGTGATGGGTCTGTTGTCTCGGGCACTGGCGGTGCCGGTGCCGGTGCCGGTGCCGGATCGGACACGGTGATCGGCGCCTCGTCCACGCTCTCTTGCGCATCGTCGGTACTGGCGTCTTCCGGCGCTGAGGCTTGCTCTTCCTGAGGCAACGCTGCAATCTCGCCGGCAACCGGTCGCTCGAGTGCGGGTTCTCGAGACACGAACCACCAATAGGCTGACGCGACCGCCAGAATAACGGCGATTGCTGCGATCCACGGACCGGGCGATATTGTCCTTCGCGATCGCGGCCGTAGCGCCAAAGCTGGCTGCGATCCAGCCGCGCGATTTAGCTGATAGTAGTCAGCCATAACGTCGGCCTCGCTGACCCCGACCAGCTGCGCGTATTTTCGCAGGTGGCCTTTCGCGAAGACCGGCGCACCAAGCACATCAAAGTCGTTGCCCTCCAGCGCACGGACCTTGTAATCATCAAGGTGCAATTCTTTGGCAATTTCGAGGACGGGAATTTGCAATTCACGTCGAGCCTCGGCCAAGCGCTCGCCGCCGACCGGTCCTCCGGACTCTTCGCCCTCGATTGGCTTTTCGCGAATGTCTTTCTCGTCACTCATTATCCGGCGCCCAGAACCTTGCGTGCTTCTTCCGAGGTCGGGAATTCCCGGATTAGCCGATCTTCAAACTCAATGCGGCCCTTATCATTACCCAACAAGTCTTCAATCTTCGCCGCGAGATACAAGGCGCCTGACGATGGGATACTCACTGCCATATAACGGTGCAGGAAGGCGCGTGCACCCAGATAGTCGTCGTTATGAAACTTGAGCAAGCACAATTGCAGTAGCGCTTCCCCGTAATTGGATTTTTGATCCAACGCCAGGCGAAGGAATTTTTCGGCCGCCTCAGCATCGGGTTTCTGTCCCATGCAAACACCGGCGTTAGTTAATGTAACCTCGGCATTGTCATTCTCGGGGTGATTCGCAGCTCTTTCGAAGTACTTCTGCGCCCCTTCAAAATCTCGCTGTCTGCAGAGGAAAACAGCGTAGGAGTTTTGCACGGAAAAATCTTTGGGCGCGACGCGAATCGCTTTGTCATAGGACTGTCGAGCAAGGCGCGGATTTTCCAGCGCTTCATACGTCATGGCGAGCGTTGTATGCGCAACAGCCATTTTGGGATCGATCTCGGCGGCCATTTTCAAACGATCCAGCGCGAGCGCATAGGATCCTTGCTCGTAATAACGAGCGCCCAGTTGATAGTTCAACTTAGCGGCATTCACGTCATCACGAACGGGCTCTGTAATCGACCCGGTGGACGTCGAGACACAGGCGCCAAGCAAGAGAAAATAAATCGTACCCGGGACTACAAGATTGATTCTTTTCATACCGATGTCATCCTTATACCTTTGTTTTTGCTAGCTTTTTCGCCAGCACTCTTCGGGCCTATGCGTTTGTCGCCCAAGCGGTTCTTCACGCGATCACTAACTTTACCAGCCAGCTGCCCGCAAGCGGCGTCAATATCGTCTCCACGCGTCTTGCGGGTCGTTGCCACAAGTCCTCGACTTCTGAGACGTTCCTGAAAATGCCGGATAGTCTCCGCCGACGAGCGTTTGAATTCAGTTCCCGGGAAAGGATTGAACGGTATCAAATTCACCTTGGCCGGTTTGTCTTTCAGAAGGCTGGCCAGCTGATTGGCCTGCGCGATTGAATCATTCACGCCACGCAACATGACGTACTCGAATGTAATGAAACGGTTCGAGCGCTTGGCGGCGTACGCCCAACATGCATCCAGTAGCGTGCTTATCGGGTGAAGCTTGTTGATCGGTACAATTTGGTCACGCAATTCGTCCGTCGACGCGTGCAAGGACACAGCCAATGCAACATTGCAGTCGTCTGCCAGCTTACTGATATGGGGAACAATGCCGGAGGTGCTGACCGTAACGCGTCGCCGCGACATTCCATAAGACCAGTCGGATACCAGGAGCTCCAGCGCAGGAACAACGTTGCGATAATTCGCCAGCGGTTCGCCCATGCCCATGAATACAACATTGGTCACCGCGGGATCGCCATTGCTGCGACGCGGCAACTCACGTATCGCATGCCGAACCTGGCCAATGATCTCCGCGCTTGTCAGGTTACGATTAAACCCTTGCGCACCGGTTGCACAGAATGAGCAGTCAAGCGCACAACCGACCTGCGAGGAGATGCACAGGGTTCCACGATCGGTCTCCGGGATAAACACCGTTTCAACGGCCTGCCCCGAGCCGCTGGAAAACAGCCATTTGACGCAGCCATCTTTCGCGTCGTGTCTGCTTTGGACCGCAGGCGGCACGATCTCGGCATCATCATGCAATTGAGCGCGTAGCGACTTCGACAGGTCGGTCATTTCATCAAAGTCGTCAATGCCTCGCTGATAAATCCACTGCATGATCTGTCGTGCATGAAACGGTTTTTCGGATCTCGCAACAAGAAACTGCTCGAGATCGTCATGCGACAATCCGAGCAGGTTTACTTTTGTTGCAGTGGCGGTCACGGTCAAATCCGCTTAACGGGTTCTCGGGCAGACGCCGTCGTCGCCGAAGAAGTAGGCGATCTCAACCGCGGCTGTTTCGACAGCGTCGGAACCGTGACAAATATTCTCTTCGATACTCGCAGCAAAGTCGGCGCGAATCGTACCGGCATCGGCATCAGCTGGATTTGTTGCACCCATGATATCCCGGTGCTTGGCAATAGCGCCGTCACCGCTAAGCGCCGATACCAGAACGGGGCCAGAAGTCATATAGCTAACGAGGTCGTTAAAGAAGGGCCGTTCGCTATGAACCGCGTAAAATCCCTCGGCCTGCTCTTTGCTGAGATGCATCATGCGAGCGGCAACGATTTCGAGTCCCGCTTTCTCAAAACGAGCGTAAATCTCTCCGATCAGGTTCTTTTGTACGCCATCAGGTTTGATGATGGAGAGCGTTTGCTCAACTGCCATGTGACAATCCTTTTAATCAATAAAAAATGAAAAATAAACAATAAAAACTGGGCGTCCGGCGCTGTTGCCAGACGAATAAATGTGAACCGTTAATTGTACTACTGAAGCTTCAGACGTTGAAGCTTTCGCCGCAACCGCACTCGCCGGAAATATTGGGGTTGCGGAAGCTGAATGCCTCGTTCAGGCCGTTCTTGATGAAATCGACCTCGGTACCATCAATAAGCGCAAGCGCATCGGGATCGACGACGACTTTAACGCCCTTGTCTTCGAATACGATGTCCGTGGCTTCGATCTGGTCCGCGTAGTTGATGACGTACGAATAGCCCGAACAGCCCGTCTGAGTCACGCCCAGCCGCAGGCCGACGCCGCCGTCTCGCTTATCAAGGTAAGTGCGAACTCGATCTGCCGCCGAGTCCGTCAGAGAAATAGCCATGGTTATCCTGTAGTTAGCTTGCGATGCGATCGTCAATAGCTGCCCGAAGCGATCGGACCGTATCTTCGACGACAAGTATACGTCCGGTTTTCTCTACAGGTACAGCCAGATCCACCATTATCTGGGCGCTTGGGAACTTCTCAAGTTCGATGACCGCCGAACCCTCGAAATGACGACAAACGGCTTCAGCGGCAGCGATCACGTGGGGACAGGCCCAGGCCTCGAATCGCATCGCGAAAATGCGACCTTTTTCTACTTCCGCGCAAAATCTGAGCCGGATGCCCTGATCCTCAAAATATCCCGCGGGAGCGCCGATTATGTCACCCGCATGCTGCGGGTCCGCGAAGTAATCGCGTACGACATCGTTGTAAGGATCGATATAGGAGTCGACGCTCATTCTGCGTCCTTGCGAGTGGGAGACAGGCGTCGCAACTTCTGGACCGCCTGAGCGTAGTGCGCGACGGCGAACGCGATATCGTCGCTTGTGGTTGATCGGCCGAGACTGAAGCGAACCGCACTTTGCGCCTCATCGTCTGAACGCCCCAACGACCGCAAGACATAGGACGGTTCTTTGCCTTGCGCATTGCAGGCTGACCCCGCCGCGACGCAGAGCGGTTCCAGAGCCAATAGCAGACTCTCACCCTCTATGTCCGTAACACCAACGTTGACTATCCCGGAGAAAGCACCGAGCTCAGGGCCGTTGATATAAACACCCTCAACCGCTTTAAGGCCCAGCACTAATTCTGCTTTGAGTTTGGCCAAATGGTCTTCGTCTTCGTCAAGCTGATCTGCGGCGACAGCCGCCGCCTCGCCGAGACCGGCGATCAGATCGACAGGCAAGGTACCGGGGCGCAAACGCTTTTGCTGCCCGCCACCGAACATTAATGGCTCCAGCGGAAATCCGTCGCGTACAAAAAGTGCTCCGACCCCTTTGGGTCCGTAAAACTTATGCGCCGTCAGCGAGTACAAATCAACCGGCAACGTGGCCAGATCCACGGGGACCTTGCCAACAGCCTGAGCGCCATCGACGTGGAAGGTAATGCCGCGCTCACGACAGACAGCACCGAGAGCAGCAATGTCCTGCCGGGTACCCACCTCGTTATTGATATGCATGATCGACACTAATTGCGTGTCATCTCGCAATGCTTGCTCGAGTTTTGTAGAAGACAGATAGCCTTCCGAATCACCGTCAAGCCAGGTGACGTCGAAGCCCTGTTTTTCGAGCGCGCGAAAAACATCCACGACAGCCTTGTGTTCGGATCGCATCGTAACCAGGTGCCGGCCGCGATGTTCACGATGTCTGGCCGCACCGAGAATGGCGAGATTGTTCGATTCGGTTGCCCCGGATGTCCAGAGAAACGATGCCGGGTCAGCGCGCAATAAAGACCCCAGTTGTTCCTCGGCCTGAGCAATGACCGCCGCACTCCGGCGACCCGCAATGTGATTCGACGACGGGTTCGCGAAAAACGCCTGCTGCACCGCGCGCATGCGTTCTGCCACAACGGGATTCAGCGGTGTCGTCGCAGCGTAGTCCAGATAGACGAAATCGCGCATCAGTCCGGCTTCCGGATACGGTCGATCGCGGTCAGGAAACCGCGCAGGATGTTCACTTCGTTTTTGTCAGGGCGCGCGCGTATAAACAGCCGGCGTAACCGTCGCATCAGAAACCGCGGGTTATCCGGATCGAGAAAGCGGATATCACGAAACACCTGCTCGAGATGCGTGTAAAAATGCTCCATCTCTTCGCCCGTCGCCGGCGGCGCGTCACTCTCGAACCCCGGGGCGTTATCCAGGGTGCTGGCCACGCGCAATTCATAGGTCAATACCTGAACGGCCATCGCCAGGTTCAAGGAGCTGAACTCCGGGTTCGTCGGAATCGTCAGAAGCGTATGGCAAAGACTCAGATCGTCATTGTCCAGACCCGCCTTCTCGGGTCCAAATACCGCTGCGACTTTGCCGTTCTTGCTCTCCAGAAGCATTCTTTCAGCGCAATCACGCGGGCCCATGCTTGGCCAGCTGATGGCTCGGGAGCGCGCGCTCGCTCCGGCAACATAAACGCAGTCCGTGAGCGCATCCTTTAGCGACGTCACCACTTTCGCCGAATCGAGAATATCGGTAGCCCCGGAGGCCCTCGCGGTAGCGTCCTCATGTGGGAAGCTCCTCGGATTGACCAGGGCGAGATCACTGAGACCCATGTTTTTCATGGCACGGGCGACCGCCCCGATATTGCCAGGGTGTGTCGTTCCGACGAGTACGATTCGAATGGTCATTGTTGCGACATCTTGGGGACAGGTGACTAAAAGTCCGGTATTCTACCGCCCCGGCGGCCCGCGCTGACAGGTTTGTTCGCGGGAATTGCCCAGTTCTTTGACATTGACGGAATCGAAGCATGCATGCACTACTTAATGTAGCGGTAATGGCGGCGCGTCGCGCCGGTGCCGTACTAGGAAGAAACTTCAACAAACGTGACAAGCTCACCGTTGAAAAGAAGGGTCGCAACGATTTCGTTAGCTCGGCAGATCTCGCTGCCGAAAAAGCCATTATTGACGTCATCCACAAGCACTATCCGGACCACGCGATCCTGGCCGAGGAATCAGGCGCATCAGGCGAGTCCGACCATGTCTGGATTATCGACCCGCTCGATGGGACAACGAATTACCTGCACGGCTTTCCTGTATTTGCCGTGTCAATCGGCTTACAAATCAACGGCCGCCTTGAACATGCTGTCGTCTACGACCCCATGCGCGAAGAACTGTTTACTGCATCTCGCGGTGAGGGCGCGCAGCTCGACGGACATAAGATCCGGGTCAGTGGCAACAAGGACCTCGATCGAGCATTGATTGGCACGGGATTCCCCTATCGTCAAAGCGATGACGAACTGGAGCCCTACCTCGCCATGTTCGGCAAGGTCGTGAAGAACGTGGCGGGCGTTCGTCGACCGGGCGCTGCAGCGCTGGATTTGTGCTACGTCGCCTGCGGCCGGTTTGATGCCTTCTGGGAAACTGGCTTGCAGCCCTGGGACCTGGCGGCCGGGACTTTGATCATTCGTGAAGCCGGCGGCATCATCAGCGCGCTGGACGGCGGAGAAAACCACATGGAAACCGGCCACGTATTGACGGGATCGCCCCGTATCTACAAAGGCCTCGCCAAACTCTGCGCCAAGGAAATCAAAGCTGTCCTCCGGTAGGAGCGCGCAAGGCGCGCTACTACGGCAGGTCGTCAATCAGCGATGTGTCTTTGATCGGTTCGATCAGATCCTGAGAGTTGACGTTGAGCATCAACGCAGTGGCGCTAGCCGTGTAGATCGATGAGTAGGTTCCAACGATAATCCCGACAATCAATGCGATCGAGAACGGCGCAATCGATTCTCCGCCGAGGACCAACAAAGCAACCAGTACGAGCAATGTTGTGACACCAGTGATCAACGTTCGAGCCAGCATTTCGTTGATGGAGATGTTCATCGACTCTTCCGCCGTTTTGCCGCGCAGCGCGAAGAAATTTTCTCGAATTCGGTCAAACGCAACGACTGTGTCGTTGAGTGAGTAGCCGATCACCGCCAACACCGCAGCAACGACCGTCAGGTCGAACGGCAGTCCGAATAAAGAAAAGAAGCCCACCGTCACAATCGCATCGTGAGCCAGAGCCGCTACGGCACCGGCAGAGAATTTCCACTGGAAGCGAATCATCACGTAGACGAAGATCAACATCAGCGCGACGACCATGGCCAAGGCACCGCTTTCCGCAAGTTCGCTGCCCACCTGCGGGCTAACGAATTCAACGCGACGAAGGACAGTATTTTCATCTCCGGCCTGCAAGGTTTCCTGCAGCCGGGCACGAATCTCGTCGACGTTACCTTCTTGCGGCGGCAATCGAACCAGTACAACGTTCTCGGCGCCGAAACGCTGCACCTGAGCGCTGCCGTATCCTTCGCTGGCGAGATCACCTCGAATACCCTCGAGATCCGCGGCCGCGGAATAGCCGACTTCCAGCAAAATGCCGCCGGTGAAATCGATACCGAATTCAAGACCGCGTGTCGCGAGTGAGGCGAACGATGCAATCACCAACAGTATAGAAATCGAGACCGCGACCTTCCGGCGAGAACGACCGAGAAAATTGATACTGGTTTTTTCTTTTATTAGCCGCATGATTCGAATTCCTAGACCGGTAACGACGTTAGCTTGCGCCCGCCGAATATCAGATTAACCACAGCGCGCGTACCGATAATCGCGGTGAACATTGAGGTAATAATTCCGAGCATCAGCGTGATCGCGAATCCCTTGATGGGGCCGGTACCGACACCGAACAGGACGATGGCTGCGATCAATGTCGTTATGTTCGCATCAGCAATCGACGATAACGCTTTCTCATAGCCAGAGTTAATCGCCGCTTGCGGCCCAGCTCCAGCCGCGAGTTCTTCTCTGATCCGCTCAAAGATAAGCACGTTGGCATCCACCGCCATACCAACGGTGAGGACGATGCCCGCGATTCCCGGCAGCGTCAGAGACGCCTGTAAGAAAGAGAGCATCGCGACAATAAACACGAGGTTCGAAAACAACGCGATGTTTGCGATCAGGCCAAACGCCCGGTAGTACACGGCCATAAACAGAATGACGGCCAGAAAACCGATCTTGATCGCGTTGAACCCCCGGTCAATGTTGTCCTGACCCAGGCTGGGGCCGATGGTGCGTTCGTCGATCTTGAAGACGGGAGCAGCCAATGCGCCAGCGCGCAATAATAGCGCGAGGTCATGTGCCTCTCCGGGGCGTAATCCACTAATCTGAAATCGACTTTTGAAGATGCCCTGAATCGTTGCGGTGCTGATGATCTCTTCTGTCTTGATGTCGCGGTATTCGATTTGATCGCCCACCTTGACGGCCTCACGGCGAGTCTCGATGAACACGGTGGACATCGGTTTACCCAGACTTTCCATCGTGGTCTTCAGCATGCTTTCGCCGCCAGCGGAGTCGAGCGCGATCGAAACGATGGGTCGACCTTCACTGAAACCGGAAGACGCATCGACGATCTGATCACCCGAAGCGATAACTTTCCGCTTGAGCACTTGCGCATCTTCACCGAGCCGTCCCGCGTAGCGCCTGGAACCAGGCTCGGTGCCGGATTGATCGACCATTCTGAATTCCAAGGTCGCGGTCGCCGTTAGTATCTTGTTGATTTCATTGGGATCCTGGACGCCTGGTAGCTGTACGACAATGCGATCAACGCCCTGTCGCTGCACCAATGGCTCGGCCACGCCAAGTTGATTTACACGATTACGCAACGTCGTAATGTTCTGTTCAATGGCAAAATCCTGGCGCGCCTGGATCTGCGAATCGCTCATGCGAACGGTCAAAGATTTTCCGTCCGTGCCATCTGCAACGAGGATTTCAGAATCGACGTTGCCAATGACCGTGCGGGCTGACTCGAGGTCGTCTGCGTTGGACAGCCGAACCGTTATGAGTCGATCACTCAGATCGACGCGGTGCCGAATTTTCGCCTCACGAAGTGAGTCATCCAGCGACTGCTCATACAGCGCCATGCGTGTCTCGATCGCGGTATTCATATCGACTTCCAACAGCACATAGACACCGCCGCGAAGATCGAGCCCCAGACTCATCGGACTCAAGCCGGCGTTGCGCACCCACTCAGGAAGTTTCGGCGCGAGCGTCTGCGCAACATTCGCAACGCGACCGTAACGGTCTTTCAGGGCGTCGCCAATCGGCGTGAGATCGGTTCCGGCTTCGAAGCGCAACACAGCGCGGCCGTCCTGCAAATAGGCGGCCTCCGGAGACATGCCGCCGTTCTCTACGGCTTGAACATACTCATCGAGACGATCTTGCTCGTAGGCAACGCCATTATTGTCGGCGATCTGCACAGCGGGAGCGCTGCCATAAATATTGGGCAGTGCGAGCAGGCAACCGGCGACCAAAATGGTGAGAACCAGTATGTTTAACCAGGCGGGATACTTATTCATTGTTATTCAGCTTTACTCGCTAAGTCTCAGGCTTCGTCGTACGTACCCTTGGGTACGACCATCGACACGCTGGCTTTCTGAATTTTGATATCGGTGTTGTCGCTAATCGTAACAACGGCGTAATGTTCGCTGACTGCGGAGACCTTCCCGAGGATACCGCCGGCGGTCAGAACTTCATCGCCAACCTGTATGCCAGCGACCAGTGCTGTATGCGCCTTTTGTTTCTTTTGTTGCGGGCGAATCAGCAGAAAATAGAACGCCGCAAACATCAAAGCCATCATGATAATGAAGCTTGTTGAGTCGCCTGAGGCCGCGGCACCTTGTGCGTAGGCGTTTTGAATAAAGAAATCCATATCTGTTACTTCTTTGTTTTAGGTTTGAGGGCGTGCCCAGAGGAAAATCAGCGCGGTATTATGGCATAAGCGAACGAGTTGGGGGTGACTAACGATTACGCAAGCCTGCGAAGGAAAAAACGGGCTATTCCTGATAGCTCGCGCGCAGTCCAGCAAGCAATTCGGGGAGATTATCAGCTTTAATGGCATCGCGAATATCTGACATAAGCTTTTGATAATAATGAATATTATGAATTGTCGCGAGCCGCGGACCCAGAATCTCACCGCACTTCACGAGGTGCCGCAGGTACGCCAGCGAGTAGTGACTGCAGGTATAGCAATCGCACTCTGGATCCGGAGCCGACGTGTCGTCACGATACCGGGCATGTCTGAATTTAACCTTTCCCTGCGACGTGTACAGCTGGCCGTTACGTGCGTGGCGAGTCGGAATGACGCAATCGAACATGTCGATGCCGCGCGAGACTCCCTCGGCGATATCGACCGGCGTTCCAACGCCCATCAAATACCTGGGTGCATCCACCGGCATGGTCGGCATCAAAGCATCGAGGACAGCGTGCCGCTCTTCTTCGGGCTCACCGACGGCGAGGCCACCGACGGCATAGCCGTCAAAGCCGATATCCACCAGCCCGGCGCGCGACTCTTGCCGCAGGCCGTCGTACATACCGCCCTGCACAATACCGAACAGTGCTTCACCGCGATCGGGTTCGGCAGCCTTCAACGCATCGAATCGCCGGCGACTCCGTTCTGCCCAGCGCAGTGAAAGCTGCATCGATTCCTGAGCTTCTTTCTCGGTCGCCGGATACGGCGTGCACTCGTCGAAAATCATCGTGACGTCTGCATTGAGCTCGTGTTGCACTTCCATCGATTTTTCCGGCGTGAGAAAAACCTCGTCGCCATTGACCGGTGACTGAAAGCGTACGCCCTCCTCGGACAGCTTTCGCATCGCGGCCAATGAAAAAACCTGAAACCCGCCTGAGTCCGTCAGTATGGGTTTCTGCCAGTTCATGAACTCATGCAAACCGCCATGGGCACGAATGACCTCAGTTCCCGGCCGCAGCATGAGATGGAAGGTGTTGCCGAGAATGATATTCGCGCCTGCCGCCTCAACCTCATCCGGCGTGACGCTCTTTACCGTGCCGTAGGTTCCCACGGGCATGAATACGGGCGTCTGAATTTCACCGCGGCGAAAATTCAGGGTGCCGCAGCGTGCTGCGCCGCACTCATGGCTGATCTCAAACTTCACTCGTTGTATTCCGGTGTAAGAAACATGGCGTCACCGTAACTGAAGAAGCGGTACTTCTCACGCACCGCGTGACGATAAGCCTCGAGGATTCGGTCCTTGCCCGAAAACGCAGCAACGAGCATGAGTAATGAGGACTGCGGCAAATGGAAATTGGTGATCATCGCGTCGACCGTCCGAAACTCGTATCCCGGCAAAATGAACATGTCGGTTTCTCCGGAGTACGGCTGTACGCGACCGCTCGCTGACGCGCATTCGAGCGAACGTACTGTGGTCGTACCGATAGCGATCACGCGTCCGCCGGCCGCTTTGGCAGCGTCGATTGCCTCGCAGCAGGCCTCGCTGACCTCGACGCGCTCACTGTGCAGTCGATTGTCTTGAATGTCCTCCTCTCGCAGCGACTGAAACGTGCCAGCGCCGACGTGTAAGGTCACCCAGGCGTGGCGGGCCCCAACTTCGCGAGTTTCCGCCAACATCGCCTTATCAAAATGCAGTCCCGCGGTTGGCGCTGCGACCGCACCTGGGTCGCGTGCGTACACAGTCTGATAACGCTCGATATCGTCGCTTTCTGCATCCCTGCCGAGATACGGCGGCAAAGGGACGTCGCCGTGCGTTTCGAGAAAAGGCAGGACGTCGACCGACAATTTGAGGGCATAGAGATCGCCGTCACGGCCAATGACCTCAGCAACAACATCGTCGGCGAGCAGCAGCCGACCGCCGGGTTTCGGCGATTTGCTGGCTTTCACATGCGCCAGTGCTGACCGTTCACCTTGCACTCGCTCAATGAGTATTTCGGCGCGGCCGCCCGAAGCCTTGCGCGCCGCTAGTCGAGCTTTGATGACACGAGTGTCGTTAAAGACGAGCACGTCGTTCGGTTTCAACAGGCTGGTGAAATCACTGAAGACCCGATCCGATATCCCGCGATCGAGTTCCAACAAGCGACTGCCGCGTCGATCAGTCGCGGGGTAGCGCGCGATCAGTTCGTCGGGGAGCTCGTAATCAAAGTCTGAAATAAACATGGGCGCGCATGGTATCAAAGCCACGCGCGCCCTGTGT
>CAZMRZ010000006.1:14111-22141 GCA_964568835.1 uncultured Woeseiaceae bacterium | reverse complement strand
AAAGTCTGAAATAAACATGGGCGCGCATGGTATCAAAGCCACGCGCGCCCTGTGTTATTGGCCTTTTGGAAGTCGGGCCTGGTTCGACGCTCTAGGTCGACACCGTCGCATGGTCCTGCGCCGGATGAGCCGGGGCCACCCTGGCAGGCTTGGCGGGATGCGGCTGACGATGGACCGGGACACTGGCTGGTTTGACGGGCAGTGGTGCGAACAACGAACCGCGCCGGTCATCAGGTACCTCTATTTCCAGCGTTCGTTTTTTCTTGTCGCGCATGATGCCCAGCTTGAGCTTTTCGCCGCTCTGGTAGGAACCCAGAATCTTCATGGCATGGCGCACGTCTTTCGGCTCGCGATCGTCGATCGTGTGGATGACATCACCTTCCTGAAGGTCGATGCCCTCGGCTTCCGGCGCGGTGACAACCAGCAAGCCCTTATCGGTACCAAAATACTTGCCGAGGCCTTCATTGAGTTCCACCAATTCCATGCGTCCCCACGCACTACCACCAAATGGGAATCCGCCTTCGAATCTGAATTCTCGGACGACGTCAGGAACGCCGGGGATTCTTTCAATGTGAATATTGCCGCCATCGGGGGCCCAGGCAAATACCTGCGTTTCCATGATTCTCGGTATCAACGCGACGCTATCTGTATTGCCTTTTCTGGCGTAATCAATTTTCAGCTCGTCGCCCTCTTCGACGTCATGCATGACTTCGGACAACAGTTTGTTGGCTTTCTCGCTGCTTTCAGCGCTCATCGATTTGCCATTGACCCCAGTGATGATGTCGCCGGCTCGAAGGCCCGCATCGTCTGCGGCGCTCTCGGGTGTGACGCCGATGACTTCGACGCCCTCAACCGAGCCGGAATCCGAATTGCCTTCGATCGTGATTCCGATCATCGGTTTTTCCGCCATTTCATGTCGCCGCTCAATAAACTCCCACTGCGACAATCGCTCGCCCGTAATTTCCGCAATTCTTCGTGCCGCTTCTTCCATGCGTTCCTCAGCCACTCGAAGTCGCTCGGAATACTCGGCGCGGCTGGACTCCATCTCGTCCCGCTTCGCCTCTGCCTCGATTCGTCGCGCCGCTTCGTTTTCCTCGGATTGCGCAACCGCTGCACCAGAGAACAGCAACACCGCTGTAATTGGCAATAAAACTTTCCACATCTTCATTGGGTATTACTCCTATTTAAAATGCCGCCCGTTGCGCCTGCGCATAGCGCAACTGCAGCAGCAATTTCATCAATCTGACGCGTTCGCCCCAGAATATTTCTTTGTCACCCTCAGCCCATGTCGCTGTCGGGTCGTTCAACTGATAATCGATCGCGCCGATTCGGTCTTCGATCTCGGACATCGTCGCGACTGTTCCGGCACGCGCCACCTTCGGCTTGTCAGGCAAAGCCCTGAGGTCCCGCTCAAGCTGGCGCGATTCCACCTGAAGCGCTCGCAAATTGGAGAGGTCGGCGGTGTTCGACGTCGGGCCTTGCGGCACCGCGCCGCTCGGATCAACCGCAACCTGGCCTCCCGGCATCATCACGACAGCCATCAATACGGCGGCGGCAAGACCGACGCCTGCGTACCACTTGTTATGCCTGCGCGGCGCGGGCGCGGTCAGCAGGCCTTCTGCCTCCGCCTGCTCACGGATTCTCAGCCAAACGTCTCGCGGCGGCATCGTCTCCGGGAGCGCTCTCAGCTCTCGTTGCAATGCGGCGTGTTCGTCAGCCGTTAGCGCGCAAATCATCTCATCTTCCTTTTCGTCATTGCTCATCCAAGCAACTCCATTCAAAACTCTAAAAACTGCCGACGACTACGCCATCGGCCGGTGCGGATTCGTCCACACTTAGCATCGGTCGCAGTCGTTGATAGGCCCTCGACAACTGCGACTTCGAAAAACTCTCGGTCTTACCCATCAGGCCTCCGATCTCCTTGTGGGTAAAACCTTCAACGTCGTGTAACCAAACGACAGCTCGCGCGACGTCGGGCAGATTGGACATCGCCGCGTCCAGATCCATCGCATCGTCCGGGTGACTTGAGATGCCGTGACTGATGGGTTCTCCCGCTGTCATGTCATCCCAGTCGTCGGACAGAGACTGCCCGCGCTTGGTCCAGGCCGATCGAAGAAACATCAATGACTTCGTGACGGCGATGCGTCGAATCCAGCTGCCCAGTGCCGCTTCTCCGCGGAACTTGGCGATCGAACGCATGATCTCGATAAAGGTCTCCTGCACGAGGTCTTCGGCATGCGCCGGCGTCTTCGTGAACCTGAGACATATCGAATACACCGGCGTTGAAAAGGCCCGGTAGATAATCTCGTGAGCCTTCGCATCTCCTGCGGCGGCACGCTTGATAATCCCCTGATCGATCTGAATGTCTGCAAACTTAGCCATATCTGGAATAGTAGATGCTTCCAGTGCTGAAAAGGTCGCAATATTTGCGGAACCTTTGCGGTCTGACAGAACCGCGAATATACTGTGCGCCCTTCGAGCGGGCCCAGTCCCTCGAAAGAGCCCACCACACATTGCCGGGGTGGCGGAACTGGTAGACGCGCCGGATTCAAAATCCGGTTTCTTCGGAAGTGGGGGTTCGATTCCCCCCCTCGGCACCATCTTGGAAATAGCGACGTAATGAAGTACTGCTCAAATTGCGGCGGCGGGGTAACCCGCAGAGTCCCTGAAGGCGACAATCGCGAGCGCGCGGTATGCGATGCCTGCGAGATCGTGCACTACAAAAACCCGCTGATCGTTGTCGGCTGCGTCGTTGAAAGCGAGGGCAAAGTTCTCCTCTGCAAGCGATCCATTGAGCCTCGCTGCGGCTACTGGACGATTCCGGCCGGATTCATGGAACTCGGTGAGACGATGGCGGCAGGCGCTGCCAGAGAAACGCGGGAAGAAGCCTGTGCGAATGTCGAGATCACTCACCAGTTTGCTTCCGTTGATGTCCCGGATGCAGGCCAGGTGCACGTCTTTTTCTGCGGCAAACTGGTTGGCGGCTATGGCGTTGGCGAAGAGAGCCTCGAGACCGAGCTATTCAGCGAAGACGAAATCCCATGGGATGATCTCGCCTTTCAAAGCAGTCGATTTGCTCTACAGAAATATTTCGAGGATAGAGGCCAGAATAACGGCGTTCATTTTCACGAACTTCGCCGTTCAAGCTCCTGAGCGCGGTCTAGTTCCGGGCGCTCTGCTCTGCGAGTTGCAGTCGGCTGGCCAACGTCGCCGGCGGCAAATAGCCACTGACTAAAGTGCCATCGTCAAAAACGATCGCCGGAGTGCCGCTTAGACCGATATTCTGCCCAAGGATATAGTGCTTCGAAATTGCCGACGCGTCACATTTCTGCGTGCTGAAATCGCGATCCATCTTGGCCGCCGTCAATGCGCCGCTTCGATCATTCGCACACCACACATCTTCCGACGTATTCCATGACCGGGACGATGGTCCGCCGCGCGGGTACAACATGTAGCGAACCTCGATGCCCTGCGCGAGATACTCGTCGATCTGGCTGTGCAGTTTTCGGCAATAGGTGCAATCAATATCCGTGAACACTGTGACGGAGTGTTTGATATTTACAGGCGAAAAGAGAATGACCTCATCATCGCCAACCGACGACATCAGTTCGCGACGCGCGTCAGTTCGCGAGCGCTCACTCAAGTTAACTTGATGATCGAGATCGATCAGGTCGCCCTGTAACAGGTATCGGCCGTCTGCCGAGACATAAGCGACGACGGAACCCTTTTGTACTGTGTACCAGCCGTCAATCGGGCTCTTTTTTACATTCTCGGGCGCTATTTCCTGAAACATCCCGTTGATCTTGGCACGAACCGCTTCGAGTTCTGCGTCGTCAGCGGCCCAAGCAGGAGCGCTGCCGACCAAACTGATCGCCAGAAGCAAGGATAAGATAGAGATAATGCGGCTCATACGAACGATTCCTGAAAGACTAATACGCTGTTTAAATTAAGACCCGGTTACTGTGACCGATACTACGAGCACCGGTTCCTTGGGCCTGCGCGAGTCTAACAGACGCGCCTGACGTGACAATACGTCTTAACCGCGAGGGTGATGCTCGCCGTGCAGGTCTTTCAGGCGTTCACGGGCGACGTGCGTGTATATCTGCGTCGTCGACAAGTCGCTGTGACCCAGCAACATCTGTACAACGCGAAGATCAGCACCGTGATTCAGAAGATGTGTTGCGAAAGCGTGTCGCAAGCTGTGCGGCGACATCTTCTGACGCACGCCGGCTTTTTCGGCGTAGCGCTTGATGATGTGCCAGAAGGCCTGGCGCGTCATTCGATCGCCGCGTCGCGTAGGGAACAAATAATCTGTTTGCCGTTCGAGCAGAATTTCCATACGCGGGCCGTTGATGAACTCTTTCAGCCAACGCTGCGATTCTTCGCCCAGCGGAATCAAACGCTCGCGATCGCCCTTGCCAACGATGCGCAACACGCCCTGATTAAAGTTGATTTGAGATTGTTTGAGGTTGATGAGTTCCGAAACACGCAGTCCCGTCGCATACAGCAGCTCAAGCATCGCGCGATCACGGTGACCCAGTGGCTCATCGGTATTCGGCGCGTTCAGTAATGAATCGACCTCTTCCTCGGACAGAGTCTTAGGTAACGAACGCCCAATACGTGGCATTTCGATATCAGCTGTCGGATCACTGTTCCGAAGTCCTTCGCGCATTATGTAACGGAAAAATCGACGGAAACTGGATAGCTGTCGGGCAGTTGAACGTGGTTTCGAGCCGCCTTCAACGCGTTTGGCGATAAAAGCCAGGAGATCGGACTTTTCCGCTTTGTCGATCGTCTTGCTGTTTTCAGCAAGCGAGCGGGCCAAAGTCATCAGGTCGGCACGGTAGGCGCCCAAAGTGTTTTTCGACAATCCGCGTTCCATCCAGATAGCATCGAGGAATTGATCCACGTGCTCTTCCGAACGAGTGACGGTCAATGATTCAGGCGTACTTTGTTTGTTGCTACTACCCATAGTGTCCATCTTCTTTAGTCGCGCAATCCTTTGCTGCGATACATCTGCCAACCGGGCCGTCGGACTGGTAGCATACGCCGTTCCGAGTCCCGGATAGATTTCCAATGCACCGCCAAGCGACGGATTTATCAAGGTTTATGAGTATGGGGACGAGACCCGACAGGGGGCGTGACCCCTGTCACAGAAACCATAAGGCATTAACATAAAGTGAACTGGGTCACATACGTCGTCGGAACCCTTTGGGGCTTGTGGGCCTGGGCCTCGTTTACGCTCGCGTGCATTTTCTCCCTGATCGTGGCTCTGATCGTTCCAGGTCTGCACCGCCGGCAGAAACTGGTCACGTTTGCCGCCAGAATGGTCTTTGTGATGGCCGCCGTCCGCGTCACGGTCCGGGGAATGGACAATCTTCCCAATGACAGCTGTGTCGTTGTGGCAAACCATGCGAGTTATATCGACGGCATATTGCTGAAGGGCTATTTACCGGCGCGCTTCGGATTCGTGATCAAAGGCGAGATGCGAGATATTCCGGTCGTCCATTTTCTGCTGCGCCGTTCCGGATCGAAGTTCGTCGAACGCAAGGAGGCAACGGGTAGCTCTCGCGACGCCCGGCAATTGGTCAAGGCAGCCCGGGAAGGCGAGTCGCTCGGCTTCTTTCCGGAGGGGACGTTTCTATTGGAACCCGGCGTTGGGCGCTTCCGACCCGGTGCGTTCGTAGCCGCCATCAAAGGCGATATGCCCGTCGTGCCAGTCGCGATATCCGGCACGCGGGAGATGCTCCCATCGGGTCGATTTCTACCTCGGCAAGCTGATTTGCTTATCGACATCCTGCCAGCCATCGCACCGGGTGACGATGCATTCGTGTCGTCAAGAGCACTGGCTGAGGCAGCCAGACAAAGGGTTCTGGCTGCGCTCGACGAACCGGATTTGCTGGATTACGATTCGAAGGAGCAGGATCAGACGGAAGTCAGCTCCTAGGCTCAACTACCAGTTTCCCACTATTGCGCACACAGACCAATTGATTGAAAGTACTGCATCTCTTCGAATTATTGCCTTTTGGAGGCACCTGAAATGAGTTCTGATGCTGTTGTCATTGTTGCTGCAAAACGATCCCCACTGGGTGCTTTCCAGGGAGTGCTGTCCGGTGCTTCGAGCCCCGACCTTGCAGCGGCCGCGATCCGCGCTTGCATTGACGAGTCTGGTGTCCAAGGCGAATTGATCAGCGAGGTTCTGATGGGATGCGTATTGCCAGCCGGTGTCGGCCAGGCTCCCGCTCGCCAGGCCGCGCTTAAAGCGGGAGTCCCGTTGAGCGCTGGATGCACCACGCTAAATAAGGTCTGTGGCTCGGGGATGAAAGCGACAATGCTCGGCAACGACCTGATCAAAGCCGGCAGCGCCGGAGTCGTCGTCAGCGGCGGCATGGAATCTATGAGCAACGCGCCGTACATGATGCCCAAAGCCCGCACTGGCTATCGTATGGGCCATCAACAGGTTCTCGATCATATGTTTTTTGACGGGCTGCAAAACCCGTCGGACGGCAACATGATGGGGCATTTCGCAGAGATTACGGCGGCAAAATACGGCTTCACGCGCGAGAATCAGGACGCCTTCGCGATCGAGTCGGTAAATCGAGCGCGAGCTGCGGTCGCCAGTGGGGCGTTCGAGGCTGAGATAACACCCGTGACAATCAGCACTCGGAAAGGCGACGTTACGGTCAGCGAAGACGAGGGGCCTCGCACGGCAAACCCCGAAAAAATCCCGACGCTGAAACCGGCATTTGCCAAAGATGGAACCGTCACGGCTGCAAGTTCCTCGTCGATTTCGGATGGCGCCGCGGCGTTAATTCTAATGAGCGCGACTGATGCAGAAAAGCACGGGATGAAACCACTGGCGACGATCGTTGGTCACTCTGGATTCGCCCACGAACCGGAATGGTTTACGACGGCGCCGGTCTTCGCGATCAAGGCCCTTCACGAAAAGCTGGGGTGGAATCCCGATAACGTGGATCTTTACGAAATCAACGAGGCCTTTGCTTGCGTAACAATGGCAGCGATGACCGACGTCGGCCTCGACCACGCTAAAGTGAATGTGAACGGCGGCGCCTGTGCTCTCGGACACCCGATCGGGGCAACCGGTGCCAGAATTATCGTCACACTGCTGCACGCACTGCGAAACCGAGGCCTGAGCAGAGGCGTGGCCTCTCTTTGTATCGGCGGTGGCGAAGCCGTCGCAATCGGTATCGAAGTCAACTGAATTGATTTGAATTGAATTGAATTAGGAAATCTCATGGATCTTGCAAATGCAAAAGCGGTAATCACGGGTGGCGCATCCGGTTTGGGGTTCGCAACGGCTGAACGAGTCATAGCCGCCGGCGGAATGGCCGTGTTGCTGGACGTCAATGAAGAACAAGGTGTGGCTCGCGCCGCGGACCTCGGCGATCGTGCTCAATTCATCCGAACTGACGTCTCTGACGAAGCCAATGTCAAAGCGGCCATCCAGGCAGCGAATGAATTTATGAGCGGCATCACGCTTGCCGTTAACTGCGCCGGAATCGCGACGGCAGGACGAACATTAGGGCGCGACGGCCCCTGGCCTTCGGAAAACTTTAACCGCGTCATCCAGATCAACCTCGTCGGCAGTTACAATGTCACGAAGGAAGCCGCAGCCGTCATGCAACTCAACGATCCGAACGCCAACGGTGAACGCGGCGTTGTGATCAGTACGGCATCAGTGGCGGCTTTTGAGGGCCAGATCGGCCAGGCCGCGTATTCCGCATCCAAAGGTGGCGTTGTCGGAATGATGCTGCCGCTTGCTCGTGAATTCGCGCAATTCGGCATCCGCGTCAATACCATCGCACCCGGCATTTTCATGACGCCGATGCTGGCTGGCATGCCCGAAGATGTTCAGGAATCACTGGGACGGCAAATCCCGTTCCCACCAAGACTGGGACGCCCGGAAGAGTATGCAGACACGGCCGCATTCATCTACGGGAATCCTGTCGTGAATGGCGAGACGATTCGGATTGATGGCGCCATTCGGATGCAGCCTAAATAGCCTGAAC
>CAZMRZ010000006.1:0-14011 GCA_964568835.1 uncultured Woeseiaceae bacterium | reverse complement strand
GGCGAGACGATTCGGATTGATGGCGCCATTCGGATGCAGCCTAAATAGCCTGAACATCACGTAAAGCGTAATTGCGGCGAGCGACATTGGCGGTGGATTCCGATCAACAGCTATTCGGCGAATTACATGTTTGAGTAGTTCGGTCCGCCGCCACCCTCAGGCACCGTCCAAACGATGTTCTGCTTCGGATCCTTGATGTCACAAGTCTTGCAATGCACGCAATTCGCCGCACTGATCTTGAAGACTTTCTCACCGCCCTCTTCTACAACTTCGTAGACGCCCGCAGGGCAATACCGCTGTGCCGGCTCGTCGAATTCCGGCAAATTGAAGGACAACGGTATCGAGTCATCTTTTAATTGCAGATGCGATGGCTGATCTTCTTCATGATTGGTGCTTGATAAGAAGACCGACGATAAACGATCGAAGGTGATCGTACCGTCGGGCTTCGGATATTCGATGACCTTTGATTCCGAGGCTTTGGCCAATGATTCGTGATCGGGCTCGGTGTTTCGCCAGGTAAACGGCAGCTTGCCGAAAAAGATATTCTGATCGATGAACGCGAACGCCGCTCCCCAGAAACTGCCGAATTTGTGCAAACCCGGTCCGAAGTTCCGACCCTTGTACAATTCCTTGTATGCCCATGACGCTTTGACGTTTTCCTCAAAATCGGTCAGCTCGGCCGCCGCTGCATCACCGGAGGCAAGTGCTTTCTGGACGCTTTCAGCCGCCAGCATGCCGGTCTTGATCGCCGTGTGGGCCCCTTTGATTTTCACACCGTTCAGAAATCCAGCGCCGCAACCCACCAGCATGCCGCCAGGGAATGTCAGTTTCGGCAACGACTGATACCCACCTTTGTTGACGGCTCGTGCGCCGTAGGCGACTCGTTCGCCGCCGTCCAGATAGCGTCGGATTTTGGGGTGCAACTTCCAGCGCTGGAACTCATCAAACGGCGCCAGATGGGGATTCTTATAGTTCAGCGCGATAATGAATCCCGCGAAGACTTTGTTATTCGCGGCGTGATACAGGAACCCGCCCCCTTCGGTGTGCGAATCCAGAGGCCAGCCCGCTGTATGCACGACGAGTCCTTCTTCGTGCAATTTCGGGTCTATCTCCCACACTTCTTTAAAGCCGATACCGTAATGCTGTGGATCCGCTTCAGCGCGAAGATCGAATTTATCCATGAGCTGCTCGCTCAGGTTACCGCGCACGCCTTCCGCGAAGATGGTGTACTTGCCGAGCAGTTCGTAGCCAGGCTGATAGGACGATTTATGCGCACCGTCCTTGCCGACTCCCATGTCGCTCGTTGCGACGCCTTTCACTCGACCGTCGTCGTCATACAGCACTTCCGATGCAGCGAATCCGGGAAATACGTTCACACCGACGGCTTCCGCCTGCTCCGCCATCCACTGACAGAGTTGACCGAGACTGATGATGTAGTTGCCGTGATTATGCATCGGTCGCGGTAGAAACAGCCCCGGAACCGGCATAGCGCCTGTCTTACTCGTTAGATAATGAACGCGGTCGCCCGAAACGGCTGTTTTTACGGGCGCACCTTTCGCCTCCCAGTCGGGAAACAGCTCGTTGAGGCCCGTCGGCTCGAAAACATTGCCGGACAAAATGTGAGCACCGATTTCCGATCCCTTTTCGACGACGACGACGGACAGGTTCTCATCCAACTGCATCAACCTGCACGCGGCTGCCAGACCGGCAGGACCGCCACCAATGATCACGACATCAAACTCCATTGATTCGCGTTCGATCGCTTCAGACATCAGACTAGTTCCTCAATTTGTTTCGCAAAATTGTAGCAGGCCTTGTGGCGGCTTCATTTCCAGCGATGTAATCTTGCCGGGTCGCGCTTACGTCGACGATACAGGTTAAAGGGTAGATTGAGAATTCGTGAAACCTATGAGGACAGCCTTTCCCGCGAAGGCCATGTCCGCGATCCCGCTCAGCTTGACGTCATAGTCAGGCTGGAGGATCTGCAACGACGTCTCGAGAATCACAAACCGGCTCGACGCGGTTTGCCTGGCGTGCTGTTTGGCCGCCGGCAACGCGCCACGCCCGGTGTCAAAGGTCTCTATGTTTGGGGAGGCGTCGGACGCGGCAAGACCTTTTTGATGGATTTATTCTTCGACAGCCTGAACGTCGAGAAGAAGAAACGCATACATTTTCATCGCATGATGCAGGACGTACATCATCGGCTTCGTGGTGTGGGCGAAATTGAAGATCCGCTGAGTTCCGTCGCCGACCAGATCGCAGCGGAAACACAGGTCCTGTGTTTCGACGAGTTCTTCGTCAGTGATATTGCCGATGCGATGCTCCTCGGGCGCCTGCTGGAATGCCTGTTTGAGCGCGGCGTCACACTGGTCACGACGTCAAACGCCCGACCAGAAGACCTGTATAAGGACGGACTACAGCGACAACGATTCCTGCCGGCAATAGACTTGTTGAATCGCCACACCGATGTCATCCATATGGATAGTGGGACCGACTACCGGTTGCGCTTGCTGCAAAAAGCGGGCACGTATCTAAGCCCTGTTGACGAATCGGCAACGCAATCGCTGAAATTCTATTTCGACGAATCGGCCACCAGCCAAATCCGCGAAGATCATGACCTCGATATCAATGGCCGCCCCATACGATCTCGCCGCTGTGCCAAAGGCATCGCTTGGTTCGATTTTGCGGCCATTTGTGATGGGCCACGCAGCCAGTCCGACTACATCGAACTCGCGCGATGGTACCCAAGCATCATCATTTCCAGCGTGCCGCAGCTCGATCCGATGCGCGAAGATCAAACCCGTCGATTCATAGCGCTGGTGGATGAGTTCTACGATCGACGCGTGAAACTCATTATTTCTGCTGCCACCGATATTCAGTCCCTGTACATCGGCTCCCGTCTGACATTTGAGTTTGATCGAACTGTCAGCCGACTTATTGAGATGCAATCATCAGAGTATCTCGCCCTGCCGCATCTTGCGTGATAAGTTGAGCGCATGGAACACGAACTCAGACTAGAAGATTTCCTGCCCTATCGATTGGCTGTTCTGTCCAACACGGTCAGCACGACCGTGGCCAGAGCCTATGACAAACGCTTTAGTGTTTCGATTCCGGAATGGCGTGTCATCGCTGTTCTCGGTCGATTCCCGGGTCTGTCGGCGGTTGAAGTTGCCGAACGCACGCTGATGGATAAGGTCGCCGTGAGTCGAGCCGTTACGAAACTCATCAAGAACGGACGTATTGACCGCGAATTTGCCGACGCGGATCGACGCCGGTCTATCCTCAACCTTTCTGAGGATGGCAAAATACTGCACGACGAGATCGCGCAGCTTGCCCTGCAATTCGAACGCGATCTCCTGCACGGCTTCAGCGCCGAAGAGATGGAAAGCCTCAACGGCATCATGGAACGATTACTCGCGCGTGCGAGCCTTATCGGCTCCCCGTAAGTTCCAGCAGCCGCTCCTTGCTTGATCCCGCCTCGGGTTCGAAAATTCTTTCTTTGTTGGACATCCGGATAGGATGGTTTCTGATGTGATTACTGTATAATGTACGCGCCAGTTCGGGTCCCTAAATTAGTTAACATTTTGGGTCGGCCAGGCCGACCGGAGCAAGAACGTGTCATCAAAAGAAAACCGTCGGGGCGACGACAAGAAGAAAGGGATCGTCGACGCAATTATCTCCGCGCGCATCCGCTCCAAAACGCTCGGTAGCCCCGCCCAGTCCAAGCAATTCCTGCAACAGTATTTCCAGAATGTCCCGGTAGAGGACCTGCTGGGTCGTTCCGAAAAAACCATGGCTCGCGTGGCGATTGACCATCTTGAGTTCGGCGCAAAACGGCGGAGAGGGCAGGCACTGCTTCGCATATTCAACGCGACAGAAAAGGAACACGGCTACACGTCCGGATTCACGCTTGTCGAGATGGTCAATGACGACATGCCATTTCTTGTTGACTCCGTTGCCTCAGCCATCAGTCGCCACGATCTGGCCGTTCACATAACCGTTCATCCGATCATCTCGGTGAAGCGGGATAGCAAAGGCAAACTCGTCGCCATTGCCAAACCTGGTGATAAAGACATGCAATCGGAGTCGTTCATTCGCTTCGCGATTACGCGCGCAATCGATCCCGCAGAATTGAAGTTATTGCGTCAGGAAATCAACAAGGTCCTGCGTGACGTCCGGGTCGCAGTTCGTGACTGGGAGAAGATGCGGGAGCGTATGCGAGAAACCCGCGATCTTCTCAAGAACGGACCGAAGCGTGTGGATCCGCTCTTACGCACGGAAAGCCAGGCGCTGCTTGACTGGATGGTCGACGAACATTTCACCTTTCTCGGCTACCGCGAATACAAACTGTCGACGAAAGGCAAGCGCGTCTATCTGAAGTCAGTTGACGGAACCGGTCTCGGCGTACTCAGCGGGGATGACCGTGGGTCGAAGTCGGTTGAACTTACGACGGAGATGAAACGGCTGACCCGGTCGCGAGACTGGTTGATTCTGACAAAGGCCAATTCCCGTTCGACCGTTCACCGTTCCGCGTTTCTCGATTACGTCGGCGTCAAAGTCTATGACGATAAAGGCAATGCCATCGGTGAACGACGATTTATCGGATTGTTAACGTCTGTCGCCTACATTGAAAGCCCGAAAAACATTCCGCTGCTGCGCCACAAGATCAAGAAGGTGTTCGAGCGCGCGCACGTGAAGGCCAATGGCCATCGCGGCAAAACGCTTTCACACATTATTGAGACATACCCTCGCGAAGAACTGTTCCAGAGTTCGGTTCAGGACCTGACGCGTACAACACTGGGCATCCTGAATCTGCAGGATCGAAAACGGGTCAAGTTTTTCCTGCGACGAGATACGTTCCGGCGCTTTTTCTCCTGTCTGGTTTTCGTGCCGCGTGAAAAATACACGACAGCGATCAGAATTCGGATCGAGGAGTTCCTGAAGGACGCCTTTGGTGGCATCGCCGTTGATTCGGGGGTTCAGATCTCCGATTCCGCGCTTGCCCGAGTCCACATTATCGTGCGAACCGCTGAAGGTGTAAGGCCGCGAATCAGCATTCACGATATCGAGGACAGGATCGTCGACCTCGTCGTTACCTGGTCTGATCGGCTGCGCGAAGAACTGATTAATCGATTTGGCATGGACGACGGCCATCGACTGTACAAGGCTTATGGGCAAATATTTCCCGCGGGCTTCCAGGCGGATACAAAACCATCCGAGGCCTGCTCCGATGTACGGCGTATCGACTCCATGCTTTCGAGCAATACAGTGCGCAGCGTTGATCTCTATGTCCCGAAAAACGCAGAGGCCGGCCACCTGAATTTCATGATCTACGGTACAGACCAGCCGATTTCACTCTCGAATGCCTTGCCGGTTATTGAAAATATGGGTGTGGCCGTCTTTTCCGAGCGGCCCTATGAGGCGGTTTTGACGCCCGAGCAGTCCTTTTGGATGCAGGACTTCCACCTCGTCCATGAAGGCGATGCCTCGATCGATTTTGAGGCGCTCGATGAGCGCTTCGAAGAGTGCTTCCTGGCGGTCGCCAGGGGCGATGCCGAGAATGACGGACTGAATCGACTGGTGCTTGCGAGTGGGCTCAACTGGCGCCAAACAGCGCTCCTGCGTTGCTACGCCAAGCACATACTCCAACTGGGTCTGCCGTTCAGTCAGGCCTACATGGAAGATGTGCTTGTCGCACACCCCGCCTTGGTGCCTCTATTGGTCGAGTTGTTTGAGCTGCAATTCGATCCCGCAGTATCAAAATCCCGACGACCCAAGGAACTAAAACGCATTCGCAAGGCCGTTTCGAGAGGCGTATCGAAAGCGAAAAATGTCGACGAAGACCGAATACTGTCGGCATTCGCTGGCGGCATTAGCGCGACATTGCGCACGAATTACTTCCAAAGTGAAAACGGACAACCAAAACGTTGTATCTCGATCAAACTGGATCCGGCCAAGCTGCCTGAGATACCGTTGCCAAAACCGAAGTTCGAAATTTTCGTATATTCACCCGAAGTTGAAGGCGTGCATTTGCGGGGCGGTGATATCGCTCGCGGCGGGATGCGCTGGTCGGACAGGCGTGAAGACTTCAGGACCGAGATTCTGGGCCTGATGAAAGCGCAGGTCGTCAAAAACACGGTTATCGTTCCGACAGGCGCCAAGGGTGGATTCTTTCCCAAACGAGTTCCTGCAGGCGACCGTGATGCCATCATGCAAAATGGCATTAGCTGCTACAAGAACTTCGTTCGCGCAATGTTGGACATCACGGATAACGTCATTGACGGTAAGGTCGTAACGCCGGAAGGCGTTGTGCGCAGAGATGGTGACGATCCTTATTTCGTCGTCGCCGCCGACAAAGGAACCGCGACCTTCTCCGACATCGCAAATGGCATATCCGCCGAATACAATTTCTGGCTGGACGATGCATTCGCCTCTGGTGGTTCTGCAGGGTACGACCACAAGAAGATGGGGATCACTGCACGCGGAGCCTGGGAAGCCGTCAAACGGCACTTCCGCGAGCTCGGCGTAAATACACAGAAAGAGCCCTTCACTGTCGCCGGTATCGGTGATATGGCAGGCGATGTTTTCGGTAACGGCATGCTGCTCTCCCGCAAGATCAAGCTGGTTGCGGCGTTCAACCACCAAAATATCTTTCTGGATCCGAATCCGGACATGGCACGAAGCTATCGCGAACGCCAGCGCCTGTTCAAAACACCGCGGACCGGATGGGAAGACTACGACAATTCGTTAATTTCCAAGGGTGGCGGCATATTTTCCCGACAAGCCAAGACCATTCGTCTGAGCAATGAGGTTCGTAAACTTCTCGATGTCGAAGAAACAACGCTGAAGCCGGATCAGTTGATCAACGCAATCCTCAAAATGCCAGTGGATTTGCTGTGGAACGGCGGTATCGGAACCTACGCAAAAGCCAGCTACGAGGGTCATGCGGACGCGGGCGATCGGAGCAACGACTCCGTTCGCGTCAATGCCAATGAACTGCGATGCCGAGTAATCGGTGAAGGCGGCAACCTCGGTCTTACGCAGCTCGCACGTGTCGAGTACAGTCTTTGTGGCGGCCGAATCAATACCGACTTTATTGATAATTCCGCCGGGGTGGACAGTTCTGATCGCGAAGTGAACATCAAAATACTATTAAGCGATGCCGCCAAATACAAAGGTCTGACTCGCGCGAAGCGCGATGTTCTACTTGAGTCGATGACAGACAATGTTGCGGAACTCGTGCTGCGCAACAACTATCTGCAGACGCAGTCAATCAGCATGAGCGAAACGCTGTCCGCTGATCGAATCGACGAAACGGCGCGCTTGATTACTGACCTCGAGCGCACAGGTCTTTTGAACCGCGCGATCGAGTTTCTGCCGGACGACGTGCAAATCGAAGAACGCCGCAGTCGAAAACTCGGGTTTACCAGACCAGAGCTCGCTGTCGTCCTTAGTTACGCGAAAATCGACCTTTACAATGGATTAGTCGACTCGCAAGAAACGCTTGAAGATTTTCTGGCGATCGATCCGCAACGCTATTTTCCATCCGTCCTGAGGCGGCGCTACTCAGACTTGTTGGCTGGCCACAGGCTAAGTCGACAAATTCTCGCCACGCTCGTTGCGAACGACCTCGTGAATCGTATGGGCCCCGCATTCGTCAAACGAGTTCAGGTGGATACAGGCGCGAACATAGTGACGGTTGCCCGGGCGTACGAAATTGCTCGTATTATTGCGCGCGCAGGTCCGATACTGAGAACCATTGAATCGCTGGACTATGAAATTCCCGCAAGCGCACAAGTTGGCATGATGTTCGAGGTCAGCCGAACCTTACGGCACGTCTGCTACTGGTTGATCGAACAAAATGGTGACGATCTCGATATCGTGAAATCCGTGGCGCGGTTGAGGGACAATATGGCACGCATCTATTCGCGATCTGCGATTTATTTGTCCCGAGCCGCCAAAGACCGACACGACAAAGCCGAAAAGCATTACATTGCCATCGGTGTGCCGGAGAAGCTGGCCACTCGTATGTCCCTCCTGCTTCTTACAAGACCTGCGCTCGATATGTCAGACCTTGCCGCCGAACGAAAACGCGATGTCATTGACGCCATTCGTCTCTATTCGATATTCAACGACGCTTTGGGACTGACCTGGCTCCACAATCAGGCCGAGGACCTCGAGGTTGAGGGTCGTTGGCAGGCAAAAGCTCGAAGCAATCTGCGGGATGAGTTTTATCGTCTGCGGCGCGAACTGGCATTTCAATTACTGACATTGCGCAGCAAGAAAGAACCTGTGGACGTCGCGGAAGCCTGGCTAAAGAAGAATTCTGTAGAAGTTGCTCGATTTACGCACATGATCGACGAAATGAAACTACGCGACGAAATCGATTTTGCTACGCTCACGGTAGCCGCGCAGGAACTGCGGGATCTTATCTCAAAATAATCTGGAGCGAGAATGGCCGGCAAGCTTGTATTGTGTCGACATGGACAAAGCGACTGGAATCTGAAAAATCTGTTCACAGGTTGGACGGATGTAGATCTAACCGAGCAAGGTAATCAGGAAGCCGTTGCGGCGGGTCGCTTGCTTAAAGACCTTGGCTACGATTTCGATATCGCGTACACGTCCGTTCTTAAGCGGGCTATTCGCACGCTATGGCACATACAGGATCAGATGGATCTAATGTGGATTCCTGTCGTCCGCGACTGGCGCTTGAATGAACGTCACTACGGCAGCTTACAGGGACTTAACAAAGGCGAGACGGCGGCCAAGTACGGCGACGACCAGGTCCACATATGGCGACGCAGTTACGACACTCCGCCACCGGAACTTGATGTCGATGATGAACGGCATCCCTCGCACGACGTGCGCTACGCCGGCATTGATGGTCTGCCGGCGACGGAGTCACTTGCGACTACCCTGGACAGAGTTCTTCCCTGCTGGGATGACGTCATCGCGCCACAACTCAAGGCGGGCAAAAACATCCTCATTGCAGCACATGGCAACAGTTTGCGCGCGCTCGTGAAGATGCTCGACAAGGTTTCCGATGATGAAATCACCGGGTTCAATATTCCGACAGGCGTTCCCCTCGCCTACGAGCTTGACGACGATTTGCAGGCGCTATCGCGAGAATTTCTGGGCGACGCTGAGGCCATTGCGAAAGCGGCGGCTGCAGTCGCAGCACAGGGCAAAGCCCACTAGGGCTGCCTAGTTTTGTGTTCCCGGCTTCGAGCGTGGCTTCCATTCGTCCGGGTCGACGACCCGCATCAGACCTTCCTGGGCCGTCGAAGCCACCAGTCGCCCATCTTGCGTAAATAACTGGCCGCGCGCGAGCCCACGTGCGCCCGACGAGTTCGGGCTGTCCATCGCATACAACAACCACTCATCCATTTTGACATCGCCATGGAACCACAGCGCATGATCAAGACTCGCCATGATCACATTACCGCGCGTAAATGACAGTCCATGCGGCAGTGTCGCCGTGCCAAGCAATTCGTAATCCGATACGTAGGTCAGCAGATTTTGGTGCAGCACCGGGTTATCCGGCAAGGCATCGACCGCTCGAATCCACACATGCCTTCTAGGCGGCAATTCCTCCGGGACTTTGAAATTGACGGGCTCCACATGTCTGAATTCAAACGGTCGCTTTTCCGTCAGGAAACGCCGCATCTTGGACGGGATGTGCTCAAGCATGTCCTTCGCAATATCGGTGAAGTCTTTCAAACCTTCAGGACCCGGCACATCCGGCATTTCGGCCTGGTGTTCCAGTCCGTCTTCCGGCGTTTGAAACGACGCCGCGAGGTTGAGAATCGGGCGGCCGTGTTGAATAGCGACGACACGTCGATTTGAAAAACTCCTCCCATCCCGCGATCTATCGACCTCGTAAATGATCGGCGAATCGACGTCGCCACGACGTAAGAAATAGGCGTGCAGGGAATGAGCAACCCGGTCCTCAACGGTATTCTGAGCCGCTGACAGAGCCTGTCCAATTACCTGACCGCCGAAGACCTGCGGGCTACCCAGATCACGGCTGTCGCCGCGAAAAATATTGTCTTCAATCTGCTCCAGACGGAGCAGCCCAATCAAATCATCGAGAACGGGGTTCATATCGGTCAATCGCCGGCGCGGCCGCCGTCGACGGGGATACCTGTTCCGCTAACGAAAACGGCATCGTCACTCGCGAGGAACAGAACCACTTTGGCGATGTCAACGGGCTCACCAAGACGGCGCGCGGCGGATCGTTTAATGCAATGATCTCGCAACCTTTTATCCTTTCGAAAGACATCGCGACTGTCAGGCGTCATTACGCCTCCGGGCTGTACGTAATTTGCGGTAATACCAAACTCGCCGATCTCGACCGCGAGCGCTCGTGTGAGATTCGCCAGGTCCTGCTCCGCCCTATCTCGAATGTCTTTGGCGTCTGCGGCGAAGCAGCTTCGCAAGAAGCCCATATTAATAATCCGACCCGCCGGACTTTTCTTCAAGTGTGGCAACGCGGCACGACAAATCGAGAGCGTGAGCGCCGCGCGTGATTGCAGCAGTGACTCAATCTTGGAGGACGACGCGGGCATGGGCATTTCAAATGACAATGGAAATTCGTTGACCAAAATATCGATACCGCCCATCTGGTCGGCCGCTTCCTGAACGAGGACCGGCATTTGGTCCGCGTCCACCAGGTTGGCAGCCATGCCCGTGATGCCCTTAACGTTGGCAAAATATCGCTCGACACCACTGTTCACCGTATCGACCGCGGTGACGGTCGCACCGTGTTTGATCAGCGTGCGGGCAGAGGCTTCGCCGACGCCACTACCGGCATTCAAAACCAGTGCATTCAGACCATAAAGTCGCAGGGGGTCGCCCATCCAGTTTCCTTCCTAAGATCATCAAAACATTAGTATTTCATAAACTTTGGTGCCGATTCTAACGCGGAATTTCATGTTATGCTCGATCAATAATCAGCGTTGAACTGTATTGGGGAAGACATGAAAACGACTGGAATTTGCGTACTCGATCGCACCTGCGTCAGTGTACTTGCTTTGAGTCTCATTGCTACAGTCGCACCTGCATTTGCAGAAAGCAGCACGGATGAACTCCTATCCGACCGAACCGGCGACCTACGGCGTGTCCTTTACCAGGAATTGGGACTAGTCGAAGAAGTTTGATGGGGAATTGCTGTGCTGGACAAACAACTATCTGTAGGCCTCGCACAAATTGCGCCTGTCTGGCTCAATCGAGATGCGACGCTGGAAAAGATCATCAGCTGGATCCAGAAGTCCGCCAATGAAGGGTGTTCTTTGGTCGTGTTTGGTGAGGCCTTGCTGCCGGGTTATCCGTTCTGGGTCGAACGGACGGACGGAGCAAAGTTTGAATCCGAACTGCAAAAGTCCCTCTATGCGCATTATGTCAGTCAGTCAATCAACATGGATGACGGTGATCTGAATCGCGTTCGTGACGCCGCAAGAGACCACAATATCGCTGTGTATCTCGGCATCATGGAGCGTGCCGGCGACCGCGGCGGCCATAGCCTCTACTGCTCGATGGTCTATATCGATGCCAAGGGCCAGATAGGGTCCGTTCACCGCAAGCTTATGCCAACTCACGAAGAACGTCTGGTATGGGCGATCGGCGATGGCAACGGATTACGAACGCATAAGCTCGGGCCCTTTACCGCCGGCGGTCTAAATTGCTGGGAGAACTGGCTGCCGCTGGCGCGCGCATCGCTATACGCGCAGGGTGAAGATCTCCACGTTGCCATCTGGCCCGGGAGCGCCCGAAACACTGAGGAGATAACGCGGTTTATTGCACGCGAGAGCCGTTCCTACGTTGTTTCTGTATCCGGGTTGATGAGGAAGTCCGATATTGGCACCGATTTGCCGCACGCCGATCTCCTCCGCGAGGTCGCCGACGATCTCATGGCAGATGGTGGGTCCTGTGTCGCCGCCCCAAATGGCGAGTGGCTACTCGAACCTCAATCCGGCGATGAATCACTATATATCGTTGAACTGGACTATGAGCGTGTGCTCGAAGAACGTCACAGTCTGGATGTTTCGGGCCATTATTCACGCCCCGATGTCACTCGACTCGTCGTCAATCGAAAGCGACAAACAACCGCCGAATTTTCCGACGATTGATTACTTTTTCGGCGTTCCTGGGCCAATAAAAAACCATACGATTAGCCCAACCAGCGGGAAAACCGCAACAATCACAAGCCAGATGATTTTCTTCATCGTATCAGCCGAACTACCAAATATTTGAATTGCAGCGTAGATCACCAGACCTACGTGCAACAGCGGCCAAAATCCCAGATCGCCCATGATATTCCCCTATGCTGTTGTCATTGCAGCTGCAAGCGGCTGCCTCGGCAATTATAGTCATAGAAAGGTCAGGAAAAGTAAATACGGTGATCACGTATCTTGACTCGGGACTTTATATCGTTGCCCTATCGAAAAACAACACAGGTGAACCGCAATGCTCTATTCCAATATTCTTGAAACCGTTGGCAATACGCCGATCGTAAAGCTCAACAAGATCGGCCCCAAAAACGTCAACATCTACGTAAAGATTGAGTCGTTCAATCCGATGGGTTCCGTCAAGGACCGCCTCGCGAAAAACGTCATTGCTTCAGCCGAGAAAGACGGCACCCTGAAACCGGGTCAAACGGTCATCGAGGCCACCAGTGGCAATACGGGAATCGGGCTGGCCATGGTCTGCGCCCAAAAAGGCTATCCCTTGGTCGTAACGATGGCGGAGAGCTTTAGCCTCGAGCGCCGCCAAATGATGCGCTTCATGGGCGCGAAAGTCGTTCTGACGCCGGCCTCGCTAAAGGGCAGCGGAATGCTCGCTAAAGCGGTCGAGCTCGCCGAGGAACATGACTGGTTTTTGGTCCGGCAGTTTGAGAACGAAGCCAACGCCGACGCGCACTCGAAAACCACTGCACCCGAAATCCTTGCCGATTTCGCAGATAGAAAACTCGACTACTGGGTGAGTGGCTTTGGCACGGGTGGCACGCTCAAAGGTGTTTCACGGGTTCTGAAGGACAAGAGCCCGGACACGAAGATCGTGGTTTGTGAGCCGGACAACTCCCCCATCCTCGGCAGCGGCATCCCTCAGGACCGTCTCGAGGATGGCACGCCGCGTGGCAGCCACCCGTTATTTCGCCCACATCTCATGCAGGGTTGGAGTCCCGATTTCATTCCGAAACTCGCCGAAGATGTCGTCGATGCCAAGTTAATTGAAACAATTGTGCCGATCGACGGCAACGACGCCCTGAGGCTCTCGAGGGAGCTCGCGCAAAAGGAAGGCATATTCGTCGGAATATCGGCCGGTGCAACTTTGGCCGGCGCGATCGCTGTAGCCGAAAAAACGGAACCCGGGGCTAACATCCTGTGCATGCTGCCGGACACTGGCGAACGTTATCTCAGCACGCCGTTGTTCGAGGACATTCCAGCCGATATGACGGACGACGAACAGGACATCGCCCGTTCGACGCCTAACTACCGTTTCGACTCCCCAGCCCCTGCAGCACCCGCCGAAGATGAAACAGAGGAGGAGTCTCCTTTGGTCGTCGAGGCCGATGCCCGAGGTTTTCTCGAATCAGTGACCGCCGACAAGGAACAACCGGTCGTCATGTTTGCATTGGAGTGGTGTGAGTTTTCCTGGTCCGTACGAAAAATGTTCGCGCACTACGGCATACCGTATCGGTCGGTCGACCTGGATTCCGTTGCCTATCAGGACGGCAATCGAGGCGGCAAGATTCGTGCGGCCATTCAGGAACAGACTGGTCTAAAAACCATCCCGCAAATCTACATCGGCGGCCACCATGTCGGCGGCGCCACTGAGCTGTTTGATGCCGCGAAAGATGGATCAATGGCCGAGATGCTGAAATCAAACGGTGTTAACTGGACGGAAACCGAGAACCGCGACCCGTACACATTCCTGCCGGGCTGGCTGCATGCCCGTTAGCCCTTGTCGGGGTCGCCGGGCGCTTCGCTAAAAAAGAACATCCCCAGAGTTT
>CAZMRZ010000005.1:53668-75481 GCA_964568835.1 uncultured Woeseiaceae bacterium | reverse complement strand
AGCGCGTCGTAGACAATGCTCAGCGCTGGCAGCGCGGTGACATCAGATGGGGCAGTACCGCTCACGGTTTGGCCGCTCGCCAGCAGTACGGGTACGGGGAAGCTTGTGTCGCTCGCGTCACAATGTCCGCCGAGTGCGGCTTGCTGTTGTACTTGGTAGGTTGTTGCCGTTAGATCCAGGCGAACGCGGCAGCCGCTGGACACCGCCACTTTTTGTGCGTAACGCGTGGCGCTTGTCAGTTCGTTGTAATAGGCGCGTTCTTCAAAGACTGAGTTGCTGAAGAATCGTGGACCAGCCAGCACGCCCAGAATGCCGATAATGACGATAACGAGGACGAGCTCGACGATGGTGAAGCCCGCGCAACGCGCGGGCTGTACACCCAGGAACCGTAAGGCAGGCTTAGCGGTTCCAATAGCATGCGTGCAAGTGCAGCAGCATGGCATTTAGCACCCCGACACATCGACTACGATGAGGGGTGAACTACCGGCAAGGGCATCCGTGTAAGCAACGCTGCAATTTGCAGGTGTCGGGGAAGCGGGCCGCGTAAACGTACCGGTACCTCCAGCCACTGCGAATGCATAGCCTGTGAAATCGGCCAGCGTGTCGTCGATATCATCGGCGACCGGATAGCCATTCGTCAGGTTAATGACGTTACCTTCAACCGCAACAGTAGCCGGGTTGTTCTGTGTCAGCGACAGACTGTGAGCGAGCGCAGCAGAGCTGCGCACGCTACCAGCCAGTCCCTGAATGGCGCCGATTCGTGCTTCGGTCTCCAGCGACGCAAATCGCGGGATTGCAAAGGCTGCAAGAATGCCGAGGATCGTGATAACGACCACCAACTCTATTAGCGTGAAACCGGCTTGATTGCCATTCGGAGAACTTTTCATATCAGTCATCCCGTTTAATTAGCAACCAGCGACGAGAACGGTAATGGTTGGTGAAGCGTTGGCGGCTGCTTCTGCGTAAGTAACACTGCAGGTCGCCTCAGTGGTGGCACCGTCTTTGGTGAACACGCCGGCGAGAAACGTGAAGCCGGTGGTATCGAGTAACGTAAGTTCGATATCTGTAAGCGTCGGATAGCGGTTGGCCATTGCAATGGGCTGACCTTCCATCGATACCGGATCAGCTGCTGCAGCGCCAGTGGCGAGCGACAAGCTGTGTGCCAGAGTGGACGCACTGCGAACACTACCGCCAAGACCTTGTATGGCAGCTGCGCGAGCTTCGACTTCGAGGTTAGCAAAACGCGGAATTGCGAAGGCCGCGAGAATGCCGAGGATAGTGATGACAACCACCAACTCGATCAGGGTAAAACCTTGGGATGACTTCTTCATCTAAATTTCTCCAAAATGTACCGACGGGTCGCGTCGGGTGATAGCTAAGATAATAGTAAACGTCTATTTCAGAACGAATTTTCCAGTAGTTCGGCGGGGTAGTCTGTGACCGTATTCACAGTTATGTAAACTCGCCGCAGGGCCCGCCATTCCTGGCTTTATTGCGTTGAAGAGTGCCTTTCGGCCAGCCATTCGGTACCCGCTGTTCGATGCAGACGTACGCCAAAAAGTTCGTCTGTCCCGGGCTCGAAACGACCATTGCCATTACTGTCGTCAAAAGCGATGCGAACTTCGAATTCGGGGTCCTCCATTGACGCTATATCCTCGGACTGGCCAAAGGCCTGGCCTTTTCGATACACGAGTCGCCGGGTGTTGAGATTGAAATACCAGTTGCGCCGCGGCACAGAGGATGAGTCGTTGCCGGTGAGCTCGCCGGCATAATTGTCCGGGGCTTCCAGCATCATCAGCATTGGATTGACGCCGTTGAGATCGACGATGCTCGCGGCTTTGCCACCTGCGATACGCTTCGCCGCCGCTGTCATTAGCGTACTTTGAATCTGGCTCTCGAGTGTCAATACGCCGATACGTTCTGCTTCGTCGATGTAGGGCAGCAGGCGATTGATTGCGACGGCAAGCAAGATGCCAATAATGGCAATCACGGCCACAAGTTCAAGCAGCGAAAATCCTCGACAACGCTCGGCGCTTATCATGACGATGTGGCTGCGATCATGTCCCACATTGGCAGGAATACGCCAAGGGCGAGAATCAATACGACGGCGCCCACGGCAATAATCAATATTGGTTCCAGTGCCGCGCTCAGGTTCTCGAGGTCATAGTCGACTTCGCGTTTGTAATAATCCGCGGACTCGCCGAGCAGTTCGGGAAGCGCGCCGGTGTCCTCACCGAGCGATATCATCTGCAGCACCAGTGGCGTAAACAGGCCGCTTGAGCTCGCAGATCTCGACAGGGATTCACCGTGCTCGATGCCGGTACTGAGATCGGACATTTTTTCCGCAAGGAAGACATTGCCGATTGCGCCCGAAACGGTATTGAGTGTCTCGTTCATCGGCAGGCCCGCCTCGAGTGAAATCGCAAGTGAACGGGTGATGCGCGATAGCGCAGCGTTGCGCACAATAATGCCGACGATCGGGAGACGAAGTTTTAAACGGTCCCAGAGGAATCGGCCATTTTCCTGCTTAACGTAGTAGGAAATTGATGTGCCGGCGACAGCCAGGGCAATCAGAAGCGTTGACCAGTGATTTATCGCAAAGTCTGAGACACCCATAATGATGCGCGTTGGAAGCGGAATGTTGTCGCCCAACGCGCGGAATATAGGCGCGAAATTGGGAATGACGAATATAGTTATAATAGCCAGCGCAATGGAAATGGCGATCATGACGAAAATCGGATAACGGACAGCTGAGCGGACCCGGTCACGAATCTGCTGATCCATACTCAGATAGTCATACATCCTGAGGAACGCAACATCCATGGTTCCTGTAGCTTCGCCAATTTCGATAATGCTGACGAACAGATTTGGAAAAATGTCAGGGTGCCGTGCCAGCGATTGTGAAAGGCCGCGTCCGGATTCGAGGCTGGCGATGACCTCGAACAAAGCAGTTTTCAGGGTTTCATTGTGCGTCGTTTGCGCCAGTCCGCCGAGGCCCTTCAATAATGGCAAACCGGTACGCGTAATAACGTGCATCTGGCGACAAAAAAGACAAAGATCTTTCGTGGTCGGCTTGCCACCACCGAGGCGACGCCACAGTTCTTCAACCGTCATGCCGGAGTGTTCCGCGACAGCTGTGATTTCGATCGGTGTTAGTCCGGTGCCAAGCAGTCGGTTCGCGACAGCGTCGATTGACGTGTCATTGATGCGGCCACTAACGAGTTGCCCGGCGTTCGATCGCCCTTTGTAAGTAAACTCAGCCATCGTAGCTTTCTGGGTTGTCGTCGATACCGGTGATACGAACGACTTCATCAAATGAGGTGACGCCCTCGATAGCGTATTCCAGTGCGCGTCGCGCCAGAGGCACAAAACCTTTCTTGTTGGCTACAGCAGTCTCGAAGCCATCAAGATCTTCGCGCCGGATGGCATCGATCATTGCGCTGTCCATTTCCAAAAGTTCAAAAACACCGATACGGCCGTGGTAGCCGGTCAGGTAGCAATAGTTGCAACCGCGCCCACGCACGAATTCCAGTTTCTCGGCGCGCTCGGCGTCAACTTGTGTGCTCAGCCATGCGCGCTGTCCCGGGGTGAGTTCAACCGTCTCTTTACAACTATCGCAAACCCGCCGGACCAGACGTTGCGCGACGATGCCGGTGAGCGCCGCCGCAAGCAGATAACCCGGCGCGCCCATATCTCTAAGGCGGCTAACCGCTGCTGTCGCACTTACCGTATGCAAGGTAGAGAATACGAGGTGTCCGGTCATGGCGGCGCGCAAGCCGATGTCCACGGTTTCCTTGTCGCGCATTTCGCCGACGAGAATAATGTCCGGGTCCTGGCGTAATGCCGTACGTAGTACCCGACCAAAATCCAGTCCGATGGTCGGATTCACCTGTACCTGGTTGATTCGGTCGAGACGATACTCGACCGGATCTTCAACAGTGATGATTTTGGTCGTCGGGTTATTCACGCGATTCAGTGCCGAATACAGGGTGGTCGTTTTACCGCTACCCGTGGGTCCGGTGACGAGCACCATGCCGCCGGGCTTCGTGATCATTGTTTCGAATCGGGACAGCAGCTTGTCCGGCATCCCGAGGTTTTCGAGAGACATCAGATTGGCGGAGTGGTCGAGCAGTCGGAGTACGACCGATTCACCGTGCTGTACAGGCAATGTCGATACACGAACGTCGAGCGTAAGGTCATTGACCAGTATTGAAAAACGCCCGTCCTGCGGCAGTCGTTTTTCGGAGATATCCAGCCCACTCATAAGTTTGAGGCGCGTAACCAGCGCAGATGAAACACCACGACCGTCGATGACATGTTCCTGCAAAACGCCGTCTACCCGTTGGCGGATGCGCAGAAGGAATTCTTCCGGTTCGATGTGAATATCCGAGGCATTCACCTGGACCGCATCCTTGAACATGGACTGCAGCAGCTTGATGACCGGGGCGTCAGCGGAACTCTCGTCGGCCATGAGGTGGTCAATGTCAATTTGGCCTTCGCCGAGGTCGCGTTTTACTTCGGCGGCCAGTGCGTCGATCTCGTCCGTGCGTCGATAAACGGCATCAATTGCGCGCAACAGATCGGACTCTTTTACGAGCGCCTGACGGACCGGGCTGTCTAGAAGGCGGCGCACTTCGTCATAGGCAAAAATGTCGGTTGGATCGGCCATGCCGACCAGCAGACCTTCGGCATCCGACTGCAAAACCAGCGCCCTGTGCCGGCGCGCCTGGACCTCGGGCAGTAATGTCACCGTCTCGGGATCAAGGTTCAGTTTGCCGATATCGACAAACTCAATATTCAAGTGCACGGCGAGGAACTTGTGCAGTTCCGGTTCTGTAATGGCACCAATGTCGGTCAGCGCCCGGCCAAGTTTGTGGCCGCTGGATTTCTGCTGCGCCAACGCCTGATTGAGCTGATCCTCGTTGATGATGCCGGCTTCCAGCAGAAGATCACCGAGACGGAGCTTTTTGCGCCGTGATGTCGATTTTAGTAGTGCAGCACTGGAATCAGTCATTTGCCTCTAACTCCGAGATTCGCCGCGCTGCATATCTTGCAAGCGGTGGCTTAAGTGGGTCGGCGCGCAGTGCGCTATGGAATGCGGCCAGCGCATCTTCAGGATTGCCGAGGCTGTCGCTGGACATCGCCAGGCCAATCCACAGAGACGCTGAATCGGGATTTCGGTCGAGCAGTTGCCGGTAGATATCGCCGGCAAGTGCGAATTGCCCTTTCTTTTGCAACATGGCTGCGAGAAACGCGTCGTACTCGGCGTCACTGGCGACGGGCGGCCGGTTGTCTTGTAGTACACGAACTGCGGCGCCGGTATTGCCGCGATCCAGAAGCATCCGCGCATAAAGTTTCGCCAGAGCGGCAGGGTCCTTCGCGGCGGACAGACCCATGCGAAGCGTCTGCTCGGCGGCGGTGAGGTTTCCTGCCTTCATCTGGGTGCTGTAGAGATAGCTCCACGCGGCGCCATCGGCAGAATCGTCGTCGATGGCATCCTGAAAAGAACGTTCGGCCGCGGGCAGGTTTTTAGCCTGCAGGGCCCGCAGCCCTTTGTCGAGCGAGCTGGCAGCCGAAGCTGCGCGATCGTCTGCGTTGCGACGGTAAATTGTCGTGGGCGATTCCTCGACGACCGTTGACGTGCTACGCGCTTCGACAACGGTTTTGAGTGCGGCCGGAGGAGGGCTGCTGATAACCTCCACGACAGCGAGTTGTTCTAATTGACGGGTTTCGGGTGCAGCTAGCTGTGCGGGTTGCGGCACCGGTGGCGGCGTTGTTTGCGGTTCAATTGCGGGCTCTGATAACAATCGCGTCGTCGTCGAAGCGACAGCTTGTGATGGCAGTTCGGGCCGCTGCACGTTCATCATGTTTGGCCACGCCACTAGAAAAGCGGCGACGGCGAGTGCGAGCACCATAAATAGTGGCATCGATCGCGACTTTTGCGGAGCGTGTGTTTCAAGCACGGGTTCCAGCCCCGTCAACGGCTCCGGGCCGAATGCGCCACGTGTTTGCAGGTCTCGCAATACGTCATTCAATAGACTCATCGTCGGACTCCGTGGAGTTCGCCGAGGTCGAGGGCTTCGTTGGGAGGCAGCGCAAACAGGCCACGCAACATCGCGAGCGGGCCCTTGATAGTCTCAGGTTGAATGGCGGATTCCGTATCGTTAATCGCGCGAATGACATGCTCGTCGGTGATCAATTGCTCGCCGCGACCGTAGGCGACCATTAGTGCTTTGTGACACAGCACATTAATGACTCGAGGCGCTCCGCGACTGGCCGTGCAGAGCTGTCGCACAGCCGATCGGGTAAAGCGCAGATCCGAGTCGCATTCGGCAACACGCAAGCGATGTGCAATGTACTCGGCTGCTACGGCTTCGGACATTGAAGACAAGGTGCATGCAAAACTAATGCGTTGTTTCAACTGCCGCATCCGCGGCTGGTTGAGGCGACGGTCCAGCTCCGGCTGGCCGACGATAACGACCTGCAATAATTTGAATTTCTCGGTCTCAAGATTGGTAAGAAGACGCAAACCCTCCAGGGTCGCATCCGGAAGCTGGTGTGCTTCGTCGATGATGAGCACGACGCGGGTGCCTTCTTCGGCAAGACTCAACAAACGCTTTCTGATGTTGCGCAGCAATTCGTCGCCGGGGCGGTTCATTGGCGCGGCTATGCCGAGTTCTTCGGCCAGGCTGCGTCGCAGTCCGAGTGACGATAGTTGTGGGTCCGGAATGTAGGCCGTATGAAACTGGCCGTCGAGTTCTCGCAGCAGTTTGCGGCACAGCAGTGTTTTTCCCAGGCCGACTTCTGCCGTGATCTTGACGAAGCCATCACCGGACCGCAGTGTTGCGCGCAATACGTTTATAGCATCCATATGCGTCGCTGTATCGAACCAGAAATCCGTATCGGGCGTCAGCGAAAATGGGTATTCGCGCAGTTTGAAATATTCGCGGTACATGCGTCGTCCGCCTAGCGGTCTGTCTGGCTTTGAATGCGCTGCAATGATTCGTCGGCCATCGTCGCCCATACGTCGTCGCTGTCCGCGACGACCGGTTTCAGGAGAATGACCAGTTCGGTTTTTGATTCGACTTCGCGTTTTGATTGAAACAGTTTGCCGAGGCCGGGAATGTGGCTGAGTACCGGAGTACCAAAGGTCTCCGTTCGACTCGAGCTGCGCATCAGGCCGCCAATGACTATGATCTGGCCGCTCTTCGCCTTGACGATACTGTCGGATTCACGGATTTCGCTGAATGCGAGCGGTAACGCGTTGGCCTCACCGGAAACGGTGATCACTTTGCTCTGATCTGTGACGTCGCTAACCGTCGGGTGGATGTGCAGTATGATCTCGCCCGATGCACTGATCTGCGGCGTGACATCAAGCGCGATTCCGGAGAAAAATGGCGTCAACTCGACGTCGCGACTGGTTGCCGAGGATGTTCCGGTCACGGTGTTACTGGCGATGTCGGTAACGAAGAACTCGTCGGTTCCCGCCTTGATGACGGCCTTTTGATTATTCAGTGTGGAGACTCTCGGGCTGGACAATACGCGTGTCTCACCTTGTGACTCGAGCAATTCGATGAATGAATTGAAATCGCCGATATCAAACGCCATTGAGAATGCGCCGCCGAGCGTCGTATTTGTGAAACCGGTGGTTACCTGTCCGGGTTCGACCGTAAAGGGAGCACCGCCAAACGAGTCGATGCCACCCGACGGGGGCGCCTGCTGACCGAAAGTAAATGTGTCACCGCTGCTGTTTTGCGCGACGGCGACCCAGTTGATACCGGCCTGGAAACCGTCATTCAACTGAACTTCGATAATCTTGGCTTCGATGATGACCTGACGCTGAGCTATCGACTGCACCGCGTCCAGATACTCTTCGACGTTACGCAATTGTTCGGGCATTGCACGAATGATAACGACACCAGTCTGCGCGTTGACGACAACCTGATGGTCTTGTTTATCGCCAACCAGCTGTTCGAGCGTCATCTGCAGTTCGGTCCAGAAATCTGCTTTATAGGTGGTCTCGATGCGGGAACCGCTAAGTTCCTGCGCCTGCCGTTGCGAAGAGTCACCAATGGAGCCCTGGCCTGATTGATATGCGCTATTGATGTTGTCGCGCGAGGATGATTCGCTGACCTGTCCGGAACTTACGCGGGTTCTCGATACGCCCGAACGCTCCAGGTTGAGATAGTCGATCTGGAAAATACGGCTCTGCAATGTGGCGGGCAGCACGATATAACCGCTTCTCGTTTCGCGGTATGCGTAGCCATAGACCTCGCTGATGACATCGAGAACTTCGGCTATCGTCACGCTCTTCATCGACAGGGAAATGTTCCCGCTCACATCCGGATGCACCACCATGTTGTAGGGCGTGCCTTCCACGAGGGCCATGAAAAAACCTCTGGCGTGCGTTTCGTCAGTATTCACGTCGAAGCGCTCGCTCAATGACGTCGACTCTGGCAGTTCAACGCCAACATCTGGCAGCAGTGCTGCCTCTACCTCTGCGGGCGTAGTGGGTGGCAATCTAGCCTCGTCGAGCGCCGCCTCGATCTCCGATTGCGTCGCGCTTCCGCGGGGCATTGTTATTGCCGATGCGCACCCTGAAAGGAGTGCAGCCAAAGAAATTACAGCAGTCAGCGTCTTAATCATTAAATTTCGCTCCGAAATGGGTCATCTGCGTTCTGCAGCAGGCAGGAGGCGAGCTGAAATCACCTTGCCGTTTAAATTGAGTCGTACCTGGTCGCTCAGGACTTCGACGACGATCGCGCCGTCGACCCGGTCGCCTTTAGCGACGCGTTTCCCGTTAACGATTGCGATACGACGATCGCTCGCCACAAAAACCGCGGTGGTGCGAAAGCCGGTGACGTTGGTATTCGCGATCGGCGCTGAATACGGTCGAGTCGGGTCGCGTTGCGGCTCAGCGGCCTGAGATGCAACGGCGCCAAGCAGCAGCGTCGTCGCTACGGTCAGTATGAAAGTGTGCTTAACCACCTATCCACTCCTCATCAAGACTCAGCGTGCTGACCTCGAGACGAAAACGGTTCTTGGGATACTCGAGAACCTCAAGCTCCAGGATCTGCCAGTAGAAACGCCACGGCAGAGCCTCTATTTGCTGCAGGTATTCGAGGCCTGCGAAATAGCTGCCTTCGAATTCAATCTCGAGTCCGTGCTTGTAAAATGTCGCCGTCTTGGCGTCCGCCGATGCTGACAGGGACTCGGGGTTGAGATTGCGAATCCGGATCAGTCGTAGCTTTGGTTGTTCTTTCAGGACACCTTGCAAAACCTGCGACATTTCCGCCGGGTTGATTAACTCGGCTGCGTAGTCGCCAAGCCTCGCATTGATTTCATCGATGCGTTCCTGCATCTGGGCGAGTCGTTCCTGATAAGCCGTTCCAGATCCGGAAATCTGCAGGATCTGATCTTCGAAACTATTATTGCTGGTTTCCATACGAGCCTGAATTTGTTCCATTTCGGTGCGTTTGGTGGCGGCCTGTTGTGCCAGCGGTTGCATCAGGAACAGGTACCAGAGCATTGTCAGTAGCAAGACCACGGTGGCGGACACAAGAAGGCGTTCTCTCATGCTCATCGTGTCGACAGATGCCTGCAGCGAATGCAGTCTGTCCATAATGATTGATGTCTGGCTCATTGCGAAACCACCGTGTTTGCGATCAAATTCGCGTCGCTATCCATAGAAAAGCTCACGATGCCGCTGTCGTCTTTATCGGGGCCGTCAATCTGAAACTGGTAAAAGCGCTGCGTAGCAAACGGCGGTTCTTCGGCGAGATTCTGAAGATAGGTAGCGACAAGTTCCGCTCGCAGTGCTTTGCCCTGCAGCCGGTTCTTATCCCTCGATGCCGACAGATTGATCTGGGTTAGCCACAGACCATCAGTGTCCTGACGAGCCAGTGATCTCAAGTGACGCGAAAAGCCCAACGTGTCGCCAAGTGTGGAACCTTGCACAAGACTGAGTACCAACTGTTTTTGTTCCAGAGATTGCGTCGCCTCTTCCAGTCGGTCCGCCCAGCTCTGTTCGCCGCTGACGGCGTTGATCACGGGTCGAATTTTCTCGAGCCGCGTCATCGCAGCGACCTCTTGCTGGGCAACGATCGTAAGTTCGTTGCCGATACTGGTAATTTTCTGCGCGGCGAATGCATAGGCGAGAAGCATGACGAGTATGATCGCGCCGCTGGCCTTGATGAGCGTCATGGCGCCAAACTCGGGATCCTCGTCGCGAAACTCGGGTTGATAAAAGTTAATTTCCTGGCGCATCGTGTTCAGTCCTAAGCCGCTAGTGGCGCTGATCGCAGCGCGGCGCCAATGGCAATCAGACAGTCACCCTGTTCTTTGGGTGAGACGGCGGATTGCATATCAAAAAGTTGGCCGAGATCGAGATGATTAACGGTCAGACCGAGCTGCTCATTCAGAGATTCAGCAAGCCCACCGACGTCGGATCCCGGAGAAAGCACGAGTTCGGTCAATTGTCCGCAGTCGAAATGACTCTCGTAGTAGTCCAGTGATCTTTGGATTTCCAATGACAGAGTCGAAATAATTTCTGCGCGCATAAAATCGTCGGCTAATGCGGATACGACTTCCCGGCGTCCTTTCTGGAGGCGCCGGATAAGATAAAGTACGCCCTGTTTCGACACCGTCAGAACGCCGTGGTTTTCGTGGAGGTGCAGGAATGCGACGCCATTTGCATCCTGAGGCAGCTGTACTGCGACGTTACGGACGCACAGTTCGGGAATATTGATGACTTCCGGTGTAAATCCAGCGCCATGGATTAGCTGGATATGGTCCTGAATATTGCTGCGGCGGGTTGCGACAGCGTACGCCATGTTCTTGTTGCCGGCATTTTTCTGCCCTGGCATGTCGAATACCTCGATGGCAGTTTCAGCTGCGGGGTAATCCAGTAAATCTTTTATCTGCCAGCGAACAGCCTCATTGACTTCGTCTGCGGGGACATTAGGGACTTCTACGAGTAACAGCTGGTAACCGCCATCCGGGAGTACCGAACTAATACGGGAACCGGCCGTGCTGCTGCCCTCGAACTGTGCGCGCAAGCGCTTTGCCCAGCTATCGGGTTCACCGGTGGAGTCAACGGTCGCAGCGTTGACTTGCAGGCGGCCGTCCTTTTTCTGTTGCACGCGGGCGAATGCAACGGCTGATCCGTTGACCGCGAGTCCGGCGCGGGTGCCATTCATTCCTGCTTTTCGCAATCGTTGCCACATGAAACCGGTCCTGTAAACCATTTAACAGAATGCAATTCTATTCGCAGCGCCGGGATGGCGGTGTGAGGACGGTCACAGTTCTCGGGTTTCGAATAAGTACCCGCAAAGCCTGATCTGGCCTCGCTTTTTACTTCGTCGATTCGACTTGTGAACGACAATAAATGGTCCCGGAAACGCTCCGAAGCGAGGCTTACCAATCCTACATAATGTGATTGGCCGCACGGCGTCGCGTGTGAATGCTGGCGTAAAATTCTCTCAGTTCGAACGAGCAACCTATATTCAAGAGGCGGTCAGGCTTGAAGTGACGGACAGGTTCGTTTGCGGTTCGAGCGAGATTCTTTACGGAATGTGATTATCATGAGTGACGACAACAACACAGAGGTAACGTGGCATACAGGACTGTATGCCCGCCTCGATACGTCGTTCCCCAAAAAGTGCATGACTTGCGGACATGTTTTTCACACTGCGAAGCAGTATTTCACCGAAACCATGGATATCAGCGAGCAGGACACGGGACTCAAGACCTACGTGGCCGACGATACATCCGTTGTGGTTGAGGCATTTAGAAACTGCACCTGTGGATCAACCTTGATGGAAACGTTCGACGATCACAGGGATGAGCTGCAGGAGGCTTCGTCGGTGATCGACGAGCATGATTTCGAGTTTGGCGAAGAGGTTGCCGACAATGTCGGAGGGTGGGACGACGCCTGGTACGAGGGGCTGCGGTCGAGTGGTGGCGACGCCTTTCCGAAGGAATGCCGTAATTGCGGTCGCATCTATAACACGCCCTCCGATTTTTTCGCCGGGACGGCGGACATCAACGCGAAGAAAACAGGTTTGCGAGAGATTGTCGATGAAGACGAGGGCGTTTTCATCGAGGCATTTCGAAATTGTGCCTGTGGATCGACATTGATGGACAATTTCTCGAATCGCAGAGATACGTCAGCTGCCGGGCTCCAAAGACGCGAAAAGTTCGATAAAGGCGTGAAATACCTGGTGAGCGTCGGAATTGACGCCGATGTCGCTTATGAAGAACTGCTGAAAGTCGTGCGTGGCGAAAAGAGTGAAGTGCTGGCGCGCATCAAACCGCCCGAAGTGCAGTGGGAAATGAACGGCGCTGCCGTATCGACATTAGTTTCGCCGAGCGCGGATGATTCCCTTTGCGGCAATACCGACGCAAGCGAAGTTCTCGCACCTATCGGCAATCTCGCAGAGGCCGGTGCGGCGGAGCGGCAACTTGAGCTGAAGACCCGCGAACTTGAAGCAGCCCGCAAGCAACTGGTTCAGTCGGAGAAGCTGGCATCAATTGGGGTATTAATTGCTGGTGTCGCTCACGAGATTAATAATCCGATTGCTTTCGTGACATCCAATCTGAATAGCCTGAAGGGTTACTACGAGGATTTATTCAGCGTGATCGACGCCTATACAAGGCTCGACGAGGAACCGCAGATCACTTCGCAGCAGTTGGCGTCGGTGATGCAGCTTAAGGAAAAACTGCAACTCGAAGAGTTACAGCAGGACGTCCGGCAAGTGCTTGAAGAATGCACCGACGGCTTATCACGCGTGCGCAAGATTGTGGACAACCTCAGGGATTTCTCCCGTAGCGGTGACGCGGAATGGCAGTGGACTGATTTGCATGAACAACTGGATCGGACGCTGAGTGTCGCCATCAATGAGATCAAGTACAAGGCGCAAGTTAATACCGACTACGGCGATCTGCCGGAGATTCAATGTAAGCCCTCGCAGATCAACCAGGTCTTCCTCAATCTTCTGGTCAACGCGGCACAGGCGATCGAAGATCGCGGCGAGATCACGATTAAAACCCGCGTCGGTTCCCTGCCAAAGGAACTGCATGAAAAGGGCGCGCGCGGTACCGTCAGCGACGGCCCGAATGCCTGGGTCTGCCTGCAGATATCAGACACCGGCACCGGCATTGCTGCGGAAACCCTGCAGCAAATTTTCGATCCGTTTTTTACCACCAAGGAAGTCGGCAAGGGGACCGGACTGGGTCTGTCGGTATCCGACGGAATCATTCAAAGCCATGGTGGGCATATTATTGCAGACAGTGAGTTGGGGGCTGGGACGACATTCTCTATCTGGCTCCCGGTTAAACAGCCCTCAGTGTGAGCGGCAGAAATATTTTAGCGACTAGCAAAGGTAAGTAATGATGTACCGAATTATGATCGTCGACGATGAACCCAATATTTTGAATTCGCTGAAGCGTGTACTCAAGAGAGTGGACGGTTGGGAGATAGAAACTTATGACGGCGTGAAGGAAGCACTCAAGCGGGCGAAGACAGCGACGTTTGATCTCGTCATTTCTGATTACAAGATGCCGGAGATGGACGGCGTGGAATTCCTGAATGAGATAAGGCGTCTCCAGCCGGAAGCCATGCGCATCATACTCAGTGGATTTACTGAACTGCAGGCTATGCTCAGTGCGATCAATGAGGCCGAAATATACCGCTACGTTTGTAAGCCGTGGGACGACCATGATTTGATTCTCACGATCACGCATGCGCTGACCCACAGGGACGTTCTCGTCGAGAATCGCAGGTTGGCCGATCAGGTTCGCGAGCAACAACTGGAGCTGCAAAGCAGAAAGTCCGCCCTCGAACTGCTGGCGGAAAAACACCCGGAGCTGGTGGACGTAGAGTGGGGCGCGGATGGCTCAATTGCTCTGGCGCCGGACCTCCTCGAGGACTAGTCCGAGACTAGACTGTCTCGCGTCTATTTATCCGGACTTGTCGCAAATGTAACGCGATCCCTGCCGTCGTCTTTACTCTTGTAAAGCGCCTTATCTGCGCTTTCAAGCAGCTGCTCCATGGTAACGATATCATCGTGATCGCGCATTGCGATGCCGAGGCTTATCGTCACGGGTATCGTCGCTTCACGAGTCCGAATGGGCATTTCGCGAACACTCGAACAGATTCGATTAGCGATGGTAAAACACGCCCTGTTATCGACGTCGCGAACGACGATAACGAATTCCTCCCCACCGAAGCGACAGACGATATCTTCTGGCCGAACCGCTGCGACAATTGTACTGGCCACTTTGCGCAAGACCTGATCGCCAACCGCGTGGCCATGTCCGTCATTGATGTTCTTAAAATTATCAATATCGGCCATACAGATTCCCAGCGTCTGGTTGTGCTTGAGAACCTCCTCCATCGCCGTACCGAGTAAATCCAGACCACCGCGTCGATTCCACAACCGGGTCAGCGGGTCAAACATGGCTTGTCGTCGAGATTCACCCAGCTTGGCGACCAGCGCCTCCTGGGTACTATAGATTTCGGTGGTTAAGAGCTCGTCTTGCGCCATGTTGCCAAGGTCCGCCAACGTATCGGCAAAGTGTGAGTCCGTCGCTTTCGGTTTGACATCCATGACACAGAAGCTGCCAACCGTTTCGCCTTCGGCGTTCTTCAGCGGATAACCGGCATAGAAGCGAAACTTCGGAGCACTGCAGACGAACGAATTACTCATCAGGTAGAGGTCATTCAACGTGTCTTCGATGATCTTCTGCTCACCCGTCTTAATGACTTCAGCGCAGAGGCTCTTTGACATCGGTATTTCGGTGGCCCGCCAACCCTGGACGGACTTGAACCATTGGCGATCATCCTTAACGATCGTGATAGCGGCGACAGGCGACTCAAGAGCCCGACACGCAAGACGGGTAATGCGTTCGAAGCGTTCTTCCAGCGGCGTATAGAATGGATCGAGCCTGTGAAGCTTCGTCAGCTTCATGGTCGCGGTACTCGCGAGTTCCTCATCCATTGGTGTTATTTGTCTCGCTCATTGCGATAATCTGTGGCGGTGATGGCCAACTATAGAACAAGCGACCGTTGAATTGTTAGTAAAGTTGGGCGGTTGGTCATTTTTGCGATACTGGGTGAGAATCGACCATAATTGTCACAATAAACGGGTGACAAAGTGTTCCAAGTCAGACTAAAATGATTGACAATAAGCTGTTGATTTAAAAGCAAAATATGACTAAAGACTCTAAGTTGAAAATGGGTTCACCAATAGCCGTCGCTCCCATGATGGATTGGACCGACCGGCATTGTCGCTATTTCATGCGCCTGCTGAGTCCTTCTGCATTTCTGTATACGGAAATGGTGACGGCGGCCGCTATTCATCACGGCGACGCCGATCGCTTTCTTCACTTCAACACAGAAGAGCACCCGCTGGCGCTACAACTCGGTGGCAGCGACCCGGAGTGGATGGCCAGTGCTACCCGCAAGGCGGCCGAGTACCGGTACGACGAGATAAACATTAACGTGGGTTGCCCCAGCGACAAGGTTCAGAGCGGGCAGTTCGGCGCTTGCCTGATGGCGAAGCCGGATACGGTTGCTGAGTGCTATCGTGCGATGAAGACTGAGACTGATATTCCGATTACGGTGAAGACGCGTATCGGTATTGATGATCTGGATAGCTACGAGTTTCTCGAAGTCTTTGTGCGCCGCCTGGTTGAAGAGGGCTGCAGGAAATTCATCGTACACGCGCGTATCGCGATTCTTGATGGACTCAGTCCAAAGGACAATCGGACGATTCCGCCGCTCAACTACGAACGCGTGTATCGCCTGAAGCAGGATTTCCCCGACCTCGAGATCGTCATTAATGGGGGGCTGGGAGACAGGTCCCAGATAGAGGGCGTGCTGCAGCACGTCGACGGCGCGATGATAGGACGGCAGGCCTATCATCAACCTTATTTCCTGGCAGAGCTCGAGCACCACTTCAATCCTTCTGCGCAGCTGCCGGAGCGGCGCATGATCGTGCAAAAGATGTTGCCCTACGTTGACGCGGTGGTGAATGCCGGCGAGCCGCTGGGACGCGTCACGCGGCACATGCTGGGACTATACGCAGGCCAGCCTGGCGCCAGAGCCTGGCGCCGCTATATCAGTGAGCATGCCCATATAAAGGGCGCCGGAAGTGAGGTTCTAGTCGACGCGCTCGCCGCGATGCCAGCGGCGGACTACATAGATCGCAACGACCACGAGCAGAATGCTGAACGGCAGATGGTGTAGACCGAAGATCTGGTGCGAGATTGCTGGAACCAGCATCCCGTCGCCAGTGTGTGCCATCGCCGGCCCGGCAACACCCGTCAATAGTAAGAGGCTTGTAATCATTCGCATCCCGATTCTCCACGCATAAAGGTTGGCGAGCGCAATTGTCCAAGCCTTAAAGATAAGCTGACAATCACCCAACTGAAATAGGCGTAATTACGTAGGTTTCCGGTGCTTTTGGCGGCCTATGATCTAGATTGAGGGGGATTTATGTGCCTTGCTGTTCCAATGAAAATTAGCGCAATCGATGGCTTCCTGTGTACCTGTGAAGCTCGCGGTATCGAGCGCGAAGTCAGCCTGTTCATGCTGCAGGATGACACGTTGCAGATTGGCGACAATATTCTTGTGCACGTCGGTTATGCCATTCAGAAGGTATCGGCGACCGAGGCGGCTGAATCCTGGGCATTGTTTGACGAAATGCTGGCAGCGGAAGTCTGACGAGGGCGAAAGTATGTGTGGCACCTGCGGTTGTAACGTTACTCACAGCGAAACGCATTCGCATGAGACTGTAACGGTCTTGCAAGGACTGCTTGATGCGAATGATCACCAGGCTGAACACAATCGTGAGCATTTCGATGGCCACCAGGTGAAAGCAATCAATCTGATGTCTTCACCGGGCTCAGGTAAAACCGCATTGCTCGAAGCGACGATAGATGCACTTGATGGCAAGTACAGGATCGCTGTTATTGAGGGTGATCTGGAAACCGAAAACGACGCGGCGAGAATTCGCGCCAAAGGCGTCACGGCAATCCAGATTTGCACGGGGAGCGCCTGCCACCTTGATGCGAAAATGGTACATGACGCTGTGCACGAACTCGATCTCGATGCGTTCGACATCGTCTTTATTGAGAACGTCGGCAATTTGGTCTGCCCGGCGAGCTTTGATCTCGGGCAGCATTGGAATGTTGCTCTACTGTCGACCCCGGAGGGGCACGACAAACCGGCTAAGTATCCAGTAATGTTCCGCGCCGCTGATCTGGTCCTGCTGACCAAGTCGGATTTGTTGACGGTCCTCGACGACTTCGACCCGGACGTTGCTCATAAGTGTCTGCAACAACTCGCCAATCCGGCGCCCATGTTTGAGTTGTCCGCAAAATCCGGCGCCGGCATGCAAAGCTGGTTGGGCTGGGTAGACAAGGTTCTGGCCTAATGAAGGACGCGGCGCAATGGATGACGGCGCTGCGCGATCTGAATTTTGAGGCGCCAGTCCGCATCATGAATGTGTGCGGTGGGCATGAGCGCTCGATATCACACGCCGGGCTGCGCACCGCCATCCCCGATAACATTGAATTGATCCCGGGTCCCGGCTGCCCGGTGTGTATTTGTCCGGAGGAAGATATATACGAGGCAATACAGATTTCATTGAATGAGGACGTGGTACTCGTCGCATTCGGCGACATGTTGCGGGTGCCGGTAAACGTTCCGAGGCGTGAGGCGCAGTCGCTGGAACAGGCCAAGGCGGCGGGCGCCGACATACGTCCAATCGCATCACCGACTGAAGCGGTGCGCATAGCGACCGAGGTAGCGCCGCGAAAAGTCGTGTTCTTCGCAGCGGGTTTCGAGACGACGACCGCGCCGGTTGCGGCAATGCTTGCCGAAGGAGCGCCGGATAATCTGCTTGTCTTGTTGTCGGGCCGACTGACGTGGCCCGCCGTGGCGATGTTGCTGGAGTCCGAGTCGCCCGGTTTCGACGCACTGGTGGCCCCCGGTCACGTGGCGACGGTGATGGGGCCGGAAGAGTGGGAGTTCGTGGTTGGAAAGCACAACATACCGGCCGCCGTTGCAGGCTTCAGACCAGACACCTTGCTCGCTGCTATGTACTCCGTCCTGGAACAGCTTCAGAGCGGTCGCCGTCATCTGGACAATTGCTATCCGGAAGTCGTCAGATCTGGCGGCAATCATCTGGCGCGTAAACAACTGCAAACCGTCATGGAAGTCTATGACGCAAACTGGCGTGGTATTGGCGTCATTCCGAACTCCGGCTTTCGCCTGCGCGAAGCGTTTGCCGCGCATGACGCGCGCCAGGTGTTCAAGTCTTATGCTGATGACTCGCGTAAGCGTGTCGGTGAGATGCCGCCGGGTTGCGACTGCGCCCGGGTAGTGCTCGGCAAGATTTATCCGAATGAATGCCGCCTGTACGGTGCTGCGTGCACACCGAGAAAACCGATCGGTCCTTGCATGGTGTCGGACGAAGGTGCGTGCAGAATCTGGTGGTCATCCGGGTACCGGGAGAATCGCTGGGAGGGCCGGCGCAAGGAGCAGACGGTTGAATAGTGCCGCGCAACTTACGCTGACGGGGCACGTGCAGGGCGTGGGCTTCCGGCCGTTCGTCTATCGGCTGGCCCACCAGTATCAGCTCACCGGCTATGTGCAAAATCGGCTGGGCGAAGTCGATATTCTCGCCTGCGGCCCTGCGGATTCGTTAGAGAAATTCAGAGCAGACCTTATCGAGTGCGCGCCGCCGTTATCGCGTCCGCGAGTGACGCATTTTGAGCGTGTCGATCCGGCCGCCCTTGAGTCCTTCGAGATAGAGGCATTCGAGATTATCGAGAGTTCCAGTGATGCGAATGCGGAGGTATTTGTACCGGCCGATAACTTTATGTGCGACGACTGCAGGAAGGAACTGCATGACCCCGACGATCGGCGGTACCACTATCCGTTTATTAATTGCACCCAATGTGGGCCACGCTACACGTTGATTGAGTCATTACCCTACGATCGGCAAAACACGAGCATGGCAGGTTTCGAGCTGTGCGATGACTGCCGCACGGAGTATGAGAATCCGGCAGATAGACGATTCCACGCTGAACCGATTGCTTGTCCGGTTTGCGGACCGGGCCTCGATATTGAAAAAGGGGCTTACGTCGAATTCAGTGATCCGGATACCGAAATCAATATCGCGGTACGAGAGCTCATGGCGGGCAATGTCGTCGCGGTGAAGGGCATTGGTGGTTATCACCTGATGGTGGATGCGTGTAACTCGATTGCTATAGAGAAGCTGCGCGATCGAAAACACAGGCCTGACAAGCCCTTGGCGATCATGCTGCCAATGGAGGGTCCTGACGGACTGGATGCTGTTCGGAGGGTGGCAGAGATTGATGATCTTGAGGCAAGGACCTTGCTCGATCCGTCTCGTCCCATCGTGTTGGTCAAACAGCGTAATAAGACCACGCTCGGAATTAACATCGCGCCGGGACTGCGGGAGATCGGTGTCTTTCTTCCCTACAGCCCGTTGCACGACCTCCTGCTGTCGCGATTTGGCGGGCCGCTGGTTGCCACATCCGGAAACATCAGCGGCGAACCGGTACTCACCGATAATTCTGAAGCGTCGTCGCGGCTGGCGCCGGTCGCTGACGCCTTCCTGCATCACAATCGACCGATCGTTCGCCCTGCTGACGATCCCGTGGTCCGGCAGATAGCCGGCGTCATGCGACCGCTGAGAATGGGCAGGGGTTCAGCACCGGTCGAGCTTGAATTGAAGCGGCGACTTACCGAACCCGTGCTGGCTGTTGGCGGCCATATGAAGGGCGCGTTGGCCTTGGGTTGGGATAAGCGTGTCGTGATATCGCCGCATATTGGAGAGATGGACAATGCCAGAAGCATGGGGGTATTCGAACAGCTCGTCGACGACTTGCAGGTGCTTTACGGTATCAACGCAGAGCGTATCCTGTGCGATGCTCACACGGGCTACACAACGCATCGCTGGGCGAGGCAACACGAATTGCCGCACGCCAAAATTTTCCATCACGCCGCACATGCGTCGGCATTAATGGGCGAATGCCTTGACGACGAACCGTGTCTGGTTTTCGCCTGGGATGGCGTTGGTCTTGGCGAAGATGGTTCGCTGTGGGGCGGCGAGGCATTGCTTGGCAGTCCGGGCGAGTGGCGTCGATTTGCAAGCTGGCGACCCTTCAGGGTACCCGGCGCTAATCTTTCAGGACGCGCGCCCTGGCGCAGCGCAGCGGCCCTTTACTGGGAGTGTGACGAAATCTGGGACAAAGCCCCCGACCGCGATGGTCTCGCTCGCCGAGCATGGTCCGATGGTTTGAACAGCCCCTATAGCAGTGCTGTCGGCAGGATTTTCGACGCGGCTGCTGCGATCATCTGTGGCATCAACGACGTTAGTTTTGAGGCGCAGGGTCCGATGCAATTGGAATCCCTCTGCCAACAAACGCGAACGCCAATCACTCTTCCGCTCGAGCCTGACGACAATGGTGTCCTGCGCAGCGACTGGGCTCCGTTGCTGTCAATGCTGGGTGATGAGCGGATGTCACCCCGGCTTCGCGCCGAAATATTCCACTCGAGTGTCGCCCATGCGCTGCATGCCCAGGCGATCGCAGCGCGTGAACGAATCGGAGTTGCCTGTGTCGGTTTGACGGGCGGCGTTTTTCAAAATCGAATACTCGCGGCTGAGACCGCCGAACTTCTTTCATCGTCAGGATTTAGGGTCCGTATGCCAACTGTATTGCCGTGTAACGATGCGGCTTTGTGCTTTGGCCAGATCGTCGAATTCGCGGCTCAGGATCAGGGAGCGTAAGCAGAATGGATGACACAAGAATTTCACTGGCGCATGGAAACGGCGGCCGCTTTATGCGCGAATTGATTGAGGATGTGTTTGCGAAGCATTTGCACAAGTCGGAATTGAATGTGCAGGCAGACGCGGTGCCCATCGACCTCAATGGTGGAGAGGCTCTCATTACAACTGACGGATTTACAGTTCAACCACTGGAATTCCCGGGTGGTGATATTGGTTCGCTGGCGATCCACGGCACGACCAATGATCTTGCTGTCGCCGGTGCGCGGCCGATGTACATGACCCTCAACGCATTCATCGAGGAGGGCTTTGAAGTCGAGCAGCTGAACCGTATTGTCGCGAGTCTGGCACGGGCAGCGGATGAAGCGGGTGTTCGGATCAGCGCTGGCGATACGAAGGTCGTGCGTCGTGGCGAAGGCGGCGGACTGTATCTCGCGACGACCGGTGTTGGCGTGCGTCTGCCGGGGACGATTCCTTCCATCGATCGAATTCGCGACGGCGACGTGATGATCGTAAGTGGCACGGTCGGTGACCACGGCACAGCAGTAATGCTGGCACGGGAGGAGTTCGGCCTGCGCGGTGACCTGGTTTCGGATGCGGCGCCCGTGATGGCGTTGACCGAACCGCTGCTGGAACTCGACGGCCTGCGATTTATGCGTGACCCGACGCGTGGCGGTATTGCGTCGATAGCGCACGAGATTGTTCGGGCAACCGGTTTTGGCGTGAAGTTCTCCGCAAATATTCCGGTCAAGGAGCAGGTGCAATCGGTCTGCGACATGCTCGGGTACGATCCGTACTATCTGGCATGCGAAGGACGAGTTGTCGCAGTGGTGGCGCCGGATCAGGCTGAACGCGCATTGCAGAAATGGCAGGCCCTTGATGCGGGGTGCGATGCCGCTCGAATAGGCCGCATAACGTCCGCCAACAAACGCGTCATTCTGGAAACCTCGCTCGGCGGCGAGCGTTTTCTCGAAGAACTGGAAGACGATCC
>CAZMRZ010000005.1:40484-53568 GCA_964568835.1 uncultured Woeseiaceae bacterium | reverse complement strand
TTCTGGAAACCTCGCTCGGCGGCGAGCGTTTTCTCGAAGAACTGGAAGACGATCCTCTACCGCGTATCTGCTAGTTGTAACAGTCAAAACTGGAATTGACACGGCAAGTGCTCAGCAGCATCTCGTTAGCTGGTCACGGTTTTCGCGTAACCGTCACAGTATTGAACAGGTGTCGGTGCAGGATAGTCGACGCTGTCGACTGTGGGTCGTGGAGACGGCGGCGACTATCCTGCACCGTCGCCGGGTTTAGAACTCCGTAGTCTCGTGAAAATCCGTCAGCAGTTGTTCGGTCAGGTATCGGCTATTACAGCTAATGCCTCCTGCTCAAAACTCATCTCCAGGCGCTGCAGAATCATTTCGTCGCCGCTGATTAGCCGAGTGCGAAAGTCACCGCACTCCAAACAAAGTAGCCGATTCGGCTGAACGGTTGATTCGGCACCGCATTGAGTACATGACACCACGACCTCTGCTGGTTCGATGAACAGCTCCGCCTCGGCCGCGATAGTGCCAGCGACTGCCATCGGGTAGGCGTTTTTCAATAATGCCGGTTCAATGCCGGAGAGCGGTCCGACTCGAAGAAAGATCTTTTCGATCCTGGCCGCGTTACGTTCGCTGGCAATCGTCTCCACTTGTTGCAGCAAAGCCAGGCATACAGACAGTTCATGCATCGGCGCGACTCGTGGCTATGAAAATCGAGCGCCGACTGATGACCTTTGAACTGCGTTTCGTATCAAATAGCTCTCGCATGACCTCCGCTGCAATATCTCTGGCAGTTTCCTGATTCGGAATATCCATGACCGACGAAAACAGCACGGCGGAAAAATACAAGCCGAGTTTCTCGTCCTGGGCCGCCGTCATTTCGATCTTGCCCGACGGAAAACCCGCATCGATCTTGTGTCCCTGATCAATGTCCGCGTCAACTTCTGGCAACAGAATAAGATTCATGAACCACGGCGTAATCAACACGCCAAGTTCGTGTTCCTCCCAGGGTCGAAAACCCACGGCCTCAACGCGGAGTTTTGCGTTGATGAACGGCATCCCCTGCATGCGCGTTGCATGAATGTCGCGGAACCGTTCGGTCATTTGGTCGATCGATATCGGCACGAGCGTGGCTACCTTATCCGGTTGCAGGTAGAAACGAAGATGCGCTGGAATCACACTCTGGACAGCGCCAATAGTCCGGTAGTCGCAAGAAAGGCGTTCCTGGTGGAACCTGGTATACGTCGTCGCCGATCGCCGGGTCGTAAACGTACCAGCAGATTTTGCATTCGAGTTTTGTATCGTCGGCGAGTTCGTTCACGCCGCATCCGACCAGTAGGGCGCCAGTATTTCACTGAGGCGCTCACCTGAGTCCGACAGGTCTTCGGGGGCAGCGACGACGACCTCAGGCACATCGGCGATCTCCAGAGAGTTAAGAATCAGTGTACCCATGGAGTTGTAATACCGAACCCACCACAGATTCGGGACCAGCGTGTTGATGACCTCGCACTTGCCATAAGCTCTGGACAGCACATCCACCGGACCGCGACCCAATCGAACATCCAGAAATTCCAGCTCGGTTTGCGACAGCGGCAGCAAGGTCAGATTGATCGAATAAGCCGTACCCGATTTTTCGAATCGGTTGCATCGATCCTCGAGTTCAAACAGCAGCGGCATTGCATTCGGCACGTCGGCGGAAACGTCGGCTGCCGATGTGTCCACCGTGCGAGCGCCTTGAAATGGCGCCAATACCAGATTGGGCACTGCGCCAACCTCAAGCATATCGATCGCGACGTTGTCGTCATCGTCGAAATACAAGGTGCGCCAAACGCCAGCTAAAACGGACTCCTGCACATTCGCGACCGGATCGCCGTCATAGGTAATGCTAATCTCGCCTTCTCCGAGTATCTGGTTTACCAGCTCGCGGTTTTCATCGTCGAGCGCGTTCAGATTAGCGCGCGGCGAGGCGCGGTCTTCCGAGCATTCTGTGAGCGCTTGTTTCAGCCAGGTCATTGCTTCACGTGCACCGGACAAGTGCTGAACGGAGTCCGGATCGGGAATTGTTGGCGCGTTGTAACTCGTCATGTCGCGGGGCATATCGATGTAAGCGGGCGCGTCACCTTCTGCACCGGGTTGGCTGCCGGGCCCAACAACGCGCACCGGAATGTCTTTGATGTTCATTCGACCACCACCGGAATGCTGAAGCCCGGTGCTCTGCGGCCGGGTGCCGCAAGCAGGACATTTATTTTTGACAAATACTCGGACCAGTCCTGAATTCGGGAAATCGTGCCAACGTATTCGCCGCTGCGGACGAAAACCAGCGACGGATAGTGTGTGAAGCCGTACTGGCGTTTGAGCGTCAGACCCGCACCAAACGTGTCTGTCACGACACCTGCACTGAGCTGTGGCGCAAACGCCGCGACCAGTTCCGGCAGGATCACCGCGACGTCCGTGGAATCCTTGATCGTTTCGGGATCACCCGGAAAAAACAACACGTTGAGTCCTGACCGCTTAACAAAGGCGTCGTGATTGTCGAGCGAGATTTCAGGGTAGTCAAAGTCATTGAGAAGTCGCTCAATGAGTGCGTGAGTCATTGCGGTTCTCCATTTGAAATTGCTCCCTTTGCCGCGGGGCGTTCGGATTCGTAGTCGTGTATGCCCAGCGCGGTCGGCCCGACGGACTCGTCGCTGTCAAAGGGCTTGTCACGGGGTCGGGCAGTGACATTCCAGTCGTTCAGGATTTCGAGGCCAAGTCGGATGGCCGGGTCGATTTGGGCTTTGACACATGGCCGCAAACTGCCCCCGTAGTCATCGAGCAATTCCGGCTGAACGCCAATCAGGACCAATTCCTCCGGAAGGTCGTCGGCTAAATCGGCCGCTGCCAGGACTTCCTGGAAGCCGGTCTGGTGCATGCTGACTTTCTTGGCGCCCATGAATCGTGGCACATCACCGCCACGAATGATTTTCAGCGTTGCGGGTTCGAGCCCAAAGTCGATCGCATCAAAAATGAGCAGGCGCCTGGCGTTTCTGACCCACGGCAAGAGAAAAATTCCCTGCGTGCCACCGTCCATAATGCGGACGTCTTCCGGAAACGAGTATTGGGCATGCAGCGTTTCAACCGTGCGAATGCCAAAGCCTTCGTCTGCCCAAAGAATATTGCCGATACCGAGGATCAGGGTGTCGTATGCGCCTGGGTCGCCGTCGGCAATGCTCTGGGAAGGGCTACTCATCTCCTTGTCTCAGCGCGTATCTATCGGACCGTCGTCTTTAAATGTGCGCCAACCACTGATCATTGCACTGACGCCGTTTTGGCGTGAGTGAAAATCGGCCCGGATAACCATGTAGATGTGGAGAATGATAAACACCACCATTAGCCACATTCCCATCAGATGCCACATGCGAACGGTTTGCGAACTGGCTTGCAATACAAACACCCAGCCGAAAAGCGAGTCTGCCCAACTGCCGGCACCTGTGCCCTGGCTGTATAAGGCGAAACCAGTGCACATCATGAACAGTGCTAAAACGACATTGACCAGCCACATGAACACTTGCGCGAGCGGGTTGTGCCCGGCGTACTTCCCGGATTTCCGGGTCAGGAAGGCATAGAAACGAATTTCCTCCCACACAAGCACCCAATAGTGGCGGTGCAAAATCGGTGGGAGCAGCAATTCGTGCGAGTAGTGGTTGCCAACGAACGTTAGATAAACCCGCACGAACAGGCCAATAGCAAATACGAATGCTGACGAAAAATGCACGAGTCGGAAGGTCCCCATCACGAAATGATCACTGGCTTCGCCACCCACGGATGGCAATGGAGTGGCTATGAAATACCCGGTGACACACAGCGTTGTGATGGATAGCGCGTGTAGCCAGTGCCAGATGCGGATGGGTATCTGGAACACATAGATCGGAGGGGTGACGCGTTTATCTCCGGTGATTGCCATGACGTCCTCCTTATTGCACTTTGACGGTGCTGAGTTCCCTGCCATCGTGCGACATGACGTGCGTCGCGCAGGCGACACAGGGGTCAAAGCTGTGAATCGTGCGAAGTATTTCGAGTGGCTGTTCTGGGTCGGCCATTGGAGTACCCAACAGAGCAGCCTCGTAGGCACCGATGTTGCCCGCCGGATCTCGCGGTGATGCATTCCATGTCGTCGGTACGATGCACTGGTAGTTTTCGATCTTGGTGTCCTTGATATGGACCCAGTGTCCCAGCGCGCCACGCGGTGCTTCGCCAAAACCGACGCCTTTCACATCGGCTTCCCAGGTAGCAGGATCGAATTTTTCCATATTCGCCGTCGTGGAGTCGCCGGCCTTGAGATTAGCCATCAGCTCGCCATAGACGTCGCGCATTTTGTGCGCTGCCCAGGACGCTTCGAGTCCGCGAGCGGCGGTTCGACCCAGCGTTGAGAACAACGCCGTGATCGGCAAGCCGAGGTCAGACAGCAGTTTATCGACCGGCTCCTTGATATCGGGGCGACCTCTTGCGTAGCCGACCAGATAACGCGCGAGCGGGCCAACTTCCATCGCGTTGCCGCGCCAGCGCGGCGCCTTGATCCACGAGTACTTGCCGCCCTCGTCGATGTTCTCGATATTGGTTTTGGTGCCGACCAGATTCGGGCCGAGTTCGAACTTCGGCTCCGTTACCCCGTCAAACGGGTGCAGGCCGACATTGTCATCGGCGTACTGGTACCAGGAGTGAGCAACAAACTCCTGAATCTGCGCCGGGTCTCGCACATCCACATCGTGGACGGTGCTGAGGTCGCCATCGAGGATGGCACCCTGCGGCATCATCAGACTGTCGTTCGTGTGGTTGTTGGCATAGGCCGGGAACTCGCCGTAAGCCATGACGTTCTTGCTCGACAAACCACCACCGTAGCCCCAGTCTTTGTAGAACGAGGCAATGGCCTTGAGGTCCGGCAAATAGACCTGATCCGTAAACGTAATCGTCTGTTCAATAATGTCTTTGACCATATTGAGCCAAACCATGTTGACCGTGCCTGTGGAGCCCACTTGATCGACATTGATCGAGCAGGGCATACCGCCCACGACCCAGTTCGGATGCGGATTACGGCCGCCGAAGATTGTATGAATCTTGACGATCTCTTTCTGGAAGTCGAGTGCTTCCAGATAGTGTGTCGTCGCCAGAAGATTCGCTTCGGCCGGCAATTTGTAAGCTGGACTGCCCCAATAGGCGTTTGCAAATATGCCTAGCTGTCCCGATTCAACAAAACGTTTCAGCTTGTTTTGCACACTACTGAAGTACCCAGGTGATGATTTTGGCCAGGGGCTTATCGCCTGTTGCAACTCAGACGTCGCTTTCGGATCGGCGCTCAATGCACTGACAATGTCCACCCAATCAAGCGCGTGCAAGTGGTAGAAATGCACGATATGGTCCTGCGCGTACTGCGCCAGAATCATCAGGTTACGAATATGATTCGCGTTCGTTGGTATCTCGATGTTGAGAGCATCTTCAACAGCACGAACAGACTGCAGTGCGTGAACGCCCGTGCAGACGCCACAAATGCGCTCGGTGAACGCCCAGGCATCGCGCGGATCCCGGCCTTTCAGGATGACCTCGAGTCCGCGCCACATGCTGCCTGTGGAAACGGCATTTCGGATCACATTATTTTCATCGAGATTCACTTCGATGCGAAGGTGCCCTTCGATGCGGCAAACCGGATCGACGACGACGCGCTGACCGCTGTCGTCCAGATCAAAACCGTTCGGTGTTGTTACGCTAGCCATTGCTCATCTCCTCGGACGGTTGCGATTTTTTCGCGGTAGCCTTTTGAACGACAGTTGCCGCCGCATGCGCAGCGACGCCAATTGCTGCGGCGCCGGCGAGTGTGCCGCCTATTTTGTTTGCGGTAGCCTCGACATTGCCAGTGACGTTGAGATTGGAGACGGAACTGTAAAAACTGCCTTTGTCCCAGAAGTTTTCTTCGGCGCAGCCGAGACAGCCATGACCGGATTTGACGGGCCAGGACAGGCCGCCGTTCCATTCGATGGTGGAGCAGGCGTTGTAGGTTGTTGGTCCTTTGCAGCCGACTTTATAAAGGCAATAGCCCTTTCTCGCACCTTCGTCGTCGAAGCGTTCGACAAACTGTCCGGCGTCAAAGTGCGGACGGCGATAGCATTTGTCGTGGAGTCGCTGGCCGTAGAACATTTTCGGTCGACCTTGTCGGTCCAACGGCGGCAAGCGGCCAAATGCGAGCATGTAGGTGATGACACCTGTCATCACTTCGGCGATCGGCGGACAACCCGGTACTTTTACGATCGGTTTGTCGAGTATGACCTTGTGAATCGGCGTTGCCTGCGTCGGGTTGGGTTTGGCTGCCTGTACACAACCCCATGACGCGCAGGAACCCCAGGCAATAATCGCCTTGCAGTGGTCCGCCATGTAACGCAACTTCTCAACGTAAGGCTTGCCTCCTTGTATGCAATACATGCCGTCTTCATTGAGGGGAGGGTTACCCTCACAGGCGAGAATATACTCGCCGTCATATTTCTCGACCGTTTGCTGTAACAGTTCTTCGGCCTGATGTCCGGCCGCGGCCATTAGCGTGTCGTCATAGTCGAGGGATATCATCGACAGTACGACGTCACCGGCCAGCGGATTTCCGGAACGAATAAAGGATTCTGTACAGCAGGTACACTCGAGACCGTGTAGCCAGATCACGGGTGTTCTGGGCTTGGTTTCCAGCGCATGGGCGATACGGCCCACAAACTCCGGACCCAGGCCGAGGCCGGCGGCGGTCAGGCTACAGAATTTAAGGAAGCTACGGCGTGTGATGCCATGTCGGCGCATGACGTCGTAGAAAGTTTCGTGCTCAGGCATAGCAACTCTCCCATTGGGCGGAACTCAAATGGGCTGTTCGTCTGCCGGAATATTTAAAACACATCCGTGTGTCGAGCGCTTCCAAGTCCCCATAATCAGACTTTGCAGCTTTCAACATCTTGCCGCAGCCAAAATGGCATCGTTATCGTGGTTGATACGTACAATATTATTATCGATTTCACGGGGGGCGCACCGAATAGATGGCCTATTCGCAATCGCACCGCTACAATGCACGGCCCGCCCAATAGACATCAGAACAAAAGGACGAATCCCCCAGAATGAGCGCCAAATCCGCTAGCAAGCACCAGACGATGGCCGAGAAAGCCGATATTCATGAACTTTACGAGCTGTCCGTACAGAACGTGGAGAATGAGGTCGAGTTCCTGCAGGCGACCTTTACGTCGCTTACCGGTCGCACGGGGTATTTGTTTCGCGAAGATTTTTGCGGAACCGCAAGCGTATCTTGCCAGTGGGTTCGGCAGGGCAAAGACTTCCAGGCCATCGGTGTGGACATCGAACCTTCAGTGCTGGAGTGGGGACGCAAGAATCGGCTGAGCAAGCTGGATAGCGAAGACCAGGCGCGCGTCAGCCTGATCGAGTCTGACGTCATGACCGTTGAAACGCCCAAAGTTGATTTGCTCGCGGCGTTTAATTTCAGCTTTTTCATTTTCGACACACGCGATTCATTGCGGGCGTACTTCGAAAAAGCGTATGACGCGATCAAAGACGATGGCGTTTTCTTTTGCGACCTGTTTGGTGGGCCTGAAGCGCAGGAAGAGACCAAAGAGAAGACCAAACACAAGAAACACCGGTTCTCGTACATCTGGCACCAGGCAACTTTCCACCCAATAACGAACTTCATTCGTTGCCATATTCATTTCAAGTTCAAAGACGGCTCCAAGATCAAGAAGGCGTTCACCTACGAGTGGCGCTTGTGGTCTGCTCCCGAGATTCGGGAACTCCTGCTGGAAGCGGGTTTCAAAAAAGCGACCGTCTACTGGGAAGGCGAGGACGAGGATGGCGATGGTAATGGTGAATTCGCGCCGGATGAGGTCGGTGTCGCGGATTTGGCATGGATCGCTTACATCGTCGCGGAAAAATAGTACTATTATTAGTCGCTTGGCGCTTTAACCTATGGGTCGTGTTATGGCAAAAGATCTTGAAGTAGCAATTGTGTTTGCTGACGTTGTCGGCAGTACACAGATGTACGACAAGTTCGGTGATACGAAGGCCAGTGAGACGGTCGCGGCCTGCCTCGATATCATGAAAGATGCGACCTACCAGTTCAACGGCACCGTCATCAAGACGATTGGCGACGAGGTTATGTCAACGTTCGAGACGGTGGACGAGGCAATGGGCGCGTCAGTCATGATGCAGACCCGTATTTCCGCACAAGGCAAGAAAGACGGCGGCATCCCGGTTTCCATCCGAATTGGCTGCCATTACGGCCCGGTGGTGCAGGAGCAAAACGATATTTTCGGCGCAGCGGTGCACACGGCGAATCGCATGACCTCGCAAGCGAAGTCAAAACAGATCGTGATTTCCGGATTTACTGTCGAACAGATGAGCCCGGAGCTGCGCAATCAGAGTCGCCAGATAGACGTCGCGACCGTTCGCGGTCGAATCGATGAAGTCGCGCTGTTCGAGCTGGTTTGGCAGCCCGAGGAGGCAACCAGCATGTTGCCCACGATTGAGTGGGAGACTAAAGGTCGAAAGGCATCGAAGTTGCTAATCAACTTCAAGGACTCGACCGTCGAAGTGACAGATCAGCGCAAGAGCATCAATCTTGGCCGGGCTGACGACAATGATGTCGTCGTCAAAGGCAACCTGATTTCTCGGATCCACGCCAAGATCGAAATGCGACGCGGGAAGTTCATCATTACGGACCAAAGTACCAACGGGACGTTCTTTCAGGACGTGCTGGGTAAGGAAAAGTTTGTTCGGCGTGACTCCGCGGAACTCGGCGAAGAAGGCACGATCGGGCTCGGCCGCGCGGAAGAACCGGGTTCCTCGTTAGCGATCTACTTTAAAACAATAGAATAACGGGTCGCGCGTAAGACGCGCTCCTACGACGGCGATAGTGCGTCCGCGATAGCCTGCTGTTGCCGCCGCAATGCCTCCGGCAGCCGGTCGCCGTAGCTTTCCAGATATTCCCCAACGGATTTCATCTCCGCCCGCCACTGATCGGTATCAATTGACGTCAGCGCCTCGAGGTTTTCGGCACTGATGTCCAGATCCGTCGTATTGATGTCTGCCGGGTTGGGTAAGAAACCGATCGGTGTTTCATTCGCATCGACTCGATGCTCGCAACGTTCGATGATCCACTGCAGTACCCGCAGGTTTTCGCCGAATCCAGGCCAAAGAAAATCACCGTCCTTGGTTTGACGGAACCAGTTGACGTGGAAGATCTTCGGAAGATGTTCGAGGCTCTCGCCAAATGCCAACCAGTGCGCCCAGTAGTCTGCAAAGTTGTAGCCGCAGAATGGTTTCATCGCCATCGGATCGCGACGAACAACGCCGACTTCTCCGACATTCGCGGCGGTTGTCTCAGATGCAACGCCGGCGCCAACGAGTACGCCGTGTTCCCAGCTTTTCGCCTCGTAGACTAAAGGCGCAAGCTCTTTGCGACGCCCACCAAAGACAATCGCCGAAATCGGCACGCCTTCCGGAGCGTCTGCCAGGCTGGAGTAGCTGGGATTATTGGTCGCCGAGACAGTGAATCGTGAATTTGGGTGTGCCGCCTTGCCGTTCGCGGCATCGTAGTCACGTCCCTGCCAATCGGTTGTCGGCACGCCATCTAGCTTGCCTTCCCACCACGGCACATTAGTCGCCGTTGTCGCGACATTGGTGAAAATCGTATCGTGCATGATCATGTCGTAGGCGTTCTTGTTGGTCTTTTCGTTGGTACCCGGTACCACGCCGAAATACCCGGACTCCGGGTTGATCGCGCGCAACTTGCCGCCCTCATCGGGGTGCAACCAGGCAATATCGTCGCCCAGGGTCCAGATTCTCCAGCCGGGCATTGATTCAGGCGGAATCAACATCGCCAGGTTGGTCTTGCCGCAGGCGGACGGGAAGGCGCAAGCGACATAGTGAATCACGCTTTCCGGACTTTCCAGGCCGACAATCAACATGTGTTCGGCGAGCCAGCCTTCCGTGCGAGCCTGGTAGCTCGCGATGCGCAGCGCATGGCACTTCTTGCCGAGCAAGGCGTTGCCACCGTAGCCGGAGCCAATGCTCTTGATCGAGAGTTCATCGGGGAAGTGCATGATGAACCGACGTTCCGGATCAAGGTCACCCGTCGAATGAAGCCCCTTAACAAAAGTTCCTTCATTTTCAATGCGTTGTAAAGCCTCATCACCCATGCGTGTCATCAATTTCATGTTCACGACGACGTAGGGGCTGTCGGTAATCTCGACGCCACAGCGTGAGTACGGCGAACCGATGGGTCCCATGCAGTAGGGCAACACGTACATTGTGCGGCCCTTCATGCAGCCAGCGAACAAATCATCGACTTTGGCGTGCCCGTCTTCGGGCTTCATCCAATGATTGTTAGGTCCGGCGTCCTCGCGCTCCTTCGTGCAAACGAAAGTCAGATGCTCCACACGTGCGACGTCGCTCGGATCGGACAGGTGCAAATAGCAATTGGGGTATTGCTCTTCATTGAGCGTCGTGAGGGTACCATCCGACAGCATTTGCTCGATCATTTGCTGGTATTCGGCATCGGAGCCGTCACACCAAACGATATTGTCGGGGCGGGTTTGGGCTGCAACCTGGTCAACCCAGCTTTGCAGAGACGCGAGTGTCGTCATTGGAAGTTTCTCTAAGGGCGTTTTACTTGGGTGAGATCAGCACAGTTTCGTCTGAAACAGGTGGCAAATTATACTGATTAATTGACAAAATACAGTATGCAAAAGGCGAAACTAGCTATTCGTTTTTCGCTAGATGTGTCGAATAGCTCCTGGTCATTCAATTAGCGGCTTTTTGCGGTCAAAAGACCTAGAGCGATCGTGTCTCTAACCGTGTAATCTTCTCGCGGTGAAAACTCTGACCGACTATTTTGGCGATCAAAGCCCCCTCAAAGATCTGTTGCCGGGCTTCACGCCGCGGGCAGGCCAGGGATGGATGGCCGAAGCGGTCGCAGAAGCGATTGCGAATCGCGACAAGCTGGTCGTCGAGGCCGGTACCGGTACGGGTAAGACCTTTGCCTATTTGATTCCGGCGTTGATGAGTGGCCGTAAGACGATTATCAGTACGGGCACCAAGGCTTTGCAGGACCAGTTGTATCACCGCGACTTGCCGTTGGTCAGCAAAGCGGTCGGCCGGCCGGTAAGCACGGCTTTACTCAAGGGCCGTGCAAATTATCTTTGTCGCCAACGTCTGGATCAGGTGACAGACCCTGCATCCGTTTTGCTCGAAGACCTGAACGAAGTGCGCGAATGGCGTCATCGCACCATCAGTGGCGATAAAGCAGAGCTCATCGACGTTCCGGAGGACTCGCCGATATGGCCGTTGGTGACATCGACTGCGGATAATTGTCTGGGTCAAAAGTGTTCCGAATACTCCAGGTGCCATGTCGTGAAAGCACGGAAAGCGGCGCAGGAAGCGGATCTGGTCGTCGTCAATCATCACCTGTTGCTCGCCGATCTCGCGATGAAGGAAGAGGGTTTCGTTGAGTTTCTGCCAGGCGCCGAAGCCATCATTATTGACGAGGCCCACCAGATACCGGATCTAGCCGTGCAGTTCTTTGGCGTTTCGCTCGGTAGCCGCGAGCTTGAACGTCTCGTAGAGGAAGCTCGCTCTGCCACGTTGCCTTTTTCCCAACCTGAGCTCAACCGCCGAATAGATGCGCTGCAAACGGCAATTCGAAACTTGCGCGCCGACGCGCCGCGAAAAGAAGGGCGCCACGAGCTCAGCGAAGTGATAACGGAACTGCAAGAGCCACTCAATGCCCTGAGTCACTCAATTCACGATGCGCAGACTGCCATTGCGGATCTTGCGGACGCGTCGGTCGAACTTGAAAAGATTCACGATCGGCTTGTTAGCATGGCGGAGCGGTTGACGATTTTATCTAACGACGACACCTGGGATGGTTTGCGTTGGTTGGAGATCCATCCACGCAGCTTGCGGCTGCATCTCACGCCGCTGGATGTTTCGACGAAGCTGAATGGGCTCATCGACAATGGCTTCCAGTCCTGGATATTTACCTCGGCGACGCTTGCGGTCGGTGAGGACTTTTCACATTTCGGCGCCCGTATGGGCCTGGCAGGCGTGGCAGCACTCACATTTCCCAGTCCATTCCCGTTGGATCAGAATGGGCTGATCTATCTCCCTGCCGACCTGCCGCAGCCGTCCGACCCGGGGCACACCGATGCGATGCTCGAGGCGGTTACGCCGTTGCTGGACTTTACCTCTGGCGGTATGTTCTGCCTGTTTACCAGTCACCGGGCGCTGAACATTGCGAAGCAATGGTTCAAGTCCCACAAGTCGGTATTGGGCGGCCGTACGTTAATCGCGCAAGGCGACGCGCCGCGAGACGACTTGTTGCGACGGTTTCGACAAATCGGTGACGCTGTATTGCTCGGCACAGGCAGCTTCTGGGAAGGCGTGGATGTTCGCGGGCCCGCCCTAAGCGTGGTCGCGATCGACAAATTACCATTCGCTTCCCCTGCGGATCCGCTGATGATGGCGCGCCTCGAATATCTTCGCCGTCAGGGTGCCAACGGCTTTATGGAGCATCAGTTACCGCTGGCTGCGCTTTCGCTCAAACAGGGCGCGGGGCGGCTGCTGCGAGATCACACAGATTACGGCGTCGTCGTCTTGTGCGATCCCAGAATTACGGGAAAGCGTTACGGCAAGATGTTCCTGGAATGCCTGCAACCGATGCCAACGACGTCGGCACTCAACGAAGTGTCCAGTTTTCTGGTGCAGCATGAACGCAAGGCGGCGACAGCGTAATGCGCCTGGCTCTGGATACATCGTCGGTTGCCTGCACGGTTGCGCTGGATGTCGGTGGCACGATATTCGAGCGCCACGAAGAACAGGCGCGCGAGCATACTCGTCTGCTAATGCCGATGATCCGAGCCGTGCTCGAAGAAGCGCAAGTCTCTCTCGCTGAGCTCGATGCGATCGTTCTGGGTAACGGTCCGGGATCGTTCATTGGACTGCGAATCGCAGCTTCCGTCGCTCAAGGCCTGGCACACGGCGCCGGCCTGAAGATAATTCCAGTTTCGTCGCTTGCGGCGATAGCGCAGGAAGTCTTCGA
>CAZMRZ010000005.1:11839-40384 GCA_964568835.1 uncultured Woeseiaceae bacterium | reverse complement strand
GCCTGAAGATAATTCCAGTTTCGTCGCTTGCGGCGATAGCGCAGGAAGTCTTCGATACTTCCAGCGCAGGGCAGGTCGCCGTCGCGCAGGATGCTCACATGAGCGAAGTCTATCTCGGGCTCTTTTCTCGCGGCGATGATGGTTCGCCGGTGGCGCTGTGCGACGAACGCCTGCAAGCGCAGGAAGTGATCGAAGAGCTGGCTGGCAATGCGGGCGGATTTACGTTCGCGGGGCAAGGTTGGCAGCGTTACCTGGACCTCATGGCGATCAATCAACGCTGGATGGGCGCGATGTCCGATGTTCACTATCCGCGCGCAGTCAGTCTGTTAAGGCTGTCTGGCAAGTCAGAGGCAATCGAGCCCAACCGCATTCAACCCGCCTACCTGAGACAAAAGGTCGCCGAGAAACCAGCATCCAGAGATTCGTAACATTCCTGTAATATAGCGCTGTTGAAATGCGGTGCCGCATAGACTGAAAGCAGTATTCTGACCAGCATGACCACCAATAAGATACTTATCGTCGAAGACGAGCAGCCGATCCGCGAAATGACCGCTTTCCATTTGTCGCGTGCAGGTTTCGAGGTCCTGGAGGCCGAGGATTGCCGATCGGCGCGCGAGTTGCTTGCTAATGAGCGGCCGGATCTGGCTTTGATCGACTGGATGCTTCCCGATATGAGCGGACTGGAGCTGGCACGGATGCTAAAACGCGATGAAAATTATGATGACTTGTCGATCATCATGTTGACGGCGCGTGCCGAGGAGCGTGACAAAATCTCCGGTCTGGACGGAGGCGCCGACGACTACATCACCAAGCCATTTTCCCCGCGCGAGCTGATCGCCCGAATACAGGCGGTTCTTCGTCGCTCCAATAGCGCTGACGACGAGTCGCTGACGGCGGGAATCCTGGAACTTGATCTGGCGGGCCACAGAGTCTCTGCCTCAGGGTCGCAGGTGAAGTTGGGCCCAACCGAATATCGACTGCTGGAACACCTGATGACGCATCCCGATCGCGTATACAGTCGTGGGCAACTGCTCGACCGCGTTTGGGGCGCGAATGTCTATGTCGAGGAACGAACGGTGGATGTTCATGTAAGGCGTCTCCGCAAGGCGTTGCAGAGCAGCGGTGCAGATGAATACATTCAGACTGTACGTGGCGCCGGGTATCGGTTTTCCACACGGCAGCATTAGATAACATGTCCGCTGCTGCAAAAACATTTCTTATTGGAGTGCTGTTGTTCCTGGCAGCAGGTGCTCTGGTCGGCTGGTATTACGAACGATGGGAATACGGTTTGCTCGCCGCCGCCCTCGTCGCGCTTGCCTGGCAGATTCGGCAGCTGTTGAGTTTTGATCGTGCACTAAGGACTGGCGATTTCGACGATTTTCGCGTCGGCGAAGGAATCTGGGAGCAAATCTTTTCGCGTTTCCACTTTGAGCAGAGTCGCGCAATTCGGCGAAAGAGCGACTATCGCACGCTTCTAAGGGAGGTTCGAAAGTCCACCAATGCCATGCCGGACGGCGCCGTCATAATTGACGAAAACAACGAAATAATTACGTGTAACCGTGCGGCGAAAACGCTGGTTGGACTCAAGCGAAAAAAGGACAGAGGCCAACGAATCGACAATATTCTCAGAGATCCCAAGCTCGCGAAGATGATAAACGCGAACGAATATGATCTGTCTGTAGAGATTGCCTCACCGATTGATGACGGCATTTGGCTCAACTGTCGCGTGGTGCCTTACGGCGCTGAACAGAAACTTTTGATTTTGCGTGATGTCACCGAGCGATTCCTTATGGGGAAGGCGCGTCGTGATTTCGTCGCCAATGCCTCCCATGAATTGCGCTCGCCGCTCACGGTAATCACTGGTTACCTTGATGCGCTTGACGAAGACGATGAGATACCGGATCGCTGGAACGGGCCGATCGGGCAAATGCAGAATCAGGCCGCCCGCATGAATCAGATAGTGAGCGAGATGCTGGAGCTTTCACGTGTGGAAAGCGCGGGTTCGGCGGGTAAGGACACGACGATTGATGTTGCCGACGTCTTGCGCCAGGTCGTCGATGATTTTCAGCGAACGTCGAAAGGCGCAGAGATTGAGGTGAGTCTGGAGTCGAACGTCGATTTGTTCGGCAGCAGAGCTGAAATCGAGTCCGTCGCAATCAACCTCCTGTCAAACGCAATACGACACACGTCGGCGGGCGGCAAGGTCACCTTGTCCTGGCGGTTAATTCCGGACGGAGCCGAGCTGGTCGTGAGTGATACCGGTGACGGTATCGACGAGACGCACATTCCTCGATTGACCGAGCGGTTCTTCCGTGTCGATCGTGGCCGTAGCCGCGATGAGGGAGGCATTGGGCTTGGCCTGGCGATCGTCAAGCATGTGCTGATGCGTCACGATGCCGAACTGGTGATTTCCAGTGAGCCTGGTGTTGGCAGCGAATTTCGCTGTATTTTTCCATCCGACCGACTGCAGTCAAATGGTCCCGGACAACTGTAACGAAACTGCAACAAACTGCGCTTATTGTGCCGTTAAATTTTCGTAACAACACAGTAGCCCAAAGCTCGAAAGCGGCGGGACCAAGGAACCCAGGACAATGAAACTCAGAATTTATTCCATACTCGTATCCGCAGCGCTGGTGCTTTCCGCTACTCCTGCCAACGGAGAGGAAAGTAGTTGGGTAGACAGAATCGACTTCAAAGGCGATGTTCGTCTTCGCTACGAAAACATCGATGAGGAGTTCGAAGCCAATCGTGACCGTATGCGTTTCCGGGCACGCTTCGGCTTCACTGCCGCAGTGAGTGACGACGTTAAGATTGTTTTGCAGCTTGCCTCAGGTGGCGATAATCCGGTTTCTACCAATCAGACCATTGACGACGGGTTTTCGACGAAGGACATTGGGCTAGATCTGGCCTATGTGGACTGGAGCGTAAACGACTTTCTGACAGTCAACGCGGGCAAGATGAAGAACCCCTTGTTCAAAGCCGGTGGTGTGCCGCTGATATGGGACGGCGATCTGAATCCGGAAGGTTTCGCAGCCAAGTTTAGCTCTGGCATGTTCTTTGGAACGGTCGCGGGCTTTTCCGTCGAAGAACGCAGCTCTACTGACGACTCGTTGCTATATGCGGCGCAAGCAGGGCTCAAATTTCCCATTGGTGAATCCAAATTGACGGCCGGTATTGGTTACTTCGCGTATACCGATACCATAGGAAATGCTCCTTTCTATAATGGCAGGGCCAAGGGCAATACGGTTGATCTCAATGGCGACTATGTTTTCGACTATAAGAATACCGAGGTGTTCGCTCAGTTCGATTCTGAACTCGGTGATTGGCCGCTGCGCGTATTCGCGCATTTTACGCAAAATGGTGAAGTGAGCGTCGAAGATACAGCCTTCGCGTACGGAGCGAAAATAGGGTCCGCAAAGACACAGGGCGGAATGGAGTTCACCTGGATGTATCAGGATATCGAAGCCGATGCGGTTATCGGAACCTTCAACGATTCTGACTTCGCTGGCGGTGGCACTGATTCCGACGGCCACATACTGAAGGCCAAGTATGGATTCTCCAAAAAGGTCGCGCTCGGCGGCACGTTCTTCTTTAACAACAAAGACCGTTTCCAGGGCACCGAACACGACTATAATCGTATTCAGATTGACCTCGAGTTCAAATTTAACTGAGTGACAAAACAATGGACGCTACCGACTTGACTGATCACATTTCCAAGCGCTTCAACAAGGATATTGAAGAAGTGCGAAACATGGTTCTCTCCATGGGGGGACTGGTTGAGTCGCAGCTTCAGAAAGCGATCACTGCACTGGTATCCGGTGACAGCGAACTGGGGTTGAAAGTTGCCAATGACGACTACAAGGTCAACGATCTTGAAGTCAGCATCGACGAAGAGTGTGGCCGAATTCTCGCAATGCGGGCTCCGGCCGCTGGCGACCTGAGACTCATCGTCGCGATTATCAAGACGATCACCGATCTCGAGCGCATCGGAGATGAGGCCGAGAAGATCGGTTTTCTCGCCTCGCGTCTTGCGGCGATGGACCGTCCTTCGGATTCATACCGCGAGCTGAAAACGCTTGGCACGCATGTGTTGCACATGGTTCGTGACGCGATGAACGCGTTCGCGCGACTCGATGTCGATGAGGCGTTTGAGGTCGTGCGCGAAGACGAGCAAGTTGACCAGGAATACGAGGCTATCCAACGGCAGTGCATTACGTTCATGATGGAAGACCCGCGTTCGATCAAGCGTGTTATGAACGTGACGTGGGCCGCGCGTTCTTTGGAACGCATTGGCGATCACGCCAAGAACATCTGCGAGTACGTCATCTATATGGTGCAGGGCAGGGATGTACGTCATACTGGGATTTCTGACGCTTCCGAAATCTAAAACGATCTAGCAGACTATGGCACTACCGAACAAGCGCATCCTTAATTTCCTGGGAGCTCTGTCTTGCGCAGGGATGATGGGATTTGCACTCTACGCGCAGCACATTTTGCTGCTCGATCCATGCCCGCTTTGTATCTTGCAGCGTATCGCGACGATTCTGGTCGGCCTTGTATTTCTGAGCGCTGCCTTACACAACCCAGCCACCATCGGCGGCCGCGTTTATGCCGGATTTATTACGTTGTTCGCAGCCTTCGGCGGTGGTGTAGCCGCCTGGCATGTTCGGCTGCAGAACTTGCCGCCCGATGAGGTACCTTCCTGCGGCCCCGGCCTCGAATACATGGTCGAGAACTTCCCACTGAAAGACGCGTTGAGCATGATCTTCAAGGGCTCCGGTGAATGTGCTGAAGTCGTGTGGCGGCTGTTGGGTCTTTCGATGCCAACGTGGGTCATTATCGGCATGGCCGGCCTGGCTATTTTTGGCGTATGGAACAACCTTCGCAGTCACTGACGTGCTTCCGCGTCAAGGAGCACAAATGCGTCATCGAATTCTATTTTTTTTCATCGCTTGTGGCGCACTGACGGCGAGTGCCGACGAGTGGACGATCGACCCTCGTGTGGTGCCGGCTCCCGCGGGCGCCAGTGAGGAAATGCAAGCGTCGATCGAGGCATCACCGCGACCGGACCCTTTGACCGCCACCGCGACGGCACCCCCTGCGAATGACGCCGAGTGGCAGGCCATGATTGATGGCGTCGACGAGCAACGGGCTGCGGGTATTCCGGCTTACTTGCAAGAATTTCCTGTCGATATTTCCCGTGAAGAAATCGCGGGAGTTAACGTTCATCGCATAACTCCGAAGTCGATAGCGCCGGCAAACAAAGACCGGCTGTTCCTCTTTTTTCATGGTGGCGCCTATGTCATTGGCAACAAGGACTCCGGCATTGGTGAGGCGATTGTTATCGCGGACCGGATCCACATACCGGTCATCTCTGTTGACTACAGAATGCCGCCCAAGCACCCGTTTCCTGCGGCAGTTCTCGATACGATTGCGGTCTATGAAAAGATACTGGAATCGTACGACTCTGAAGCGATAATCATTGGTGGGACGTCTGCTGGTGGCGGGCTTGGTCTGGCAACCATTCACAAAGCGCGCGAACTGTCGTTGCCGATGCCCGCTGCGGTATACGCGGGGACGCCCTGGGCGGATTTAACGAAAACCGGCGATACGATTTTTACGAACGAAGGTCTGGATCGGGTATTGGTAACCTACGATGGTGGTCTTGGCGCCGCGGCGAGATTGTACGCTGGCGGGCATGACATGAAAGACCCTTTGATTTCACCCGTATACGGTGACTTCAGTGGATTCCCACCGACGATTCTTATCAGCGGTACGCGGGACATGTTCCTGAGTGATGTCGCGAGAACTCACCGTCATTTACGCGATGCAGGCGTGGTTGCGGACCTTCACGTTTACGAAGGCATGTCACATGCGGGATATCTGGTAACGCTGGGTACGCCGGAATCGGAAAGCGCCTATCGCGAGGTCGGGCTTTTTATCGACAAGCACCTTCGATAGTTAGAGCAACAATTCCAGAATTCTTCGGTACATGCTCGTCAACTGAATCACATCGTCAATTTTGACATGCTCGTCAATTTTGTGGATCGACGCATTCACAGGGCCCAGCTCGACAACATCCACGCCGGCCGGCGATATGAACCGGCCATCGGATGTACCGCCACCGGTCGATAGCTCGGGTGCAGATCCAACGTGCTCTGTGACCGATTGGACGACGGCGTCGATCAGTTTCCCGGGTTCGGTCAGGAAGGGTTCACCGGATAAATGCCATCTCAGGTCATAGTCGATGTCGTGAGCATCGAAAACCTCGTGCACCCGTTTTTTCAGCGGCTCGTGATCCCACACGGTCGAATAGCGAAAATTAAAGCGCGCTGATAACTCCGCCGGCGTTACGTTTACCGCGATGCCGCTCTTGATATCGACAACCTGAAAACTCGTTGGCGGGAAAAAGTCATTTCCGTTGTCCCACTCAATCTCATGTAACTCCGCCAGCACCGGGGCAAATCGCCGGATCGGGTTGTCGGCCAAGTGCGGGTAGGCGACATGCCCCTGAATACCGTTCACAGTCAGCATTCCACTCAGCGAGCCGCGTCGACCAATTCGAACCAGATCACCAAGAGAGTCCTGACTTGAGGGTTCGCCAATGACGCACCAATCAATTTTCTCACCTCGCGCAACAAGCGTCTCCATGACCTTCAGAGTACCGTCGCGGGCTCGACCTTCTTCGTCACTGGTGATCAGCAGTGCGATGCTTCCCTTGTGATTCTGGTTGTCGGCCAAAAACTGCTCCAGCGCGACGATCATGGAGGCCAGTCCACTCTTCATGTCCGCGGTACCGCGGCCGTAGATAAATCCGTCTCGGAATGTCGGCTCGAAAGGGTCAGAGTTCCATTCTGCTTCATCGCCCGGTGGCACGACGTCTGTATGGCCGGCAAAACACAGCAGCGGAGCTTCCGTTCCGCGCCTGGCCCAGAGATTGGTAACGTCGCCAAAAACCAGTGTTTCGCAGACGAAGCCGAGTAACTCAAGACGGGCGATGATCAGGTCCTGACAGCCAGCATCAAGTGGCGTAACAGAGGCGCAGCGCACGAGATCGCAAAGCAGGCGGATTTCCGGAGCGTTCGGTTCTTCGTTCATAGGATTAGAAAGATATCACAAGTATTTGAAAAATATATAAAAACGGAATTTATCGGCTATCTGAAGTTCGCGATTTTCCGCCCGGAAATTGCAACATATTCGTAACAATCGAACGCTATTCTCTCCGGCACTGAACACATCACTTGTCTAAATTCACTGGAGTATCCGAAAAGTGCTAAATATTCGCAAAGCTTTGCTTGTTTGTTTGACCGCGATAATGGGTCTGGCGATTTCATCAACAGCGCTTGCTCAAGCAAGCCGTGACTATGTTTACGTCGTCGGTTCATCGACAGTTTATCCGTTCGCAACGGTTGTTGCTGAGCGATTCGGTCGTGGCAGTGAGTTCAAGACGCCGAAGATCGAGTCCACCGGATCCGGTGGCGGTTTGAAGTTGTTCTGCGATGGTGTCGGTGTCGACTATCCGGATATCACAAACTCATCTCGCGCTATCAAGGCATCTGAAGTTGAATCTTGCGAGAAGAACGGCGTAACCGAAATCATCGAAGTGAAGATTGGCTACGATGGCATCGTGATTGCAAACGCGCTTGCTTCGGTTGAAGTGAACTTGAGCCGCCGCGACATCTTCTTCGCATTGGCCAAACGGATTCCTGGGGCCAATGACGGCGAATTGATCGACAATCCGAATGAAACCTGGGCCGATGTAAATGCCGGTTTGCCGGCTGTGAAAATCGAGGTTCTCGGACCGCCGCCCACTTCCGGTACCCGCGATGCGTTCGTTGAATTGGCGATGGAAGGCGGCTGTAAAACGGTAGGCTGGATTAAGGACCTGAAGAGCTCTGACAAGAACAAGTACAAAGAGATCTGCCACACTATTCGTGAAGATGGTGCGTTCGTTGAAGCGGGCGAAAATGACAATCTGATCGTGCAGAAACTGCAGGCGAACACGAATGCATTCGGGATCTTTGGGTTCAGTTTTCTGGACCAAAACAAGGAAAAAGTGAAGGGCGCAATGGTGGATGGAATGGCACCGACGTTTGATGCGATTGCCGATGGGGACTATCCGATTTCACGACCGTTGTTCTTCTACGTGAAGAAGGCACATGCCGATGTCATTCCGGGTCTGCGCGGTTATCTTCGGGAGTTTTCGAGTGAACGGGCCTGGGGTGAGGAAGGTTATCTTTCGGACCGCGGTCTGATTCCGATGCCGGACGAAGAACGAGCAGTGATTGCGTCGAATGTACGTAATCTGATACCGCTCAGCATGGTAAGCGAATAATTAGAAAAATATGCAGGCAACAACACTTATCCTGACCCTTGGGTTAATGGCGACGGTCGCGTTCTATTTTGGACGCGGCCGTTCTTTGTCATTGGTCGGTGGTCCCGGCAACGGTGCTGCTCTGCATTCATTGCCGGGTTATTACGGATATTTCGTTGCCATTTCCGGCGCATTGCCGGCGTTGTTCTTGCTCACTGTGTGGGTGCTGATTGAGCCGAGAATTGTCACAGCATTAATCGTCGGTGGTTTGCCCGATTCCTATCGTGATCTGTCTGCCGGCGAGTTGAATCTTCTGATCAACAATATTCGCAATCTCGCGTCGGGTGACGTTGTCAGCGTTGCAATCGACGAAGACCTGCGACGCGCAGCAGGCTTATTCAATACCTACATTGAAAGAAGCCGACAACTATTGGCGACGGTCGCGCTTGGCGTTTCGGTCCTCGGTGCAGCATTGGCCTGGCGAAGCATCGAGCCCGATCTTAGAGCACGCAATCGCGTTGAATCGGTCGTGCGCTGGGCGCTCATCGCGGCTTCGAGCATCGCAGTTTTAACAACCGTTGGTATCGTGTTTTCGGTGTTGTTTGAGGCAATCGTATTCTTCCAGAAAGTTCCGGTTACAGACTTTCTGTTCGGCACGACGTGGAGCCCGCAAACGGCCATTCGAGCTGATCAGGTCGGATCATCCGGTAGCTTCGGCGCGGTTCCGCTATTTACAGGAACGATGCTGATTACGGCGATCGCGATGTTCATCGCCGTTCCGATCGGTTTGTTGACGGCAATCTATCTTGCGGAGTATTCCTCCACGCGCATGCGTGGCATTGCCAAGCCATTGTTAGAGATTCTCGCCGGTATCCCGACCGTCGTTTATGGCTTTTTCGCAGCGCTGACCGTCGCCCCCTGGGTGCGGGTGATGGGTGAGTCTGTTGGCATCGAAGTCGCCTCGGAAAGTGCGCTGGCGGCCGGCATGGTGATTGGGATCATGATTATTCCGCTGGTTTCATCGCTCACCGATGATGCGATCAATGCGGTTCCTTCGGCAATGCGCGACGGCGCCCTCGGGCTGGGATCAACTCGCTCGGAAACGATGTTACATGTGATTTTGCCTGCGGCGCTGCCGGGAATCGTGGGTGGCATTCTGCTGGCCGTCTCCCGCGCGATTGGCGAGACAATGATCGTTGTTATGGCTGCCGGTCTCGCGGCCAATCTGACCGCGAATCCTTTTGAGGCCGTCACGACCGTGACCGTTCAGATCGTGACTCTGTTGGTCGGTGATCAGGAATTTGATAGCGCGAAAACGCTGGCTGCTTTCGCGTTGGGTTTGATGCTTTTCGTTGTGACTTTGGTTCTGAACGTTATCGGTTTGCATGTCGTACGCAAATACCGTGAAGCGTATGACTAGGGTGAATCGCATTGGATAAGAAACTGACAACGCATCAAAAAGTCGAGGCTGGGCTCGGTCGAAGACGCCGCAAGGAGTTCGCATTTCGCTTCGTCGGCATTCTCGCGACCAGTTTCGGTCTGCTGTTTCTCGGGATTTTCTTCGCGACACTGATCAGCAAGGGTTCGTCTGCATTTGTGCAGACCTTTGTACAGCTCGATATCGAATTGTCGGCCGATGTCATCGCCCCGGGTGGAGAAATGGATCTCGCTTATGCCGATTTTGATGGCCTTGTTCGGAGCGCTCTGCGGAAAGAGTTGCCCGAAGTCACTTCGCGAAGTGAGCGGCGATTACTGAATCGACTGGTGAGTATTGGGGCCGGATACCAGGTTCGCGATCTCGTTGCTGAAAACCCGGACCTTATTGGCACGACGCAATCGCTCTGGGTTCCGGCGTCGTCGAACGTTGACATGCTGATAAAGGGCAATATCGATGCGACTATTGACGAAAGCCTGAGAACGTTGTCTGACAAACAGATCGAGTGGATCGGCGTGCTCGAAAGCGATGGACGGCTGGAAACGCGGTTTAATAAAGCGCTGTTCACGAATGGCGATTCCAGAGAACCCGAGTTGGCCGGAATTCGCGGCGCAATGATGGGTTCTTTCTTTATGCTCATTGTTACCATTTCATTATCGTTTCCAATCGGAGTGGCAGCGGCTATTTACCTTGAGGAATTCGCGCCGAGGAATCGCTGGTCCGACCTGATAGAAGTGAACATCAACAATTTGGCGGCCGTGCCCTCTATTGTTTTCGGGCTCTTGGGCCTGGCTGTCTTTATTAACTGGATTGCCTTACCGCGATCGGCGCCACTGGTGGGTGGCCTGGTACTGACGTTATTGACGTTGCCCGTGATTATTATCGCGTCGCGAGCGGCGATTAAGGCGGTTCCGCCCTCAATTCGCGAGGCGGCTCTGGGTCTCGGTGCGTCTCAGATGCAGGTGGTGTTTCACCATGTAATGCCGCTGGCAATGCCGGGAATGTTAACCGGTGCCATTATCGGAATGGGACGCGCCCTCGGCGAGTCCGCGCCGCTATTGATGATCGGCATGATCGCCTTTGTTGTCGATGTTCCCGGCTCGTTAACCGACCCGTCGACTGCTTTACCGGTACAAATTTATCTTTGGGCAGACAGCCCTGAGCGAGCGTTTGCGGAACGAACTTCCGCAGCTATTATCGTATTGCTCGCATTCCTGTTATTAATGAATCTTGCCGCTGTGATTGTTCGCAGGCGGATGGAACGCAAGTGGTAACCTGCATGAACTTGGCGACTATGACCGAAAAACCGATAGAAAAAGAAACGACTACAGATACAGCGCCGACCTTGCCGATCCCTGGCTTTCATGACCAGGTTGTCGATCTGGGCCGTGAGACGGTTGGCACCGTGCGGTGTGAAAACCCGTTCATGGTTGCTGAAAAAGTAAACGTCTTTTATGGCGATAACCATGCAATCCGTGATGTCACACTTGAGATCGGGAAGAAACAGGTCGTCGCGTTGATCGGACCGTCAGGTTGTGGGAAGTCGACGTTTCTTCGGTGCCTGAATCGAATGAACGATACGATCGAGTCCGCGCGGGTTACCGGTCGAATAACGCTCGACGGTGACGACATCTATAACAAGAAGCAGGACCCCGTCGCATTGCGTGCGCGAGTTGGCATGGTTTTTCAGAAACCGAACCCGTTCCCCAAAAGCATCTATGACAATGTTGCCTATGGCCCGCGAATTCATGGTCTCGCTGGAGATCGGGCCGAACTCGACGATATTGTTCATTCAAGTCTCGAGCGGGCCGGATTGCTGAAGGAAGTCAAAGACCGGCTTGAAGACTCAGGAACGAGTCTTTCAGGCGGACAACAGCAGCGTCTTTGCATTGCACGCACGATCGCGGTCAATCCCGAAGTTATTCTGATGGATGAGCCATGCTCGGCGCTTGACCCAATCGCTACAGCGCGCATTGAGGACCTTATGGACGAACTATGTGAGGACTACGCCATCGTGATCGTCACTCATTCAATGCAGCAGGCCGCGCGCGTATCGCGGCGGGTCGCCTACTTTCATCTCGGTCACTTGGTGGAAGTGGATGATACGGAGAAGGTCTTTACGAATCCGCAACACAAGCTAACCGAAGATTACATCACCGGTAGGATTGGCTAGACCGTTTTATCCCAGAATTCTGCAAAGCGTTTTTCCGAGAACCCGACGGCGATAAATACTTCAGATTCGAGCACGGGGCGTTTTACCAGCGTCGGATTTTCGATCATCAAAGCCAGTGCGCGATCCTTGGTCATATCGCTGCGATCAACTTCCGGGATCTTTCGCCACGTCAGGCTTTGCTTGTTCAGCAATTTCGCCCAGTCAATGCGCGAAGACCACCGCTCCAGCATTTGTATATCAAGCCCGTCATCCCGAACATCGTGAAAACGAAATTCGATGTCGTTTTCCGCGAAATATTTTCGGGCTTTTCTGCATGTGTCGCAGCTCTTGATTCCAAATACCGTCAGCATGGTCGCTCAGTCCAGATTTCTAAGTAATTCATTCAACCCGGTTTTTGACCGGGTTTTCGCGTCAACTCTCTTTACTATGACAGCGCAGTACAATGAGTATTTGCCGTCAGCGGATGGCAGGTTGCCGGAGACAACAACCGATCCCGCAGGGATTCGACCGTAGGAAACCTCATCGGTTTCACGATTGTATATTCTCGTGCTTTGGCCGAGGTAAACCCCCATTGATATAACAGAGCCTTCTTCAACGATCACGCCTTCGACCACCTCGGAACGCGCTCCGATAAAGCAGTCGTCTTCAATAATTGTCGGGCCGGCCTGGATGGGTTCCAGTACGCCGCCGATACCAACACCACCGGACAGGTGCACGTTCTTGCCGATTTGAGCACAGCTGCCAACTGTCGCCCATGTGTCGACCATCGTGCCGCTGTCGACGTAGGCGCCGATGTTGGTGTAGCTGGGCATAAGGACGACATCCGGAGCGATGTAGGCGCCGCGGCGAACGATTGCGTCGGGTACGACGCGCACGCCATCGGCAGCAAACTGTTCATCAGTGTAGTCCGCATATTTCATTGGCACTTTGTCATAGAATCGACTGTGACCACTTTCGATGACTTTGTTATCGCTCAGCGCAAAACTCAGCAACACGGCTTTCTTTAGCCATTGGTTTACATGCCAGTCAGCGCCGCGTTTTTCGGCAACGCGAGCTTTGCCCGAGTCGAGCAGGGCGATTGCGTCCTGCACGGCCGAATTAATCTTGTCTTTGTCATCGAAGCCCTGCGACCGAGTCTCAAAAGCCTCTTCGATGATGGTTTCCAAATCCTGCATGTTTGTTTCTTCCGCTCGTATTTCCGTTGCCTAGGCAAGTTTATCCATCAAGGACTGCGCCAGTTCGTTTCGCGCAACGTCGGTGAGGGGGCATCCTGACAGATCGCTGATGTAAAACACATCCTCGGCTCGTTCTCCGATAGTCATGATCTTTGCCGACGTGATATCGACGCCCCGCTCGATAAACACCTGGCCGACTTTACTCAGCAAACCGGGTCGGTCTGCAGTGAAGATTTCAAGGACCGTTTGTTCGCCCAACGTCGTCGAATCAAAATTGACGCGCGTTGGCGTCGTGAACATTCGAGCTTGCCGTGTTCGCGCGCGCGTGACTTTCGCAACGTCGTCATCACTGAGCGCCAGTGTACGAGTAAGCGCCCGACGAAAGTTATTGACTCGGTCTTCATCGATATCGACGCGCTTATCCGATTCCATGAAGACGTAGGTGTCAATGCTGCGACCGTTATCAAGCGGAACGATTCGAGCGTCCATAATGGTTGCGCCGAGTTCATCAAGTACAGCAGTTACATGTGCAAACGTGTGGTCTTTTTGATCGGTAAGCATGACCGCCTCGACGCCATCGCCGGTGTGCCGACGACGGACTTCAACCAGTCCAGCTTCATTATCCGTATCGGAATCAGCCAGCCATTCTGTATGCCACGCTATTTCGGAACTTCGGTAGCGCAGGAAGTACCTGTCGTTGAATAAGCGCCACACCTCCGCGACTCTGGTTGGGTCGATGCCAGCGTCGTCGAGGTAGGCGCGCGCCTTCTCTTGTTTCTCATCAATCAGCTGCTTGGCTTCGAAGGGGTTTTCCAGGCCGCGGATGAATGCACGCTTGGTGAGCTCGTAAAGGTCGCGGAACAATTGCGCCTTCCACGAGTTCCAGAGTTTTGGGTCGGTGCCGCGAATATCGGCAACGGTTAGAACGTAAAGGTGGTCAAGGCGCGTCTGGTCGCCGACAAGGTCGGCAAATGCGTTGATGACGTCAGGATCACCGAGGTCCTTTTTCTGTGCCGTCGCCGAAAAGATCAAATGACTGCGAACCAGCCAGGCGACCAGACGTGCTTCTGGTTTGCCAATGCCATGCTCCAGACAGAAGGCTTCCGCATCAACGGCGCCAAGTTCCGAATGATCTCCGCCGCGTCCTTTCGCGATGTCGTGAAACAGCCCACCGAGATAAGCGATCTCCGGTTTTTCCAGGGCCTGCATGATCTCGCTGCAATGCGGGAGCTCGTCGTTGAACCGCTGCAGTGCAAATTTGCGAAGATTACTGACGACGAAGAGCGTGTGCTCGTCGACCGTGTAGGCGTGGAACAAGTCGTACTGCATGCGACCGACAATGCGACCGAATGATGGAATGTAGAGGCCCAGCACCCCGTACAGATTCATGCGACGAAGTTCGTGGGTAACGCCTTCGGGGGCGCGGAGGATATTCAGGAAGAGTCGATGGTTACGTGGATTCTGGCGAAACTCGTCGTCGATAAGATGCAGATGGCGCTTTATTGAGCCCACCGTGTAGGCGCTGACGCCGCGCAACTCCGGGTTGTCTTGCAGCAGCAGGAATAATTCGAGCATTGCCGACGGGTCGCGTCGGAACACCTGTTCGTCGACGGTTTGCAGAAACCCGTTCTTCACCTGGAAGCGGTCGTTGAGGGGCTCCGGTGGCGCGTCCGGGTCCATCAGAATGGCTTCTTCAAATTGCTGCAGCAACATTTCGTTGAGTCGGCTCAAATCCATAACCGTGCGGTAGTAGCGCTGCATGAGTTGCTCGACGGCCAGCGTGTAGGTCGCATCTTCATAGCCGAGCATTTGCGCAAGCCGGGTCTGGTGGTCAAACAGCAGCCGGTCTTCCTGACGTCCGGTCAGGATGTGCAACGCAAACCGTATTCGCCATAAAAAATGTTCGCCGTCTTGCAGGCGTTGCAACTGAACCGGGGTCAGAAACTTGTGGTCGACGAGTTCGACCAGCGTCGCTGCGCCGAAGTGCCGTTTTGCGACCCAGCCGATCATCTGGATATCGCGTAATCCACCGGGACTGCCTTTTACGTTGGGCTCAAGGTTGTACGCCGTGTCGTGATATCGATGATGGCGGGCAATCTGTTCTTTGCGCTTTTCTTCGAAAAATACCGACGATGGCCACATTTGGTCCGGTTCGATCACGGCCAGCATCTCGTCAAACAAGGCCTCAGGCCCGGCCAGCAGTCGTGCTTCCATCAAGGTGGTGGCGATTGTCAGGTCCGCACCGGCTTCCTGAAAGCACTGCTTAACGTTGCGCACGCTGTGCCCGATTTCCAGGCCAACGTCCCAAAGGGAGGTGACGAATGCGGACAGGCATTCCTCGCTGCTCTTCGAAATATCTTCGGGCAGCAGGATCATTACGTCGACATCGGAGCCTGGATGCAGCTCGCCCCGTCCGTAGCCGCCCACAGCGACAAGCGCCGCGCCGCAGTCGTCGACATGCTCGTCCCAAAGCTGGACAAGCATCTCATCGATAAGCCGCGAGCGGGCGTGTACCAGATCTACAACGGATTCACCGGATTCGAAGCGTGCCTTCAGGTCGTCGCCAGCGGCCGCCAATGATGCGCGAAGCGCTTTGTAAATCATTGTTTTATCAGCGATTATCGGCACCGAGAGTCAGAACCTCGAAGCCATCGGCCGTAATCAGGCAGGTATGTTCCCATTGAGCCGAAAGGCTGTGATCTTTGGTGACGACAGTCCAGCCGTCGGGCAGCAATCTGACGTTGGCTTTGCCCGCGTTGACCATGGGTTCCACCGTCAAAGCCATGCCCTCACGTAATTCAAGGCCGGTATTCCGCTTGCCATAGTGCAGAACCTGGGGGTCCTCATGGAAAACCTCACCGATTCCGTGGCCACAATACTCGCGGACCACGGAAAAGCGATTCTTTTCAACGTTTTGCTGTACCGCCGCGCCGATGTTGCCGAGACGCTTGCCGGGCCCGAGCTCCTGGATGCCTAACCACATGCTTTCAAAGGCAATATCGGACAGTCGGACCGCTTGAATACTGGGTTTTCCAGCGAAAAACATGCGGCTGGTATCGCCGTGAAAGCCGTCTTTTATGACGGTAATGTCAATATTGATGGCATCACCGCTCTTGAGCGTCTTATCCCCGGGTATGCCATGGCAGACAACGTGATTTACGGACGTGCAAATCGACTTTGGAAAGCCGCGATAGTTGAGCGGAGCAGGGATAGCGTCCTGAACGCCGGTGATGTATTCATGACAAATACGGTCGAGTTCACCGGTGGTAACACCCGGTTTCACGTATTCCCCGATCATATCGAGGACGTCTGCGGCGAGTCTTCCGGCGACACGCATTTTGTCCTGCTGAGCAGGTGTTTTTATCGTTACTGACATTCGCTTGATTTTTCGTTGTTGGGCGGGGTCCGCTATGGTATAAAGCGCGCCCCTCAGTAGCAAATTGTTGTTGCCAGAGGGGTAAAAACTACTTCACACGTATACCGACACGTCTTGCTGGGTGCCCTGTTTAAAAAGGGGTTGTGAGATGGGGTATGCGGAGGCCTAACCCGGAGAAATCGATATGGCAGACGTAACCATGCGCCAGATGCTAGAGGCTGGCGTGCATTTTGGTCATCAGACCCGTTACTGGAACCCGAAGATGTCACCCTACATCTTTGGCGAACGTAACAAAATCCACATTATCAACCTTGAAAAGAGCTTGCCGCTTGCGCGCGAAGCCTGTGCATTTATAAAAGGCACGGTTTCCGATGGCGGGAAGGTTTTGTTCGTTGGCACCAAACGGGCCGCGCGCGAGGCTGTGCAAACGCATGCCCAACGTTGCGAGATGCCGTTTGTCAGCCAACGCTGGCTCGGCGGCATGCTGACCAACTACAAGACGATTCGTCAATCTGTCAAACGTCTTACGACGCTCGAGCAGATGGCCGACGACGGTACTTTTGACGGTCTAACCAAGAAAGAAGTTCTCGGCCTTAGCCGCGAGCAGGAAAAACTGGAACGAAGCCTTGGCGGTATTAAGAAAATGCGTAATGTTCCTGACGTCATGTTCATCATCGGCGTCGATCACGAAGACATTGCGATTCGCGAAGCCAAGAAGCTCGGAATTCCGGTTGTGGCAATTGTTGATACAAATTGTTCGCCTGACGGCGTTGACTACGTCATTCCTGGTAATGACGATGCAATGCGCGCTATTGAGCTGTACGCGGCGTTGGTTGCCGATGCGGTTCTCGATGGCAAAGCCTCTCTGCCTGAGGTAGCACTCGGTGACGACGACTTTGTCGAGCTGGATGCCGATGGCAACGTCAAGAAGGCGCGCGCCAAGAAGAAGACCGGCGCTAAAAAGACAACAAAGAAGAAAGCAACCGTCAAAAAGGTGTCTGCCAAGAAGGCCGATGCTGAAGAGAAGGCTGACGACGCGCCTGTAGCTGAAGCCAAGGCAGACGCTAAAGCGGAGCCGGAAGCGAAGGCAGAGGCTAAAGCAGAGCCGGAAGCGAAGGCAGAGGCTAAAGCAGAGCCGGAAGCGAAGGCAGAGGCTAAAGCAGAGCCGGAAGCGAAGGCAGAGCCTAAAGCAGAGCCGGAAGCGAAGGCAGAGCCTAAAGCGGAACCGGAAGCTAAAGCGGACGCAGAGCCAAAGGCCGCTAAAAAGGTAGCCAAAAAGGCCGCTAAAAAGACAGCCAAAAAAGCGACCAAGAAGGTAGCGAAAAAAGCGGCCGACAAGGACGAGGGCTGAGCTATGTCTATCACTGCATCAATGGTGAAAGATCTTCGTGAGCGCACGGGTGCCGGAATGATGGAGTGCAAGAAAGCGCTCGTCGAGACCGGCGGAGACCTGGACGCGGCGGTAGAGGCACTGCGCATGTCGGGTCAGGCGAAAGCAGACAAGAAGTCTGGTCGTGTAGCGGCAGACGGCAAAATTGTCATCATCAATGGTGGTGACAAAACCGTTGTCGCCGAGATTAACTCCGAAACCGATTTCGTGGCCAAGGACGAAAACTTTTCTGCGTTCGCGGAAGCGGTTGCTACTGCAGCATTGGCTACCGGTACGACTGATGTCGCGGCATTGTCGTCTCAGATGATCGATGACGGAAAAACAGTTGAAGAAGCACGCACCGAGCTCGTTACGAAAGTGGGCGAGAACATTTCAGTTCGTCGAATTTCGATTCTCGAGAGTGCCGGCCCTATCGGTTCGTACACGCACGGTGCACGCATCGGTGCAGTGGTTACGCTTGAGGGTGGCGATACCGACCTTGCTCGCGATATTGCAATGCACGTCGCCGCGATTAATCCGACTTGTATCGACGAGTCTGGTGTACCCGCCGAAACGCTCGAAACTGAGAAACGCATCTTCACAGAGCAGGCCGCCGAGTCTGGTAAGCCACCTGAAATTATTGAAAAAATGATTGGTGGTCGAATCAACAAGTTCCTGAAGGAAATTACGTTAGTTGGTCAGCCGTTCGTCAAAGACGACAAGCAGACCGTTGGCCAACTCCTGAAGAGTGCGGGCGCCAGCGTGACGTCTTTCGTTCGTTTCGAGGTTGGCGAAGGAATCGAAAAGAAAGAAGAGAACTTTGCGGACGAGGTCATGAAGCAGATCGAAGACGCAAAGAAAGACGCGTAGCCTTAAGGTTAGCTCTTAAGCCGTTGATTTTAGTAGAGACCTTATTCAGGGAATACGCTAGAATTAACGGCCGTCGAGGCCTCGGCCACGACCCCAATATAAAAGGTATTCTATGAGTGACAATCCCGATCAGTACCGTCGTGTATTGCTGAAGCTCAGCGGTGAAGCGCTGATGGGAGATCTGGATTACGGCATCGAGCCGAAAGTCATTCAACGTATCGCGGCTGAAATTGCCACTGCACGCAATTCCGGCGTTGAAATCGCGATTGTCATCGGCGGTGGCAACATTTTTCGCGGAGCGGGACTGGCACGCGCTGGCATGGACCGGGTGACCGGGGATTACATGGGCATGCTTGCTACCGTGATGAACGCGTTGGCCATTCAAGATGCTCTCGAGTCACTCGATGTTTATGCTCGTGTGATGTCCGCATTGCAAATCAATGAAGTTTGCGAGGACTACATTCGCCGGCGCGCGGTTCGCCACCTTGAAAAAGGTCGCGTGGTAATTCTGGCGGCCGGCACCGGCAATCCGTTTTTCACAACCGATACAGCAGCGAGTCTTCGGGCCATCGAAATCGGTGCTGACGTATTGCTGAAGGCGACAAAAGTCGACGGCGTTTACGACGCGGACCCGATGAGCAATCCGGACGCCAAACGTTACGAGCGGGTGTCGTATGATCAGGTGCTGTCGGACAAGCTCTCGGTTATGGATGCGACCGCGATAGTTATGTGTCGGGACAACAATTTGCCATTGCGCATTTTCGATCTGACGCGAAAAGATGCGTTGGTTCAGGCAATGTCGGGTGAGGAAATCGGGACGGTTGTTACCGCCTGAATCCGGGTGGTGGAATTAATTTGAGGACGTTTTAATCGTGTTGGATGAAATCAAGAAAGACGCGGCGAGCCGAATGGCCAAAAGCGTAGCTTCTTTGCAGCAAGAGCTGACGAAGATTCGGACAGGGCGGGCGCACACGAGTTTGCTCGACCATGTCACGGTCGATTACTACGGCAGCCAGGTACCGCTAAATCAGGTTTCGAATGTGGGCGTGGAAGACTCTCGTACGCTGATCATTACTCCTTGGGAGAAGGACATGGTCAAGCCTATTGAGAAAGCGATCATGACGTCTGACCTGGGCCTGAACCCGGCAACTGCGGGTACGGTTATCCGCGTCCCGTTGCCCGCGCTGACAGAGGAGCGCCGCAAGGACATGATTCGCGTCGTGCGCAATGAAGCTGAAGGCGGTCGAATCGCGATTCGAAACATTCGCCGCGATGCGTTGCACGACATTAAGGAATTGCTGAAAGAAAAAATGATTGGCGAGGACGATGAACGCCGCGCCGAAGTCGATATTCAGACCATAACGGATAAGCATGTCGGCCAGGTTGACCAGGCCCTGGCGGACAAAGAGTCCGAGTTGATGGAGATATAGGGAGGTCACTCCTTATATAAATCGCCAGCCAGTGTCTCAGCCCTCAACCAAGTCTTCGTCGGATAGCAGCGTACCTCGGCACGTAGCGATCATTATGGATGGCAACGGTCGGTGGGCCAGAGGCAAGAATAAGCCGCGCCGCTCAGGACACCGTGCTGGCGTAAAGTCCGTGCGCTGTTCCGTCGAAACCGCCGCAGAGCGAGGCATCGAGTGGCTGACCTTATTCGCCTTCAGCAGCGAAAACTGGTCCAGACCCGAGGATGAAGTCAGCTCGTTGATGAATTTGTTTGTCGAGGCTTTGCGACGAGAAGTGGACGAGCTGCATCGTAATAATGTGAGGCTGAAGTTCATTGGTGCGCTGGATGAGCTGAACGAAGGCTTGAAAGAAAAGATTGCTCGGTCTGAGCAAAAAACAGCGAACAACACTGGGCTGAATCTCAACGTGGCCATGGCTTATGGCGGACGATGGGACATCATTAAAGCAAGCAAGGCGATTGCCGGTCGAGTCGCGGACGGATCGCTGACGATCGACTCGATCGACGATGCAGAATTTGCATCGGAACTGCAGTTGGCCAATTGTCCAGATCCGGATCTCTTGATCCGCACTGGCGGAGAGCAGCGCATTAGCAATTTTCTGCTCTGGAATCTGGCCTACGCTGAGCTTTGGTTTACGGACGTTTTGTGGCCAGAGTTCGACGCAACGGTATTTGACGAGGCGCTTTCTTTTTACGCGGGGAAGCAGCGCCGTTTTGGACACACGGGTGATCAGGTAGAGGCTGTCGAATGCTAAGAACACGAATAATTACAGCAGTCGTATCGCTCGCGATCCTGATGGCCGTGCTATTTGTCGTACCAGCGGTTGTTGCGGAGATCGTTATTGCGCTGGTGATTCTCGTCGGTGCTTGGGAATGGTCGGGTTTTCTGGGGATCAAATCGAATGGCGGGCGCTACGTATACGTCGCGATCATCGCAGCGCTGATGGCCCTTACAGTTTCCGTTTTTGATGTTTATACCTATCAGATATTGCAGGTCGCCTTTTTGTGGTGGTTTGTTGCCTTTATCTGGACCTTCTTCTTCCCAACACCGATACCGGCAGCCATTCGCTGGATTTGCGGTGCGTTGGTTCTGGTGCCGTTGTATGTCGCGCTTCTGGCATTGTACAAGCTGTCTCCGCAGTATCTGCTATTTTCTCTGATAATTGTCTGGGCGGCTGACATAGGCGCCTATTTCGCCGGCAAGCAATTTGGGCGGGTCAAACTCGCGCCAGCTATCAGCCCGGGGAAAACCTGGGAAGGCGTATTAGGTGGCATTGCTATGGTGGCCGCGTTGTCTCTGGCGTGGGCTCATTACGCAGACCTGCAGGTGTCTGTTGTACTGCCTTTTTGCCTGGCCGTCGGCGCCTTGTCGGTGGTTGGCGATCTCACGGTCAGCATGTTCAAACGCACGGCCGGTGTTAAAGACAGCGGCAGTCTGTTTCCTGGACACGGTGGTGCCCTCGACCGGGTGGATAGTGTAGCGGCCGCAGCGCCGCTATTCGCGTTGGGCCTGAATTGGCTGAGATTGTTGTGATGCATCGTTCAGCCAGCATTCAGGAAACGCGACTTAGGGTGATTGGCAACTCTTTGGGAACTGCAGCATTCCCAGCCAGTCCACTAGTGAAGATGGCTATTAATGACTAGTTTCCTGACTAACCTGGTGGCGTTTATCGCGCTGATCAGCATCCTCGTTGCCGTACACGAATACGGCCACTTTATTGTGGGCCGTTGGAGCGGCATGAAAGTGCTGCGTTTTTCCATTGGATTTGGCAAACCGATCTGGATGCGCAGAGGTGTTAAAGACAACACCGAATTCTGTGTCTCTGCGATTCCACTCGGCGGTTATGTCCGATTTCTCGACAGCCGCGAGGGCATTATCGAGCCTGAAGACGAAGGCCGCGCTTTTGACCAGCGCCCGATTCCCCTGCGAATTGCTGTGCTCCTGGCCGGTCCGGCATTTAATTTTCTGTTCGCGATTGCCGCTTATTGGGTACTGATGGCTGGCGGTACCATGATTATCAAGCCGGCCGTGGGTGTGGTTGAATCGGGTTCCTACGCGGATCAGGCCGGTCTCGTTTTCGGCGACAAAATCATCACCGTCGGTGACGCTGCGGCGACGGAGTGGGAAGCGACGCTCGTCGCCATTCTCGGTGAAATGGTTGACGATGGACGCGTTCCATTGACGCTGGAAAGCAGTGACGGCCGCCAACGTGAGGTCGTCATCAACGTTGGTGACGACAAGACGCGTTTAACAGAGCCGGGTGTACTTTTTGACGGTCTTGGATTTGTTCCCTGGCAGCCGCCGGCTATTATTGCCGAGCTTCCGGAGGACGGCGTAGCGTTTGGCAGTGGTCTTGCTATCGGCGATCGAATTGCGACAATTGGCGGCGAAAAAATCAAGAACTTCGACGACTTGAGAGTTGCCGTGGAGCCGCGCGCCGGGCAGGACGTCGTGATCGAATATGTGCGTAACGGACGTACCGAATCTGTCGATGTTCGAATTGGCGAGCGAGTCATCGATGGTGAGGCGACTGGCTACCTTGGCGTAGGCTGGACCACAGAGGGCGGTGATAGCTACTATCAGCGAATCGTCTATACGCCGCTTGAGTCGCTTTCGGCTGCAATGCAGCGGACGTGGATGTCGACGATATTCACCGTAAACATGCTGGGCCGAATGGTAACCGGGGATGTTTCGATGAAGAACATCAGCGGGCCAATCAATATTGCACAGATCGCTGGCGCATCCGTTGAACGCGGCTGGCGGTATTTCGTGGGCATCCTGGCTGTGATCAGTATCAGCCTGGGGGTTTTGAATTTGTTGCCAGTGCCTGTGTTGGACGGCGGTCAGATCGTGTACCAGCTGGTTGAGGCGTTGAAGGGCGGACCGATGACCGAACGTGCGCAGATTGTTGGCCAGCAGGTAGGCATACTCGCGTTGCTGCTGTTGATGAGCTTCGCCTTTTATAACGATATTGCGAGAATTTTTAGCTGATGAGAAAGACTCTAATTGCGTTGCTGGTTTTACTGCCACTCACTTCGATGGCGGCCGGAAATTTTGTGGTCAAAGACATGCGAGTCGAAGGCCTGCAACGAATCTCGGAAGGTACGGTTTTTAACTATCTTCCCATCAATGTTGGCGATTCAATCGACAGTGTTCGAATTGGTGAAGCGATACGCGCGCTCTATGGTCAGGAGTTGTTCGATGATATCGAAATGCGTCGCGAAGAAGACACACTGATTATCGTCGTCAATGAACGCCCGTCCATCGAAAGTTTTTCGATCGATGGGAACAAGGACATCAAGACCGAAGACCTGATGGGATCTCTACGCGCTGTCGGCCTTGCACGCGGTCGCACCTTCGATCGGTCCGTACTCGACAACGTGGAGATGTTCTTGCGCGAGCAATACTATGATCGCGGAAAGTACGGTGTTGATATCAAGACGGACGTGCAGGATCGCCCAAACAATACGGTGCGCATCAAAATCGACGTCAAAGAAGGCGATCGCGCGAAGATCCGGCAGGTAAACCTCGTCGGTAATGATTCGTTCGAAGAGGACGAAATTCGTTCAAACTTTGAACTTGATACTGCTAACTGGCTCTCCTGGATTCGACAGGATGACCGTTACGCCAAAGAAGCGCTTGAAGGCGATCTGGAAGTATTGCGTTCCTTCTACATGGATCGTGGCTACGCCGATTTCCGTGCGGAGTCGACTCAGGTAGCGATTTCGCCAAACAAGAAAGACATATTTGTCACCATCAACATTCATGAGGGCGATGTCTATACTATTTCCGACGTAAAACTTGTCGGAGATATGGTTATTTCGGAGGCGTTTCTTCGCGCGCAAATCTTGGCCCAGCCGGGGTCTGTGTTTAACCAGACTCTATTGACCGCCACTGCGGATCGGATGCAGTTCATCCTGGGTGCAGAAGGTTATGCTAACGCGGAGATCGAACCGGTTCCCGAACTTGATCACGAAAAGAAAGAAGCCGAAGTTACTTTTTACCTGAACGCGCAAAATCGCGTTTATGTTCGGAATATCAACTTCAATGGTATTAGCCAGGTTGAGGACGAAGTGCTTCGTCGCGAGATGCGCCAATTGGAAGGATCGTATCTTTCAAACTCGCTAATGGACCGATCCAAGATATTATTGCAACGCCTGCCCTACGTTGAGCCGGGTGTCGATTATCGCACGATGCCCGTTCCTGGAAGTCCTGATTTGGTTGATGTTGACGTCGATCTTGAATACCGCATGCCAGGACAATTTTCCGGTGGTGTCGGATATTCCGAGTCACAAAAATTGCTGCTCAACGGCAGCATTGTGCATACTAATTTTGCTGGTACCGGCAACCGCGTTGCACTTGAGCTGAATTCCGGTCAATTCCAAAAACTCTACAGTATTTCTCATACGGATCCGTACCGGACGATGGATGGTGTTCATCGGACCCTGAGCGTCAACTACAGGGATATCACACAGTTCACCTCAGCAGCTTCGGATTTCTCAACAGAGAGCGCTGGCGCGACCGTCGACTACGGCTACCCGGTTTCTGAGTACCAACGTGTGTCGTGGGGTGTGACCTTCCAACATTCGGAGCTCATAGCATCGTCGAACAGTACGCAACAATCACAAGACTGGGTTACGCAAAATGGTAATCCGTTTGTGGAAAACTTGGGCAACGGAGCGATATTCATCGGTTCCGAATTCGATACAGTTGAGTTGATCGCCGGCTGGTCCTTTGACAGCCGCAACCGATCCCTTTTTGCAACGCGCGGCACGCGTCAGCAGATTTTCTTCAGTCTTGCGGTGCCAGGCAGCGACGTTGAATATTATCAGGCGCGATATAACTTCACTAAATATTTCCCGATAACGAACAAATGGATTGTCCGACTGAATGCTGAGCTGGGGGTGAGTGAGGCTATGGGGGATACGACCGCGGCCCCGCCCTACAAGCAATTCTACGGTGGTGGCCCGCAGTCAGTACGCGGCTTCAAAGAGTCCTACCTCGGGCCTCGTGACAGCTTCGGCCGCCCCTACGGTGGTAATATGTTGGTTGCGAGTCAGCTAGAGCTTATAATCCCGCTGCCAGAGAAATTCTCCAGTCAAGCTCGCGCGAGCTTGTTCTACGATGTTGGCAACGTATTTAACACGGGCGAGGTTGCATTTACTGACAAGCTGGGCAGCCCAATCGAGTACAAGCCGGATGTTGATGAGCTACGCGCATCTGTGGGTATTGGCGTGCAGTGGCTCGCGCCGCTTGGGTTATTCAGATTCAGTTATGCTTACCCACTGAACAAGTATGACGGTAATGACAGATACTACGGAGATGAACTGGAACGATTCCAGTTCTCCATTGGACAAGCTTTTTAAGGAATGGAATACATGAGTTTTATGAACAAACAGTTGGTTAAAGCAATCATTGGCGTTGCACTGGTTTTCGCATTTGCGATGCCCGCATCAGCTCAGGAAACGAAAATCGGCGTAGTCAGCCTGCAGGCGATTGTTGAACGAGCGCCGCAAACGAAAGCGGTAATGGAAGCATTGCGCGAAGAGTTTGCTCCGCGTGAACGTCAAATCGTTGCGAAGCAAAAAGAGATCGAAGATCTCCAGGCGAAAGCGCAGAAGGATCTGGCCGTTATGGGCGAGACAGAGCGCCGAAACGCTGAAAAAACTCTGCGAGACCTGGGTCGTGAATTCGAACGAATGCGTACTGAGTATCAGGAAGACAGCAACCTTCGGCAGAACGAAGAGTTTGGCGTATTGCAGCGCTCCGTATTGAAGGAAGTTCAGGACTACGCACAGGCGCAAGGCTACGACATCATCATCGGTGATGGTGTGTTGTACGTAAGCACTGCCGTCAATATTACGGAAGACGTCCTCAACGCTGTCATCGCAAACTACGAAGCGACAGCACAGTAGACCGGCGTCCGGCGACTCGAATGTCGATCAGTCTCGGAGAGCTCGCTACTCGATATGGGTGCGAGCTGATTGGCGATCCGGATACACTAATCACGGGCGTTGCGTCATTAGAAGTTGCAACGCCCGGTTCGCTTTCCTTTCTGGCAAGCCCCTCCTACAAAGCACAGCTGATGGTAACGACAGCGGCCGCGGTGGTTTTGCGTTCTGAGGACGCGAGTAATTGCCCGGTCGCGGCTCTTGTTAATGACAACCCTTACGCGATGTATGCGCGCATGGCCGCGGCGATCTGCCCGGAACCGGTTTATGATGCGGGCGTGGCGGCGTCAGCAGTCATCTCGACGTCAGCCAACATTGCCAACAGCGCACATATTGCGGCCAATGCGGTCATCGGTGAACGAACAACAATAGGCGAGAATGTGTACGTCGGTCCGGGAACGGTGATCGGACCGGATTGCGTGGTGGGCGATGATTGCCGCTTTGTCTCGAATGTCACATTGGTTAAGCGTGTGAAAGCCGGTGCGCGTTGTATTTTTCATTCAGGCGCGGTTATTGGTTCTGATGGATTCGGCAATGCGATGACCGCCGAAGGCTGGGTGAAAGTGCCGCAGCTCGGCGGTGTGCAGATTGGCAATGATGTGGAGGTCGGTGCAAATACGACCATCGACTGTGGCACCAACGGTGATACGGTTATCGGGAACGGCGTACGCATCGACAATCTTTGTCAGATCGCGCACAACGTTCGTATTGGCGAGCACACGGCACTTGCGGGGTTAACCGGTATTGCGGGAAGCACTGTCATTGGCAAGCGTTGCCTGTTTGCAGGTGCCTCGGGTGCCGTCGGCCATATTCATGTTTGCGATGATGTGATCGTAATGGCGAAAACCTTTCTTAGCAAAGACATAAAGGAAGCGGGCACGTATGCTGCCAGTTTTCCCGCCGACAAGAGCAAGTCCTGGATGCGACAAGTTGCGCGCTTCCGGCGCCTCGACAATCTGGTAGAGCGTGTGAAGAAACTCGAAAAATGATTCATTCGACGGTCATTATTTCTGATGTCGCAAAGATCGCCGATGATGTAGAAATCGGCCCTTACTCCGTGATCGGCGATCACGTTGAGATCGGGAGCGGCACGCGTATCGACAGTCACGTTGTCATCAATGGCCCGACGACTATCGGCGAGGACAATCACATCTACCAGTTCGCTTCTATTGGCGATGATCCGCAGGACAAGAAGTACGCGGATGAGCCGACAAAGCTGTCGATCGGGGACCGCAACACCATCCGCGAGTTTTGCACGATTAGTCGAGGCACGACGCAGGATGCTGGCGAGACTATTGTCGGTGACGACAACTGGATCATGGCCTATTGCCATATCGCGCATGATTGCGTTGTTGGCAGTCAAACGATCATGGCGAACAATACGACGCTCGCAGGCCACGTTCATCTGGGTGATTGGGTCATTTGCGGCGGATTCTCTGGCGTCCACCAGTTCTGCAAGATCGGCGAACATGCTTTTCTCGGCATGTATACCGGCGTGAATCGTAATGTGCCTGCTTACACGCTGGCTTCAGGGCAGCCCGCTGTTCCCAAAGGCATCAACAGCGAAGGTCTCAAGCGCCGCGATTTTTCCGTCGAGCAAATTCGTAATATCAAGAACGCCTACCGCCTGGTCTATCGAAAGGGCCTCAAGCTCAGCGAAGCGATGGACGCGATAGCGGCCGTCGTCGATGAGCAGCAAGAATTGCGGCCGTTTCTTGAGTCACTGCGTTCGTCTGAACGCGGCATTATCCGCTAGTTATCACGCCGATGAAGATTGGTCTGGTCGCTGGTGAGTCATCCGGCGATCTCTTGGGCGCAGGACTCATACGCGAGATTAAGAGACAGTATCCGGACGCGATTTTTGAAGGAGTCGCGGGCCCTGAAATGGTCGCAGCGGGTTGCGAACAGTGGGAGCCAGCCGAGTCCCTGGCGGTGTTTGGACTGATCGAACCATTGGCGCATCTGCCGCGTCTGTTACGTTTACGAAAAAGTTTGCTTGACCGCTGGCGGGCTTCGCCGCCGGATGTGTTTGTCGGAATCGATGCGCCGGATTTCAATCTCGCGCTTGAGAAAAAGCTACGCGCCGCTGGCATCAAAACTGCGCATTACGTGAGTCCGTCGATCTGGGCCTGGCGGGCGGGGCGCATCAAGACCGTCAAAGCGGCTGCCGACATAGTTCTTTGTCTGTTGCCGTTTGAAAAGCCGCTATACGATGCCGTTGACGTTGACGCCGTTTTTGTTGGCCATCCGAAGGCCGATGCAGCTCCGGCCATTGTCGACAAGGCGGCGGCCAGAGTGTCGCTGGGCGTAACGGCGCACGAGCTTGTCGCGATTCTTCCCGGTAGCCGTAGCAGCGAGATAGAGAGGCTCGGTGAGATATTTGTCGCCGCCGCCGCACTGCTTGCGCAATCAAGGG
>CAZMRZ010000005.1:0-11739 GCA_964568835.1 uncultured Woeseiaceae bacterium | reverse complement strand
GAGAGGCTCGGTGAGATATTTGTCGCCGCCGCCGCACTGCTTGCGCAATCAAGGGAAGATATTCAGTTCGTTACGCCCATCGCGACGCCGGCGCTCAAGTCAGCAATCGAGGCAATTGTCGCCGCAGCGGGCCTCAGCGACCAGTTCATCTTGCTCGACGGTGACTCTGAGCGGGCCATGATTGCGGCCGATGTCGTGATGCTCGCATCAGGGACAGCGGCTCTGGAGTCCGCGTTGTTGGGCAAACCTACCGTCGCCGCCTATCGCCTTGGCAAGATTTCGTACGCCATCGTCGTTGGAATGGGAATGTTGAAACTGACGCATGTCACGCTTCCAAATCTATTGACTGATACGCCGCTGATCCCCGAGTTCACCCAGGACGAAGCGCAGCCGGAGGGTATCGCTGCCGCCGTCATTGAATTGCTGGATGACCCGGATCAGAGGCAAATCATTAGCGACAGATTTGCTAGACTGCGAGTCGAGCTGGCGCAAAATACAGACCAGCGTGCAGCCGACGCAGTGATCGAGCTCGCAAAAACATAGTCAGGAAATGCAGCAGGCGAAACTATTCGAATTGGACGGGCTTATGGCCGGCGTCGACGAGGCGGGTCGTGGCCCACTTGCGGGCCCGGTGGTTGCATCGGCTGTCATTCTGAATCCCGACGCGCCCATCGATGGCTTGGCAGACTCGAAGAAATTGACGGCGAAGCGTCGCGAGGAGCTCGCAGAGATGATCAAGGCGCATTCGCTGGCCTGGTCCGTAGCGTGGGCGGATCCCGCAGAAATCGACGAGATCAACATTCTTGCAGCGACAATGCTCGCGATGCGGCGGGCTATTGGCAAGCTTTCGGTGACGCCGTCCCGCGTTCAAATTGACGGCAATCGTCTGCCGGATCTGGAATTTGATGGCCAGCGAATGGTCGGTGAGGCGATTGTGGGTGGTGACGATCTCGTGCCTGAAATCAGCGCTGCCTCAATTATCGCCAAGACAACGCGCGATCGGATGATGGTAGCGCTCGACAAGATATACCCATGCTATGAGTTCGCCCGTCATAAAGGCTATGGCACCGAATTACACCGTGAGAGGCTGCGTGAATTCGGGCCTTGTCGGGAGCACCGGCAAACATTTGCGCCGGTAAAGGCCGCGTCCCGATGAGCGCCGAGTTCGTACATCTTCACGTGCACACCGAATACTCGATGGTGGACAGCACGGTTCGAATTCCCGGTTTGGTTGCCCGTTGTTGTAGCGAAGCCATGCCGGCTGTTGCACTGACCGATCAAAACAATCTGTTCGGTCTCGTGAAGTTCTATCGCAAGGCGATTGCGGCAGGCGTCAAGCCGATTATCGGACTCGATCTTCGTATCGCCAATGACGAAGATCCCGACCATCCATTCACGCTGCTGTTGCTCGTGCAGAACAATGACGGCTATCGAAATCTTTCCGAGCTGGTCACGCGCACCTACCTGGAAGGCCAGGTTCGCGGTGAGCCGATGGCGAGGCGCGAGTGGCTTACGCCAGATTCCTGCAGCGGCCTGCTGGCCTTGTCGGGCGGTCGAGAAGGTGATGTGGGTCGAGCGATGGTCAGCGGAAATGACGCACTGGCAAGCGATTCGCTGGATAATTGGCTGCGAGTCTTTGGCGATCGCTTCTATCTGGAGTTGATTCGGACGGGACGCGCGGGCGAGGAAGATGTTGTTCAGCGCAGCCTCGAGATGGCGGCCGAGAAAGACGTGGCTGTCGTCGCAAGTAACGACGTTCGTTTTCTTGAACGCGATGGATACAACTCCCATGAAGCCCGAGTGTGTATTCACGACGGGCGCGGATTAGCCGACGTCGATCGGCCGAGAAACTACAGCGAGCATCAGTATTTGCGGTCACCGCGAGAAATGCACGAATTGTTCGCGGATATTCCGTCTGCGTTACAAAACACGGTGGAAATCGCGCGTCGCTGCAGTCTTGATTTACAACTTGGCGAAAGCGTGTTGCCAGCCTTTCCGGTCCCTGATGGACAGACAGAAGCGGCATTTCTGACGTCGGAAGCGGAGAAGGGCCTGGAAGCGGCACTTGCATTGAAATTCGACGTCGAGGAGGTAGCGCAGAAAGAACGCGCGGCTTATTCAGCTCCCTATTTTGAGCGGCTCAAAACCGAGCTCGGCGTTATCCAGACAATGGGATTTCCCGGCTATTTTCTGATCGTCGCAGACTTCATACGCTGGGCCCGCGAAAACGATATTCCTGTGGGGCCGGGTCGAGGGTCTGGCGCGGGGTCTCTGGTCGCCTGGGTGCTGGGCATTACCGATCTGGATCCGCTGCAGCACATACTGCTGTTTGAGCGTTTCCTGAATCCCGAGCGTGTATCGATGCCTGACTTTGATATCGATTTCTGTACGGAAGGTCGCGATCGGGTTATCGACTATGTTGCCGAACGTTACGGTCGCGAACGCGTTTCCCAGATTATTACCTTCGGCACGATGGCGGCGAAAGCAGTTATCCGGGATACGGGTCGAGTGCTGGGACAGCCCTACGGATTCGTTGATCGAATCGCCAAGCTCGTACCTTTTGAGATTGGCATTACGCTCGAGAAAGCGCTTGAGGACTCCGACGAACTAGCAACGATGTATCGCGACGATGAAGAGGTCACCGCGATCATCGATCTTGCGAGATCGTTGGAAGGCCTCGTTCGCAACGCTGGCAAACATGCCGGTGGCGTCGTCATTTCGCCGGGACCGCTGACGGACTTCGCACCGCTTTATTGTGAAGAGGGCGGCGCCAACGTTGTTACGCAGCTCGACAAAGACGACGTTGAAGCGGTCGGGCTGGTCAAGTTCGACTTCCTGGGCCTCAAGACTCTGACCATCATCGATTGGGCGGTAAAGATCGTTAACGCTTCGAATCCTGATGCCAGTTTGTCAATCAAGCGCATACCGGAAAACGACCCCAAGACATTCAAGTTGCTCCAAAGCACGCACACTGCCGCGGTGTTCCAACTTGAGTCCAGCGGCATGCGGGATCTCATTAAGCGTATGCGGCCTGATCAATTCGACGATCTCGTCGCGCTGGTCGCCTTGTTTCGGCCCGGCCCGCTGCAGTCGGGAATGGTTGATGACTTTATTATCCGCAAGCACGCAACGAACAAGGCCGATATCGATTATCTCCACCCGGATCTCAAACCGGTACTGGAAGAGACTTACGGCGTCATCCTGTATCAAGAACAGGTAATGCAGATCGCGCAGGTGCTGGCTGGCTATACGCTGGGCGGTGCCGACGTTTTACGCCGCGCAATGGGCAAAAAGAAAGCCGAGGAAATGGCCGAGCAGCGCGAGATTTTCGTGTCCGGCGCGACGGAGCGGGGCGTCGCCGAGCGCACCGCGACGCACATCTACGATCTGATGGAGAAGTTTGCCGGATACGGATTCAACAAGTCGCACTCGGCGGCCTACGCTGTGCTGTCGTATCAGACGGCCTATCTGAAGGCGCATTATCCCGGCGCATTCATGGCGGCCGTGATGAGTGCCGATTTGCACAATACGGATCGCCTCGTCACATTGAAAGATGATTGTCGTCAACTCAAACTGAGCTTGCTGGCGCCAAATATCAATCGCTCGGACTATCACTTCAGCGTCCCTGATGAAAAGACGATTCTTTACGGTCTCGGCGCCATCAAGGGTGTCGGTCGTGGAGCGGTCGAGTCCCTGATCGTCGAACGTGAAGAGAACGGACCCTATACGAGTCTGGTGAGTTTTTGTCGGCGTGTCGATCATGACAAGATTAATCGCCGATCACTCGAAGCAATGATCAAGTCGGGTGCAATGGACGACTTCGGTGAGTCGCGGCGCAGCATGATGCACAAGGTTCCGGAGGCGCTGAAAAGCGCAGACCAGGAAGCCAAAGCGGCAGCCGCGGGTCAGAACGATATGTTCGGTCTTGCCGAGCCAGCGGTCGCCGTCGAGGAGAACAAGACGCCTGAGCTGGACGAGTGGCAAGAGCGGCAGTTTCTTAATGCCGAGAAAGAGGCATTGGGACTCTACCTGACCGGACACCCCTTCGATGCGGTGCGCCACGACGCTCGATATCTGGCCGATGGCCGACTCGCCGATATCACGGCCGAACCGGCGCCGCAGTCGAGCAAAGGCGCACGGAATTACGCACAAGCAAAACGCGAAGCAACGGTTGCGGGTCTCATCGTGGACGTGCGCAAGCGCGGCAATCGCGTCAGCGTCGTGCTGGACGACGATACCGCCCGAATGGAAGTCAGTCTTTTTAGTGAAGCATTCCAGGAATTCCGCCATTTACTGGTCAAGGACGAAATCGTCATTGTCACCGGTGGTCTGCGCTACGACGACTTTATTGGCAGCTGGACGGTCAACGTCAAAAATGTGCTGCATATCGACCGGGTAATAGAGTCCCGGGCGAAGAGCCTGGTTCTCAGTCTGGCGCCGAATGGGCAGGGCGAGAGCTTGCTCATCAAATTACACGATCTCCTGCTGCCGTTCCGCGAAGGGAATTGCGACGTTTCCGTGCGCTATGTCGGCGATAGTGCCGCCGCAAGGTTATCGCTGGGCCCAGAGTGGGCCGTGCGTCCGAGTCGTGAATTACGCGATAAGTTGACGGAATTGCTCGGGAATAATAATGTCCGCCTGCTCTACGCCCCCACCCGCGAAATAATGTAGGGTTAGGGTCTTGAATCCCAAAACAACAAGACAGTGATTTGAATTTTCTGGATTTTGAACAGCCGATCGCCGAGCTGGAAGCGAAGATCGATGAGTTGCGTTACGTCGGTGATGATTCCGAGATCAACATCAACGAGGAAGTTGCGCGCCTCAAAGACAAGAGCGAGTCTCTGACGAAGAGCATTTTCGCGAAACTGTCGCCCTGGCAGGTTGCTCGCGTTGCGCGCCATGAATCGCGGCCCTATACGCAGGACTATCTTGATTTTATCGTGCCGGATTTTCAGGAGCTGCATGGCGATCGCATGTATGCCGATGATCCCGCCATTGTCGGCGGCGTTGGCCGCATCGACGGTCATGCCGTCATGTTTATCGGACATCAGAAAGGGCGCGACTCAAAAGAGCGCGTACGACGAAATTTCGGCATGCCGAAACCAGAAGGCTATCGCAAGGCGCAGCGACTGATGCGCATGGCTGAAAAATTCTCGATGCCGGTTGTGACCTTTATTGATACGCCAGGCGCCTATCCTGGCGTTGGCGCTGAAGAGCGAGGCCAGAGCCAGGCTATTGCGGAAAGCCTGTATTTGATGGCCGGCCTCAAGACGCCAATTATTTGCGTCGTTATTGGTGAAGGCGGATCTGGCGGCGCCCTCGCGATCGGTGTGGGCGACAAACTGGTGATGCTGCAATACAGCATCTATTCGGTGATCTCGCCAGAAGGGTGCGCATCGATACTCTGGAAGAGCGCGGACAAAGCCGAAGATGCGGCTGAAGCGATGCGGATCACAGCATCGAGTTTGAACGACTACGGTCTTGTCGACGAAGTGCTGACTGAACCGCTCGGCGGCGCCCACCGCAATCCGAAAGCGATGGGTGAAGTCATTCGCAATGCGATCCTGAGCAATCTTGACGAATTAACTCAATTGTCGACCGAAGAATTGCTCGAAAAACGTCAGCAGCGACTTGCGAGTTTCGGTCAATTCAAAGAAGCGTGAGCTTCAGTCCCGCAATTCTTGCGGAGCATCTTTCACAACTGGAAAACACCGCGGGCCAGCCGGCTCGTTTTGTTATTGCGTATAGCGGCGGCCTGGATTCGACGGCTCTGGCGCATGCGCTTTCGTGTCTCAAGCGTGAACACGAGTGTTTTGCGGAAACGCCTGTTGTCGCGATTCACATTGATCATCAACTTCAACCCGAGTCGTCATCCTGGAGCGAGCAATGCGCGGAGAATGCGGCGGAGTTCGGAATCGAGTTTCAGTCTCTTTGCGTCGCGGTGCAGCTGGAATCCGGAAAGGGGCCAGAGGCCTCAGCGCGCGACGCACGCTACTCGGCCTTGCATGCACAGCTGCATAGCGGTGATTGGTTGCTCAGCGCTCATCACCGCGAAGACCAGGCGGAGACGCTGCTGTTGAACCTTATTCGCGGCAGCGGACCGGCAGGTGTTGCGGGTATCGGCGACGTGCGTCGCTTTGGTCCGGGTTGGCTCGCACGGCCAATGCTGAACGTTAATCGAGCAGACATTCTTCAGTATGCGACAGACCAGAATCTGAAGTGGGTGGAAGACCCGTCAAATACGGATCGCCGTTTCGATCGTAATTTCTTGCGCCACGAGGTTTTACCAAGACTGCGATCCCGGTGGCCGGATATCGCCGCGCGGCTGCAGCGCAGCGCCGGTCACGCCGGTGAAGCCTCGCAATTGCTGGTTGAGCTCGCGGAGATTGATCTGGCTGCCTTGGGTACCTGTTCGGAGCGATTACCCATTGACGGGCTGGTTGCGCTGTCCGAGGCACGACAGCGCAACGTTATTCGCTATGCCTTGCGTGACCAAGGGCTCTCGACGCCAACCGCTTTGCAGCTGCAGCGCATCATGACCGAGGTGATTCCCGCGCGTGAAGACGCGCAACCACTGGTCAACTGGCCGGGTGGGTCTGTGCGTCGCTATCGCAACAATCTGTATCTTCTGCCTGAGAATCTCGCTGATGCCGTGGAATCGGCCTCGCTGCAGGATGGTGAGTTGGAACTCGGGGCGGGACTGGGGCAGCTAGTATTAGAGCCCGGCGCCAAAACGGGTGTGTCGGATGCGTTGATCAAAGCCGGCCTCAGTATCCGGCCCCGACTAGGTGGCGAAGAGATTCAGCCTAAAGGTCAACGACATACGCGCAAACTAAAGAAATTACTTCAGGAGGAAGGTGTCGTGCCCTGGATGCGTGACCGTCTGCCGTTGATCTATTCGGGTGAGCAACTGGTGGCTGTTGGTGACCTCTGGCTGGCCGATGATGCCGCCGCGAGTCCCGGCGCCGCAGTGCGCTGGATAGGGCGTCCTGCATTGCATTAGAAGGGTCTGCCTGATAACGTTTAACACCGTCGACAGTCCAACGACGGCGCGGAATTCGAAGGGTTGGAAGAAAGCACCGGATTGTCACAGGTTGCTTTTGATCCAGCCCTTTTTGTTTCTCGCTTTCTGCGAGAACTATCGCTGAAAATAGCGCGCTAACAACTCATGCACCAGCAAATGCGGATTCACGTATGACATCGTATGTTTTTATCACCGGCGGTGTGGTTTCTTCCCTGGGGAAGGGAATCACTTCGGCCTGCCTTGGCGCGATCCTTGAAGCGCGCGGATTGACGATCAGCATGATCAAGCTGGATCCGTACATTAACGTCGACCCCGGCACGATGAGTCCATTTCAGCATGGTGAGGTGTTTGTTACACACGACGGCACCGAGACCGATCTCGATCTCGGGCATTACGAGCGCTTCGTCAGAACAGCAAAAGGCGGTCGGCACAGCAACTACACGACCGGCCGAATTTACGAGAGCGTTATCGGCAAAGAACGCCGTGGCGAATATCTGGGCGCTACTGTTCAGGTCATTCCGCACATTACCGACGAGATCAAGCAAGGCGTGAAGAAGGGTGCCGGCGATGCCGACATCTGTCTTGTTGAAATTGGCGGTACGGTCGGTGATATCGAGTCATTGCCGTTTCTTGAAGCGATTCGTCAGATGGGCGTTGAGCTTGGGCATGAACGCGTTGTTTATGTACACCTGACGCTGGTTCCCTACATCCCGACGTCATCGGAAATCAAAACCAAACCGACCCAGCACTCCGTGAAAGAGTTACGTTCGATTGGCATCCAGCCGGATATCCTGGTGTGTCGATCCGAGAAGCCCTTACCGAATGCGGAGCGCCGAAAAATTGCGCTGTTCACCAATGTGCAGGAGAAAGCGGTGATCTCCGCGTGGGATGCTGACGATCTCTACAAGATTCCGGCAATGATGCACGACCAGGGGCTCGATGACATCGTCACGCGGCAGCTCGGCCTCGATTTGCCGAAAGCGGATTTGCACGAGTGGGAAGCCATTGTCGATGCGAAACAGAATCCGTCGGCCGAAGTGAACGTTGCCATGGTCGGCAAGTACATGGACCTCAAAGACTCGTACATCTCGTTGGTCGAGGCCTTGCAGCATGGTGGAATTCATACGCGGACTCGAGTGAATATTCACTACATCGAATCCAGGGACATCGAAGAGAACGGCACTGACTGTCTCAAGGATATGGACGGCATCGTTGTTCCTGGCGGCTTTGGCGATCGCGGTATTGAAGGCAAGATTGAGACCGTGCGCTTCGCGCGGGAAAACAAAATTCCTTACCTCGGTATTTGTCTCGGTATGCAGGTTGCAGTCATTGAAGCCGCTCGCAATCTGGCGGGACTCGACGGCGCCATGAGCACTGAGTTTGATAAGGATACGCCACACCCCGTCGTTGCGTTGATCACAGAGTGGCAGGATCAAACAGGCGATCAGGAAAAACGCGATGAGGCGTCCGACATGGGCGGCACTATGCGTCTGGGGGCACAGGCGGTGACGTTGCAGAAGGGCACGTTGGCAGCGAACAGCTACGGCAGTACCGAGATCGAAGAACGTCACCGACATCGATATGAGGTTAACAACAACTATCGGGATCAACTGTCCAAAGCTGGCCTCGTGTTTTCGGGTCTATCTGTCGACGATCTGGTTGAGATGGTTGAGTTGCCGGGTCATCCATTTTTCCTCGCCAGCCAGTTTCATCCGGAATTCACATCGAACCCACGTGATGGACACCCGTTATTCAAGAGCTTCATCAGCGCGGTACGTGAACACAGCGCGGGTGAGTTGCCCGAGGTTGCAGAAGCGTGAAGCTGTGCGGATTCGAAGTCGGTAACGATCAACCTCTGTTTCTGATCGCCGGAACCTGCGTCGTCGAAAGCGAACAAATGACGCTGGACGTTGCTGGCACGCTCAAGGAAGTCTGCGCTGATCTGGGAATTCCGTTTATCTACAAGTCGTCGTTCGACAAGGCGAATCGTAGCTCGCGCGACGGCTTTCGCGGCCCCGGCATGGAGGAAGGACTGCGAATCCTGAGCGAAGTTAAGAAACAGTTGGACCTTCCTGTGCTGACCGACGTGCATGAAGACACGCCGATGGACGAGGTCGCAGATGTCGTTGATGTGTTGCAGACCCCTGCGTTTCTTTGCCGGCAAACCAACTTCATTTTAAGAACTGCCGCAACGGGATTACCGGTGAACATTAAGAAAGGCCAGTTCCTGTCGCCCTGGGAAATGCAGAATGTTGTCGACAAGGCGAAGTCCACGGGCAATGAGAACATCATGGTCTGCGAACGCGGCTTCAGCTTCGGTTACAACAACCTGGTTTCGGACATGCGCAGTCTTGCAATAATGCGTGGGACCGGCGCGCCCGTGGTATTCGACGCCACGCATTCGGTTCAACAGCCGGGCGGTCTTGGCACGGCATCCGGCGGCAAGCGGGAGTTTATTCCTGTTCTGGCACGCGCGGCGGCAGCGGCCGGCGTCGCAGGCTTTTTCATGGAGACCCACCCGGATCCGTCCGTCGCGTTAAGTGACGGCCCGAATGCCTGGCCTCTCGATAAAATGCGTCAACTATTGGAAACGCTGATGTCGATCGACAGCAGTGTCAAAAAATGCGGCTACCTCGAAGCAGACTACGGTCTTGGGGTAGCAAACTCGCCTGACTAAATGGAATAGCAATGATCAAAATTAGCGACATTCGCGGTCGAGAGATTCTCGATTCGCGCGGCAACCCGACTGTGGAAGCCGACGTAACACTGGCAGACGGTAGTACGGCACGCGCCGGAGTACCGTCCGGCGCATCAACCGGAACACGTGAGGCAGTGGAGCTTCGTGACGGCGACAAGTCTCGCTACCTGGGCAAGGGCGTACAGAAAGCCGTGGCAAACGTTAATGGCGAGCTGCGCAATGCGTTGCTCGGTGTTGAATTCGAAGATCAACGCGCTGTGGATCAATGCATGATTGATCTCGACGCGACCGAAAACAAAGCGCGCCTGGGCGCGAACGCCTTGCTCGCTATCTCGCTCGCCGTGTCAAAAGCCGAGGCGGCTTCGAAAGGCTTGTCGCTGTTCCGTCATCTCGGTGACAGCACCACGATGCCGGTACCGATGATGAACATCATCAACGGCGGCGCGCATGCCGACAACAGCGTCGACATTCAGGAATTCATGATTCTGCCCGTAGGCGCACCGACATTTACTGAAGCGCTTCGTTACGGCGCGGAGATCTTTCACTGCCTGAAGAGCGTCCTCAGCAGCCAGGGAATGAACACCGCCGTTGGCGACGAGGGCGGCTTTGCACCGAACCTGCCATCCAACCGCGCCGCGCTCGACACCATCATGACCGCCGTTGAGAAGGCCGGATTCAAGCCGGGCGGGGATATCTTGCTGGGTGTTGACGTTGCGAGCTCCGAGTTCTACAAGGACGGTGTCTATGACCTCGCGTCCGAGAATCGGCAGTTCGATGCCGCCGGGTTTAGCGCATATCTGGCCGAGTTGGCCGACGCCTACCCGATTATTACGATCGAAGACGGCATGGATGAGAGCGACTGGGAAGGCTGGCGCCTGCACACGGAGGCGCTGGGCGACCGCATACAGCTCGTCGGCGACGATCTATTCGTTACCAACACGTCGATCCTACAGCGCGGCATCGACGAAAAGATTACCAATTCTATATTGATAAAACCTAACCAAATCGGTACCTTAAGCGAAACTCTTGATGCGATTACTATGGCAGACGCAGCAGGGTTCAGCGCGGTGATCTCGCACCGTTCGGGGGAAACCTCGGATAGCACGATCGCCGACATCGCAGTAGGCACCAGCGCGACTCAGATCAAGACCGGATCCCTGTCCCGGTCAGACAGAATCGCCAAGTACAACCAGCTGCTGCGAATTGAAGAAGAGTTGGGCGCGGACGCAGTGTACGCGGCCGATAAGGCGTTTTCAGTCAGTATCTGATTTGGGGTTGTGGTTTGTTCAGTTCACGTGGGTTGCTGGTTTTACTCGGTATAGCCGGGCTCGGTCTTCAGGCCGAACTCTGGTTTGCCGACGACGGTTACCGAAAAACGCTGAAGCTGCGCACCGCGGTCGCTGAGCAAAGCGATCTCAACGATTCTTTGCGCGAGCGCAACGGTGCTTTGGACGCTGAAGTTATCAACCTCAAGCAGGGTGTGGATGCGGCCGAAGAGCGTGCGCGCACGGATCTGGGCATGATCGGCGAGCGTGAGACCTTCTATCAGGTTGTGCCGGTCACCGACACAGCTTCCTGATATCTCTATGGATTTGCCTGATTGGACCCGTGCCCACGGGTCTCCGCTATTTGCTGCCCGCATTCGCACGACTCCCGCCGACTTTGATGTCACAGAAGAGCTGGGTTACGAGTTCGATGGCAATGGTGAGCACGATTTCCTGTATGTCGAAAAGACCGGTGCGAACACGGAATGGGTTTCGCGCCAACTCGCGAGTTTCGCCGATGTCCCAGCCAGAGACGTTGGCTATTCGGGGTTGAAGGACCGTCATGCCGTCACGCGACAGTGGTTCAGTGTGCCGCGCTGGAATTCGCCGGACTGGAGTCTGTTCGAAACGCCGGACGTCGTTATGCTGGACGTACAACGTCACTCGAAGAAACTGCGTCGTGGTGCACACAAGTCCAACGCCTTCAAAATCATCCTCCGCAATATTGACGGAGACAGCGATTCCCTGTCCGA
>CAZMRZ010000004.1:77693-89639 GCA_964568835.1 uncultured Woeseiaceae bacterium | reverse complement strand
ACGGCCGGTAAGCGCTCGAAAGCAGTCGCCCAGGTGATAAACTGCTGACAGGCTGCTACTGACCCTAAGCGGACAATAGCTGGAGTCATTGTCTATACTGCATCCAATGTGTGCTGATGAATTGAATCGCTCACAGGGGCGGACCCAAAAAATATTCAAAAAAAATCAACAAATAGAGGGAAAAATCATGAGAAAGCTAATCTTTGTAGCAATATTGATGTTACCGACGAGTTTACTTGCAGACCACGTTGACGTAATTGAAGGCCAGTTGAACGAAGGCTGCAGCCAGGAAAAATATATGGCTATCGTGACCGAGTTCAATGAAAAGTGGGGCGAAAAGAACGCTTACCAGGCTGAGGTCTTGTTCCCGATTCAGAGCAACAACATGACGTCGATGTTTTGGGTCGGACGGTCCGCGAGTACGGCGGCCTTTGGTGTAGCGTTCGATCAGTGGGTCAAGGACCTGACCGATCCTGACTCCCTGGCGTCAAGCCTGGCGGGGCGTTTCGACGAATGCTCAACAAATCTTGGTCGGCGCGGATACATGTCTTACTAATAGCAGGACAGCTGCGACCGCCATTCGAGATCAACACCAACGGCGCGAGCGATGCCGGGACGATCTCGGAGGTACGTGCTCGTCCAGGGCTCCCCCATTACACTATGATCCAGTCATCTCACAGGAATCCGGACAATGACCACACTTATAATCGGCCTCGCACTGTTCCTTGGCATGCATTCCGTCTCAGTCTTCGCTGAAGGTTTTCGCAACCGTGTGGCGGCGAAAAGTGATCTGGGATGGAAAGCCATTTACGGCGTCGTATCGCTGATCGGTCTTTTTCTGATCGTCAAAGGCTACGGTGCAGCGCGGCTGGAGCCAGTGATCCTCTACACGCTACCTGCGGGGCTCAGGCACCTGTCTGCACTGCTGTTGCTCCCCGTATTCATTCTGTTCTTCGCGCCATATTTCCCCGGACGCATCAAAACGGCCACGAAGCATCCACAGCTTATCGCCGTAAAGCTCTGGGCGGTGGCGCACCTGTTGGTCAATGGCACGGTGGCCGACGTGGTTCTTTTCGGCTCGTTTCTCGCCTGGGCCGTCGCTGACAGGATTTCCCTGAAGCGGCGAACGGTTCGCGCCATTCCGGGGGCACCAGTGTCGGCGCTGAACGACTTCATCGTCATCGTTTTGGGTCTCGGCGCCTATGTGGCCTTCGCATTCTGGGCCCACGCGGCGTGGATCGGCGTCGCACCATTCGGCTGAAGCTGACCCGGACCTTCAATCTTTTTGAGTCGGCCACGACAATCGGGGAGCTTTATGTACTACATAGTTGAAACTGACAAGTCATTCGAACAGGCGTCAACGGATCTTGACTCGGCCGTCGGTCGCCTTGGCTTCGGGGTGCTGCATGTCCATGACTTGGGCTCCACACTGCGCAGCAAGGGAATCGCATTTGAAGAGCAGTGCAAGGTTTTTGAGGTCTGCAATCCAGTGCAGGCTGCAAAAGTTTTGGCCACCGACATGCGGCTGAACATGGCGCTGCCGTGTCGAATATCCGTGTTTACGGAAAAGGGCAAAACCAAAATTGGCCTCATTAGGCCGGTACAAATGCTGTCGGCATTGTCTCAGGACGCGGCGTTGACCGAAGTGTCTAAAGAGGTCGAGGCTAAGACCATCCAGATGGTCGATGAGGCGAAGTGAATGTCTGCTTCTGGCCGAAAGCAGAGCTGACCCAACGCGGCCATTCCCCTCAACGAGCTTAGACTGGCGCCAATGCCTATTGGGCACATCCCCGAATTGATGCAATTATCCGCTCCGTGTATAAAGCGCATTTACATCTGACAAAGACGTAAGCCGTCAAGGGCAACAATTATGTCGCATCGATTGCGTGTATTAGCACTACTCCTCGTCGCAAGTGCAGGACTATATGCGTGCGGGGGTGGTGGTGGAGGTGCGCCGGGACCAGTGGTTGTATCGCCTACTAATCCACCAACAGGTTGGCAGCAGGGCGTGTTTCTCGACGCGTCGACATTTCAGAACCTGTGTGCCGCACCACGTTCGGGCTCTGATCCGACGAACAATAATCAGCCCTATCCGGACATACAGGGCACAACGACGGATGAAAATAACTTCCTGCGTTCCTTTACGAACGACACGTACCTTTGGTACGACGAAATTACCGATCAGGATCCCGCCACGTTCAGCAACACGCAGGACTACTTCGATCAGCTAAAAACTTTCGGCACGACTCCCAGCGGCACATCAAAAGACCAGTTCAGTTTTTCATTCGACACACAGGAGTGGTTCGATCTTTTCCAGAGTGGTGTATCGGCCGGTTATGGCGCGACATTCGCGGTTCTCTCCGCAACACCTCCACGTGAAATTATTGTGGCCTATACGGAACCCAACTCCCCGGCGACCAATCATGTGCCACCATTGTTACGGGGCTCCAAGATCCTTTCTGTCGATGGATTTGATATCGACACGAATTCCCCGGCAGGTATCGATGCATTGAATGAGGGACTGCTTCCCTCTGCACTCGGTGTGGCGCACACGTTCGAGGTGCAGGATGTCGGTGAAATTGGCAGTCACTCGGTAACAATGACAACTACGACGATCACTGATGCCATGGTGCAAAACACAAAAGTATTCGACACGCCGACAGGGCGAGTTGGTTACATGACCTTCAACTATCATCGTGCGCCGGCCGAAACTGAGTTAGTCACCGCGATTAACACGTTAAAAGAGGGGCTGGGCGTCAGCGATCTGGTGCTCGATATTCGCTATAACGGCGGCGGCTTCGGGTTGATAGCCGCTCAACTTGGATACATGATTGCCGGGTCGGCGAATACAGGCGGCAAGAATTTCGACCTGTTGCAGTTCAATGATAAGTATCCAATTACTAACCCGATTACCGGGCAACCGCTAACACCGGATCCATTCCAGTCCACGACAGTGGGTTTCACGACTTTGCCCGCAGGACAGGCATTGCCATCACTTGATCTGTCCCGGGTCTTTGTGCTGACCGGGCCTGGAACCTGCTCGGCCAGTGAACTCATTATCAATGGCCTGCGCGGCGCGGATATTCAAGTTATTCAGATTGGCTCGACGACCTGTGGGAAGCCATATGGCTTCTATGAAGAACCGAATTGCGGCACCAGCTATTTCCCCATTCAATTCCGCAGTGTCAACGACAAGAACTTCGGCGACTACACCGACGGCTTTGCTCCGTCGACCATAGATGACGGGCAAGCGAATGTCATGGGTTGCTCTGTTCCCGATGACTACACAAAACAACTTGGAGACTCTGGAGAGAATCGACTTGAAGTCGCCCTGGCATATCAGGCCGGATTGGGTTGCACCACTCCCGTCAGCTTCGGCCAAGGTGTGCTCGGCAAACCCGGATTATCACTGGACGCGACCGATGGGATTGTTTACCGATCGCCGTTTGACTCCAATCGCATCATGCGGCGACCACGGTGAACATTCGCCACATTTTTGCGGCGTCGTTGGCGTTAACGGCTTTAGGATGCCAGACACTCGCGGACACTTACGACAAGCCAGCTCGCATCATCAACGCGGACGATGCGAGTCGCGCCGCGTTGCGGGAAGCTGTCAACAACGCGTTGAATACAGAAGTCACACTTGCCGACAGCGCGCTTACGGATTCGAGCCTGCTGACGATCGAGCGCAACCCGCCACGAACGATGGAGAATCCGAATCCGCTAGGCCGCAATATGGAAATGCCGATTCAGCTACGGCTATTCATTAATGGCACGGACTGCGTACTCGTGGATCAGCGTGATTTGGCTCGTTATGTCCTCGCGAACACAAGCTGCGAGGCTGAATGAAACCCCAGGGTTGGCTAGGGTTGGCTACGCTTACTTCGCAACCACGCCGTCAGCGGCTCCCACTCATCCCAATCCGGCCATGCCAGATACTCAGGCAATTCGAAGATGCCAATACCACGCGTGTAGGCGCGCACGTAGTTTTGCGCCTCACGAAGCGCCGCCACGTACGGAATTCTCGCGTTGGTCAGGTACTCGTCGAGATCATCAAATATCAAGGTATTATCACGAACACGATTCGCGACAGCCGCAATTTTTGCCTGCTTCCTGGCGACTTTCGGCACGCTTTTTAGTTCGTCCAGGAATGTCGTTGTCGCCTGCATGTCGATCGTCGACGGCAGCACAGGAACCACAATGGTTTCGGCGTGCTTGACGAGATCAGTCAGCTCCGTGCCATGCGAACGGGCCGGCGCGTCGATGACCAGAATGTCCGCGTTGCGCGGTGCGTGACGAAGACCGTCTTCAAAGCCGGCAACGGCAGCAATGCTGGCACGACTGTCAGGACGCCTGGCCAGCCAGTCGAGGCTCGACCGCTGCGGATCGTAATCCGCCAAGGCAACAGCCGCGCCTTCTGTAGCAAAATAAGATGCAATATTTGTTGCGAGGGTGCTTTTGCCGCAACCGCCTTTCGCGTTCAGTACCATTATGTGCCGCATGTCGCTCTCCAAGGGCTTTTTGTTAGTTTGTTTGGTAGTTATGTAAACTACAGAGACCGCATTAAAAAGTCCATTGAGTCTAATTGCAACGCATAGTTAACGTCATGCAAGTTCCTTATCTAAAAATGCACGGCACCGGAAATCTGATTCTGCTGGTTGACCAGCGTGTCAGTAATTTGCCGCCTCCAACGGCCGAAAAGCTGCGCGAGCTTGGCGACGATAATACCGGCCCGGGGTTTGACCAGTTGATGTGGATTATCGCGGCGAAAGATGAATCTTGCGTCGCCGGATATCGGGTGTTTAACGCCGACGGCAGCGAGGTAGAGCAATGCGGGAACGGCGTTCGCTGTGTGGCGAAATATCTCTCTGAGCATTCCGATGCCGGCCTCGAATTTGCGCTGCAGAGTCCGGCCGGTCTGATCGAAGCCAAGGTGTCGTCCGACGGATGGGTCGCCGTCAGCATGGGGGTGCCGGAGTTTTCCCCGGACAAAATCCCGTTTTTGGCCGATTCCGAGGCGAAGTCCTACCAATTGCCCGTCGACGGCAATAATCTCCAGATCAGCGCGGTCTCAATGGGCAATCCGCACTGCGTGATCCGGGTTGACGACGTCGCGACCGCCCCGGTCGGCGATCTTGGTCCCCGAATCGAACGTCACGAGCGATTTCCGGAACTCGTCAATGTCGGTTTCATGCAAATTCGGGATCGATCCAATATCGACCTGCGCGTATTCGAGCGCGGTGTCGGCGAAACCGCTGCTTGCGGCACCGGCGCGTGTGCCGCCGTAGTGTCCGGGCAGCGGCTCGGGTTGCTGGATGAGGCGGTTTCGGTTCGGCTGCCGGGCGGTCAAGTCGTGGTAAGCTGGCGCGGCGGCGAGACGCCAGCCTGGCTCAAGGGCAACGCCGAATTGATCAACGAAGGAATGATGGATCTACAGGAATGAGTGAAGAATGAGCACGCAAGCAGAAGTCGACTACGGCGACGCGGAATTATCGGAACAGGCCATCCACGATTACCTGGCTACACACCCGGATTTCTTTGAAAATCACCCGGCACTCCTGAACGAGCTAAACCTGCCTCATGCAAGCGGCGGTGCGATATCGCTGGTCGAACGTCAGGTTTCGGTACTGCGTCAAAAAGATCTGAAGCTTGAGAAGCAACTCAAGGAACTGATCGGCGTAGCAAGAGCCAACGACCTGCTATCGGCCAAAATCCACGAACTGACGCTGCAGCTGATGGCTGCCGCGGATCTCAAATCGACGATCGTTGCGCTTGAAGTCGGGATGCGCAGCGGTTTTGGCGCCGAGCAGGCCGTACTGGTCATTTTCGGTGATCCTGGCGCATTCGATGATATCGATGCAGGTCGTTTCTTCCGCGTTATTGAGAAAAATGCCGATGCATTGAGCCCCTTCAAGACATTTCTGGGCGGAAGCTCGGCACGCTGCGGTCAGATTCGCGATGCCCAGCGTGATTTCCTGTTCCAGGACGATGCCGAAGAAGTCGGGTCCGCTGCACTGGTGCCACTTTCCAGTGGAACAGATATCGGTTTTCTCGCCATTGGCAGCGCCGACGCCAATCGTTTTCACCCCGGCATGAGTATCGACTTCCTGACGCGCCTGGGTGACCTCGTCGCGAGTGCTCTCAAGCGCTACTAGGACAATAGCGCTGTGGGTGACTCGGACTGGATCGATAAATTCATACGACACCTGGAGTTTGAGCGCCGCCTGTCGCCACAAACCTGCAAAAGCTACCGCCGCGACCTCGTGTCGCTTCTCGCCTTTCGTGAATATTCCAAGGTCGATTCGTGGCGCGGAATGGACAGCGAACATTTTCGGGCATTTTCCGCCAGTTGCTTCAGAAAGGGGCTGAGCTCCAGAACCATTCAGCGCCGACTTTCTGCCAGCCGCACGTTTTTTCGTTACCTGATTCGCGAAAAACACATCGATAAGAACCCGATTACCGATGTTTCGGCGCCCAAGGGCAAGAAACGCCTCCCCGGCAACCTTGATGCCGATCGCATGGCTCGCCTGCTTGAGATTCGGGGCAAGGGCCCGCTCGTCGATCGCGACCGCGCAATACTCGAGCTTCTCTACTCCTCGGGCCTGCGCCTGTCCGAATTGACCGGCTTGAATTGCGGTGATGTGGATATGCGTGGTGGAACGGTACATGTGACCGGCAAAGGCAGTAAGGACCGCATCGTTCCTGTGGGCCGCAAGGCGATTGCCGCCCTGACCCGCTGGGATCAATCGCGCGTGCAACTCGCGAATGCTGATGAGAAGGCGTTATTTGTGAGTAACCGGGGTACGCGAATCAGCCCGCGCTCAGTCCAGGCCCGTGTCTCCCACTGGGCGCGCAAGCAAGGCATCGATACCAATGTCTACCCACATTTGTTTCGGCACTCTTTTGCGACGCACCTGCTCGAATCGAGCCATGATCTGCGCGGCGTTCAGGAGCTTCTGGGCCACGCCAACATCGCGACTACGCAGGTGTATACACACCTTGATTTCCAACATCTGGCCCAGATATACGACCAAACACATCCCCGGGCTCGCAAGAAAGACTAGTAAAATCGTTCGAGCCTTTCGGGTACCCATACAGGAAAAGCAGCATGGAACAGTTTCGAGGGACAACCATTGTCTCGGTGCGCCGCAATGGCAAAGTCGCTATCGCCGGTGACGGCCAGGTCAGCCTGGGCGACACAGTGATGAAGGGTAACGCACGTAAGGTGCGCCAACTCGCGGACGGGCGCGTCATCGCTGGCTTTGCCGGCGGCACCGCCGACGCATTCACGCTGTTCGAGCTCTTCGAGAGCAAGCTCGAGCAATACGGCAATCTCACGCGAGCCGCGATCGAGCTGGCCAAGGAATGGCGCATGGATCGCCGCCTGCGTCGTCTTGAAGCACTGCTTTGTGTGGCCGATACCGAGTCTTCGTTCATCATCTCCGGTAATGGCGATGTCATCGAACCCGAGAATGATCTGATGGCGATTGGCTCCGGTGGGCCCTATGCCCAGGCGGCCGCCCTCGCGTTGTTGCACAACACCGATCTCGAAGCCGTAGATATCGTCAAGAAAGCCCTGCTAATCGCTGGCGACATCTGTGTGTACACCAACCAAAACATCACTATTGAAGAACTGTAGGAGGCCGTCTTACGGCCGACATGTCGCGCGCAGGGCGCGCTCCTACTAAGGAAACCACGAATGTCACAGATGACCCCGAGAGAAATCGTCCAGGAACTGGACAAACACATCATTGGTCAGGACGACGCCAAGCGCGCCGTCGCTATCGCGCTTCGCAATCGATGGAGACGCGTACAGGTCGATGAGCCACTGCGCAGCGAAATCACGCCGAAAAACATATTGATGATCGGTCCGACCGGTGTGGGTAAGACAGAAATCTCCCGCCGTCTGGCGAAGTTGGCGCGCGCACCCTTTGTCAAAGTAGAAGCGACGAAGTTCACCGAAGTGGGCTACGTCGGTCGTGAGGTCGACAGTATTGTTCGTGACCTTATGGACGTTTCTATCAAAATGATCCGAGAGGACGCCATGGCGAAAGTCCGCCATCGCGCCGAGGATGCTGCAGAAGAGCGTGTACTTGATGCACTGTTGCCGCCACCATCGGCGGGCGTCGGGTTCACGTCAGATGCTGAACCCGTGGACAGCGACACACGGCAGAAATTTCGCAAGATGCTACGGGAAGGGAAGCTCGACGATAAAGAAATAGAAATCGATATTCAGTCTCTGCCGATGGGCGTCGAGATCATGGCGCCGCCAGGAATGGAGGAAATGACCAACCAGTTGCAGGGCATGTTCCAGAATCTGGGCAGCAATCGCAGCAAGAGCCGTAAGCTCAAGGTCAAAGAGGCCTTCCGCCATCTGACCGATGAAGAAGCGGCGAAGATGCTCGATGAAGAAGAGCTCAAGCTACAAGCACTCGAGGCAGTGGAACAACACGGCATCGTCTTCCTCGACGAGCTCGATAAGGTAACGCGCAGTTCAGGGACGCAAGGCGCCGATGTTTCTCGCGAGGGCGTGCAGCGAGACCTGTTGCCGCTGGTCGAAGGCTCAACGGTCAACACGAAGTACGGCATGGTCAAAACAGACCACATACTCTTCATCGCATCCGGTGCCTTCCATACCTCCAAGCCGTCGGACTTGATTCCGGAGTTGCAGGGGCGCTTCCCTATTCGTGTCGAGCTGAAGTCGCTAACGACCGAAGACTTCATCCGAATTCTGACCGAGCCGGACGCCTCACTGACATCGCAATACAGCGCGCTGCTCAATACCGAAGAGGTACATCTCGAATTCGCTGAAAGCGGCGTGAAACGTTTGGCGGAAGTCGCGTTTCAGGTCAACGAAAACACCGAGAACATTGGTGCGCGGCGCCTGCACACCGTTATGGAGCGCCTGCTTGAGACGATCTCATTTGAGGCCTCCGACAAAAGTGGCTCCAAACTCACTGTTGACGCCGGTTACGTGAATGATCATCTGGCTGAGCTCGCTCAAGATGAGGACCTTAGTCGGTACATACTCTGATTGATTGAGCACTCAATACACTGGCCGAGCATCTACCCCACAGGTATCCTCACCTGATGAGTTCAACAGAAGACAATTCAACACACTTCGGTTACAAGACCGTTGCCGCCGATGATAAGGCCGACATGGTCCGGGGTGTGTTCGATTCCGTCGCAAGTCGTTATGACGTGATGAACGATTTGATGTCGGCCGGCCTGCACCGTCTGTGGAAGCGATACACCATTGATCAGGCCGCCATCAAGCCGGGCAACGCCGTACTCGATCTCGCCGGTGGCACAGGCGACCTCGCCCAGAAGTTCTCACGCGGGGTCGGAAAAGATGGCCACGTCGTTCTTGCCGACATTAACGCCGCTATGTTGCAGCAAGGACGTAGTCGCCTCATTGACGCCGGCGTTTCAGGCAACGTAACGATCGCTCAGGTCGATGCGCAGAGCCTGCCTTTTGCGGATGGCAGTTTCGACTGCATCACAATGGCTTTCGGCCTGCGTAACGTCACGGACAAGGACCGCGCGCTCGAATCCATGTTTCGTGTGCTTAAGCCCGGCGGCAAAGCGATGATTCTCGAGTTCTCCGAACCCAACAAGGCCATCAAACCGGCTTATGATCTGTATTCCTTCAAGGTCCTGCCAACGATCGGGAAGCTCGTGGCCGGTGACTCCGACAGCTACCAATACCTGGCCGAGTCCATTCGCATGCACCCCGATCAGGAAACGCTCAAGACGATGATGGAATCGGCGGGATTCGAACGCTGCCGTTTTCACAACCTGGCCGCAGGAATCGTTGCTCTGCATATCGGCTATCGGATCTAGGTCGATGGAAGCTCTTGAAGCGGCGTTGCGCCCGGTCGCCAAACTCTTGAATCGCAATATCGCTGATTCCACACCGGCCCGAGAGCTGTGCGGCAGGCTGTCCGGGACGGTCATCGCTGTTCGCGTTCGCGATACCGCGTTGGCGGCCTATTTTGTTATCGCAGACGATGCCCTGGACGTCATAACCTCGACGTCAGAAGAGCCCGATGTAGTGATTACAGGTTCGCTGATCACGCTTGCGCGCATGGCCGGGGAATCCGGAGAGCACGCGGTACGTGATGGAGACCTGGACCTGACTGGCGATGCCGGTCTCGCAAACAATTTTCAGCAGTTATTGTCCTACGCCAAACCCGATATCGAGGAAGAGCTATCCGGTGTTGTCGGTGATGTCGCCGCGCACCGCCTGAGTGAGCTGGTTCGTGGTTTGGGCCGTTGGGGGCGCGAAGCGCGATCCACGATGGGCGAAAACGTCCGCGAGTATTTGCAGGAAGAAAGCCGCGAGGCGCCCAGTCGATACGAAGTCGAGAAATTTGCGGTCGACGTCGGCACGCTCCGTGACGATGTGGACCGAATAGAAGCACGCTTGAATCGACTTGAGAGCGGTAGCTAAGATGGCCCGTCGCAAAACCTTGTTTCGCATGATCGCCATTCAACGCGTACTGGTGAAATACGGCCTCGACGACATCATCAAAGAAACGCACTTGCTGCGTCCGTTACGTTTCCTTTTCTATCTTGCTCCACGACGACGGGATAAATCCGCGCCGGTTGGCGAAAGAATTCGACTGGCCCTCGAGGAGCTTGGCCCGATTTTCGTCAAGTTCGGACAGGCCATATCCACTCGTAGAGATTTGCTGCCAGTCGATATTGCGGATGAACTCGCCAAGCTTCAGGACGCGGTTCCGCCGTTTCCCGCAGAACAAGCCGTCGCGATCATAGAAGGTGCTTACGGCGAATCCGTCGACGAGGTGTTCGAGCGTTTCGACAAGGAGCCGCTGGCAGCCGCTTCGATCGCTCAAGTGCACACGGCCAAATTGAAAGCCGGCCACGAAGTCATCGTCAAAGTATTGCGACCGGGTGTACAAGATCAAATTGAAGGTGATCTCGCCGTTCTGCGAGTGATTGCAGGCCTGGCAGATCGCTACTGGGAGCACGGCAAGCGACTGCGACCGCTTGAAATCGTTGATGAATACGAGCACACGATTCTCGACGAGCTTGATCTCATGCGTGAGGCCGCCAATGCAGCACAGCTGAAGCGGAACTTTCAGGGCTCCGACATGTTGTATGTACCGGACGTCTTCTGGGATTACTGTCGACCCGAAGTGCTGGTACAGGAACGCATCTACGGAACACCGATCAGCGAAATGGATACTCTGCGCGAGGCGGGGACTGATATTCAGGTGCTGGCCGAGAACGGCGTCGAAATTTTCTTCACCCAGGTGTTTCGACACAATTTTTTCCACGCCGACATGCATCCGGGGAATATCTTCGTTATCACGACGGACCCTGCCAAACCGAAATACGCGGCCGTTGATTTTGGAATTGTAGGAACGCTGAGTCCGGAGGATCAACGCTACCTTGCCGAGAACTTCCTGGCGTTTTTCGATCGGGACTATAATCGCATCGCCAAACTGCACCTCGACAGTGGGTGGGTTCCGGCCGGTACCCGAGTTGATCAACTCGAGACCGCAATTCGTACCGTATGCGAGCCGATCTTCAACAAGCCGCTCGCCGAAATTTCCTTCGCGCAAATGCTTATGCGATTGTTCCGTGTCGCACAGCGCTTCGATGTTGAGATTCAGCCGCAGATGATTTTGCTGCACAAAACGCTGTTCAATATTGAGGGACTGGGACGCCAGCTCTATCCGCAGCTCGATCTTTGGAAAACCGCGCATCCGGTGCTGAAACTCTGGATGGATGAACAAGTCGGCCCTCGGGCGATATTGCAGGACTTCCGTCAGAACCTGCCGCAGCTGCGCGATGCTATGCGTGAACTGCCTGCCATTATTCAGCATCTGGGTGATCAAGCAGAAGAGGGCATTAAGCAGGCAACACTGGAGTCGGCGGAGCTCCGCAAAATTCGAGAAGAACTGGCCATTCAGCAAA
>CAZMRZ010000004.1:33605-77593 GCA_964568835.1 uncultured Woeseiaceae bacterium | reverse complement strand
GCTCGTGGCCAACAGTACCTGCATCCGTCGCCGGAATTGTTCTGACGATCTGCTCAATCAATCTTCTGCTCGATCTCATGTCAGAGTTCGACAACTGATGTGGCGCCAGATTGCTCGACTGATTTTGTGGCTCGCCGGATGGACGCCGGTGGGAGGAACCCCGGACGAACCCAAAGCAGTAGTCATCGCCGCTCCACATACGTCGAACTGGGACGGCTTTCTTGCGCTCACCTACACGGTTGCTGTCGGTCTCGATGTGCATTTCTTTGCCAAGCAATCCCTTTTCTGGTTTCCGTTAGGCGCATTGCTGAGGGGTCTCGGTGGAATTCCGCTGGACAGATCGAAAGCAACATCTGCAGTTGCCGCCGCCATTGATTTGTTTGCAACCAAGGAATCATTCTATTTTGGGCTGGCACCTGAAGGCACACGAGCCTATTGCGATGCCTGGAAGTCCGGATTCTATCGAATTGCCACCGGGGCGAACGTCCCCGTAATCCTTGCTTTCATAGACTATGAAAGCAAGCGAGTAGGCGTGGGAAAACGACTCGATCTGACCGGAGACCAAAATGCCGACCTACAGAAATGCAGCGAGTTCTACGCCGGCGTAAAAGGCCGGTGGCCCGAAAAAGCAGCTCCGATCCGATTCGCCCCGTAAAAAGATCGGGTGATTCAGCTCGATCTTCATTAATATTTGCCGCCTTATGCCGGATAGCACCCGCCAAAAACGATCCATCCGAAGCTTTGTTCGCCGAACGGGTCGACAGACCCCCTCGCAGCAAAATGCGTTGAAAGAACTGTGGCCGGATGCCGCGATCGAATATTCAGACGATCTGCTGGACTTCCCCTCGGTCTTTGGGCGGACTGCGCCCGTTGTTCTTGAAATCGGCTTCGGCAACGGTGACACACTGGTTCAACAAGCGGCTGAGCGGCCCGATCGCGACTTTATCGGTATCGAAGTGCACGAGCCCGGAGTCGGGCACTGTCTTCTGCGAGCGCGAGATTCAGACGTGGAGAACCTGCGCCTCTCAATGCACGACGCGATAGAAGTGCTTGGTCATCAAATTCCGCTCGAATCACTTGTCCGCGTCAATCTCTATTTTCCCGACCCGTGGCCGAAGAAGCGCCATCATAAGCGGCGGATTGTGCAGCCCGATTTTCTGGAGTTGGTTGCTGATCGCTTAAAAGACGGCGGCACTCTGAATATCGCAACGGACTGGGCAAACTACGCGGAGCACATCGACGAGATTGTTTCCCGATCGGATCGTTTCTCATGTCTGGAACGACGAGAGCACGATGGAGACCAGCCTTTTGATCGGCCGCGCACCAAATTCGAGCGGCGCGGACTGAAGAAAGGTCATCGAATTTTCGACTGGTGCTGCAGGAAAACACCAAACGCCTGAGTCACCTTGCGCTTCCTTGAACTTGTTCTATAACTAATAGTAAGAACACACGTTCATCGAGGTCAAAGACGTCATGAATATTCAATATCCGCTCATAGGTCACTGGTTTAGCAGGCCAAACGGGTCTTTGTTTGAAGTCGTAGCGCTGGATGAAGACGACGGCACAATCGAGATTCAGCAATTCGACGGCACCATAGGCGAAGTTGATGCTGAAAATTGGCCGCAAATGCTGCTCGTCGAAGTCAGGGCCCCGGATGACTGGTCAGGTTCCGTGGACATGGATCCTGAAGACTACGTCGGACTCAGTGGGAGCGAAATGCCGAACGGATATCACGACCCGCTCGCGTTTCTCGACAAGTCCTGAGCGACGGCTACATGCTGTCCGGTCCAACGACGTAGACCATTCCTTCTCGCACCGACACAGGCAGTTTTCTTAGCGTCTTCCCGGACCCCGGGCCGGCAAAACAATTGCCTGTTTCGATTTCGTAGGTGGCTCCGTGCGATGCACAGATGATCGCAGATTTGTCTTTGGTCAAAAACTTGTTCGGCGACCAGTTGAGCGAGTGGCCAACGTGAACACAGAAATTCTGGTACGCGAATACGTCCTCACCCCGACGAACAACAAAGCCCCGGAACGGCCAGTCGCCCTCGCCGATTGAAAACTCGCGACAGCCTGGGTCTTCAAGTTCGTCTATTGGACCGACCTCGACCTCAAGCTCGCTCACTGACGGCCTCGTTCCAGGGAGCAACCTTTATAAGCAGCAGCATGCCGGGCAGCGCTAGTGCGGTACACAGCAAAAAGAAGTTCGTCCAGCCAAATTGCTCAACGAGTACGCCCGTTACGGCGTTCGCCAGCGTTCGTGGGACGGCGATTAACGCCGTGAACAAGGCGAACTGCGTAGCGGCAAACGCCGCATTGGTGGAGCGCGCCATAAACGCGGTCAGCGCAGCCGTTCCGAGTCCAACGCCCAAATACTCGAACGCTGTCGCGGCGCCCAGCATCCATGGATTGTCACCAACAACGGACAGCAGGGCGAAACCAAGAATACTGATGATCTGGACCACGCCAAAGAGCCACAGGGCTCGATTGATCGACATTTTGACCATGATCAGTCCACCGACCAATCCGCCAACAATCGCGGCAATCAAGGACGAAAACTTGGCGATTGTGCCGATCTGGGTACGGCTGAACCCGAGGTCGATGTAAAAAGGCGTTTGCAACGCCGTTGCCATATTATCGCCGAGCTTGTAGAGAAACAGGAATGCCAGGACCAGCAACGCAGAGCGCAGTCCCGCTCGGCCGATGAACTCCCGGAACGGTTCGATAACCGCTTCCTTAATCGTCTTCGGTGCTGCCGGATGCCGTGCGGGTTCATCGATGCTCAGCGTCAACAGAATACCAACGCCCATGAACGCAGCGACGATGATGAACACGGTATGCCAGGGTAGGAAATCGGAAAGAATTAATGCCAGCGATCCGGGAACCAGGCCGGCGAGTCGATAGGCCTGCACATGAATCGAGTTGCCTATACCCAACTCGATATCAGGCAGCAATTCACGTCGGTATGCGTCCAGAACGACGTCTTGACTCGCACTGAAAAACGCGACGCCCGCGGCAAGGTAGGCAATACCCCAAATCGAAAACTCGGGTTTCAAATACCCCATCGCAGCAATCGATGCAGCCAGCGACAATTGCGTCACCAGCATCCAGCCACGCCGGCGGCCCAGAAAAGGCAGGGTAAAACGATCCATGATCGGCGACCACACGAACTTCCACGTGTACGGAAAACTGATCAAGGAAAAGAAACCAATTTCGGCCAACCCGACGCCTTCAGAACGCAGCCACGCGGGAACGAGTTGAATAAGAATGTATAACGGCAAGCCCGACGTGAAGCCTGTAAAAATACAGATCAGCATGCGTCGATTAAGGAGTGCCTCCCTGAATGTCTGCCGCTGCATTAGTGTTTGCCTCGCATCAGCCTTTGTGTTTCCAGTCGTAGTCCATCGTTATCGGTGCATGGTCGGAAAACCGTTCCTCACGATAGATCGCTGATCTCGTCGCCTTGTCTTTCAGGCCCGGCGTTACTGCCTGGTAGTCGAGTCTCCACCCAACGTTATTGTCCCAGGCGCGGCCTCGATTCGACCACCAGGTGTACTGCTCGGGCTCCTGTTCGATGGTGCGAAACGCATCCGTATAGCGATACTCGCCAAACACCTTGTCGAGCCACGCGCGCTCTTCAGGCAAGCAACCCGAGTTCTTCTGATTCTGCTTCCAGTTCCTGATGTCCCCTTCTTTGTGCACGATGTTCCAGTCGCCACAAATGACGGACTCGGACCGACGCCGCTGCATTTTCTGTATATGCTCACCAAAAGAATCGAGACAGCGATACTTCGCTTCCTGGCGTACATCACCCGATGAGCCCGACGGCAAATACAGGGACACCACATTGATGCCGTCCAGTTGGACCTCGAGATATCGACCTTCGTTGTCGAACTCGGGGTCGCCGTAGCCGCGAACAACTTTTTTCGGTTTGTGGCGGGTATAGATCGCCGTTCCGCTATATCCCTTTTTCTCTGCGTCTTCGTAGTAGCAGTGGTAACCCGTCGGCGAAAAGACCTCGTCTGTCAGTTGGTGAACCTGCGCTTTGGTTTCCTGAATACAGACTACGTCCGCATCCTGTTTGGCCATCCATTCGAAAAACCCTTTGCGGGCCGCTGCCCGGATTCCGTTTGCATTGAGACTGATAACGCGAAACAAACCACTACTCCTGTGTCATACTCCGATCCGAAAATGAATCGGCCGTGGTCATCATACAGAAGCCCCTCAGAAGGCCGAAGGAAAGATAAAAGCGATGCGTGGATACAAAAGGGAATTCATCGAACTGGCCTTGGAACTCGGCGTCCTTCGATTTGGTGAATTTACGCTCAAGTCCGGTCGGGTTAGCCCTTACTTTTTTAACGCCGGCCTGTTCAATACGGGTTACGCCGCAGCGAAGCTCGGACGATTTTACGCGGAGGCCATCGCGCAATCCGACGTCCGGTTCGATATGTTGTTTGGCCCCGCCTACAAGGGCATCCCACTGGCGACGCTCGCGGCTTCGTCCCTGGCAGAGCAACACGATATCGACGTGCCCTACTCATTCAATCGCAAAGAGACCAAAGCGCACGGTGAGGGCGGTAGCATCGTCGGCGCGCCGCTGTCGGGTGGCGTGCTTATCGTCGACGATGTCATTACGGCCGGCACAGCGGTCCGCGAGGCCTATCGGATCATCACGGCGGCAGGCGCAGAAGTCACCGGACTGGTGATATCGCTGGATCGCCAGGAACGCGGCCAGGGGCCCTATTCTGCCGTTCAGGAACTCAAAATTTCGTTGGATATTCCGGTCGTGAGTATTGTCCAACTGGATGATTTGATCGACATACTTGAGGAATCAAGCGAGTACGAGGAATTCCTGGAGCCGATCCTCAGCTATCGCAAGCAATACGGTGTAATTTCATAAGGTCTTGAAATATTGGTGTCTGAACGTTGTTTACAGAATCCGAAATGGTCATTAAGCTGTAATAACGAGAACCAGTCCCGCGCTCGGGACAAAAATAGGTGGCATATTCGAGCTATGCGGAAACTAATCATAATCGCGGCCGCGCTGCTGACTGCTCAGGTCGCTGCGGCGCAGGATACGAAGGTCTACAAATGGGTCGATGCCGAGGGCATCACCCATTACGGCGATAGTATTCCAGCCGAATTTGCTGAATATCCCAAGCAGGTTTTGAACGATCACGGCGTGACCGTCGAGAATCTGGACGGCAAGAAAACCGAAGAGCAGTTGGAAGCCGAGCGTCTGGAGACTGAACGCCGTGTTGCGAAGGCATTGCAGCTACGTGCCGACCAGGCCCTCCTCGCAACTTACCTGACCGTCGACGAAATCCTGATGCATCGCGATCGTCGTGTTGAGCTTTTTCAGGCCCAATCTCGAGTCACTGAACTCTATCTAACAAACCTCAGCACCCGGCTGGACAATCTCCGCGGAGCCGCGTCCAATTACAAGCCGTATAGCGAAAGCTCCGACGCGCCAATGATCCCCGATGACCTCGCCGAAGATCTTCGCGTGACGAAAAAAACGATCCAACGCCACCAGCGTAACCTGAAGAAGTTTCAGGCGGATGAGCAACAAATCGTCGCTCGTTTTGCAGGCGACATATCACGCTTCAAGACGCTGAAGGGAATCGAAGACCAATAGACGAAACTGTCTAGTCTTTGCCAGAGTGACCAAACCCTCCGGCACCCCGCTCGCTGGCATCAAACTCTTCAACCACTTTCAACTGCACCTGTTCTACAGGCACGAACACCATTTGCGCAATGCGCTCGGCCGGTTGAATTTCATACGCTGTCGCGCTGCGATTCCAGCACGATATGAAGACCTGGCCCTGGTAGTCCGAGTCGATGAGCCCCGTGAGATTACCCAGCACCAAACCGTGCTTGTGACCCAAACCGGAGCGTGGCAAAAGAACGGCTGCCAGCGAAGGATCTGCGACGTGAATCGCCAGACCCGTCGGCACCAAGACCGTCTCGCCCGGCGCTACCATCAACGGTGCGTCAATACAGGCGCGCATGTCCATGCCGGCTGACCCGCCGGTCGCGTAATGCGGCAATTCGATGGAGTCCCCGATCCGAGGATCGAGTATTTTCAGTTCAATGGTTCGCAATGGAAGAATCTTCCTTCAGTCGTTGTTTGATATGACCGTCAATCTGGGTTGGGTCTCAGAGCCGCGAACAGCATAGAAGTGTTCGGTCGCCAGCTCAATTAAATTTCTGGCCAGATCTATTTTCGACGACGTCGGGAAACTCTTCTCGCCACCATTCCACAGTGCGGTCGCGGTGTTATCGTCACGATCAAACCCGCAATCACGACCAACCCGATTCGCAACAATCATATCGAGTTTCTTTTTTGTGAGTTTGCCTCGAGCATATTCGATGACATTTTCGGTTTCTGCGGCAAAGCCTATCGTGAAAGGGGCGTTATCGAGAGTAGCAACCGACGCGAGAATGTCGGGACAACGCACAAGATCTATAGTCATCGCTTCGTTAGTCTTTTTAATTTTCTGCTCAACGGCGGCAGCCGGCCGATAATCTGCGACCGCCGCAGCGCCGATGAAAATGTCGGCATCAATAATCGCCGCGTGTGTCGCCGCGAACATCTCCTCCGCTGACTCAACATGAACAACGTCGACTCCGGGCGGCTCGGAAAGGTTCACAGGACCACTGACAAGAACGACGTTTGCGCCTTGAGCTGCTGCCGCACTCGCTATTGCGTAACCCATTTTTCCGGAAGAGCGATTCGTAATGTAACGAACCGGGTCAATCGCCTCACGCGTCGGGCCGGCTGTCACGACCACTTTACGGCCTTCAAGCAAGCCCTCGCCTTTTCCACCGCTTAAGCTGAATACCGTGGCCGCGATCGCATCAGGCTCCAACATGCGACCGGCGCCCGTTTCACCGCAGGCCTGAGAACCGACCCCCGGTCCGAGTATGTGAACGCCACGTTGCTCAAGCACCTCGCGATTGGACTGCGTCGCAGGATTACTCCACATGACGTGGTTCATTGCTGGCGCGAGGGCGATGGGCGCTTCTGTCGCCAGGCAAATAGTTGTCAGCAGGTCGGGGGCTCCTCCGCTGACAATGCGAGCCATGACCTCTGCCGTCGCGGGAGCGACCAAAACCACGTCGGCCCAGCGAGCAAGCTCGATGTGGCTCATCGCCGCTTCTGCTTCCTTGTCCCACAAATTGGAACGAATAGGTTTGCCCGACACGGCCTGAAGTGCGGTGCTGGTAACAAACTCCTCCGCGGAGCTTGTCATCACAATCTGTACTTCGGCCCCGCGTTCGCGCAGGCGCCTCACCAGATCGGGTGCTTTGTAGGCGGCTATGCCACCTGTGATTCCAAGGACAACGTTCATTGAACAAGCTTAGCTTGTTGAAGTCGCCAAGTTCCAGTGAATCAGGACATCCGTAGCAGATTGATTCGTTGTATAGACATACCCTTCGGTAGCAACATCGAGGCATGCGGCACATGAAAAATAGAGAAAGCAGCGATGCTGAGCTACTGTCAGCGCTCATTAGCGCTAATAGTTCGAATACCGCCGGGCGAGAAGCGGCCAAACGCTTGATACACCGTTTCGGCAACTTGCGATCGCTCTTGCATGCCAGCGACTCCGACCTTCTCGCCTGCCACGGCGTCGGTAAGGCACGCCTGGCCGCCCTGAGGGCCTTACCCGAGCTGGCGCGTCGCTATTTTGAAGAGTCTCTTCCCTGCGGCGAGGCCATTCGCAGTCCGGCGGATACAGAGTCGTTTCTGAAGGCCCGTATGCAGCACCTGGATCACGAGTTGTTCTGTTGCCTGTATCTCGACAATCGGCATCGGGTGCTTCGCTTTGACGAGTTATTCCGCGGCACGATTGACGGTACTTCGGTCTACCCCCGCGAAGTGGTTAAGGAGGCCCTGAGTGTGAACGCTGCCGCTGTCATATTGGCTCATAACCACCCCTCGGGTGTCGCCGAGCCCAGCCAGGCTGACGAACGCATCACCCAACGACTGAAATCGGCCCTCGAATTGGTCGATATACGCCTGCTTGATCACCTGATTGTCGGCGACGGTGCGGCCACTTCGCTCGCGAGCCGCGGATTACTGTAGCGGCGGGCCGCTGAGGTGTCGCCACGAGCACCGAATGAGCCCTTGTATTGCGCCTATGTCACTGGTATAAAGTCCAGCTCATTGCCCGTCTATCACGGGCAACTTTTTAGAAAAATCAGAGACTTACCCATGTCCAAGGTATGCCAAGTGACGGGGAAACGGCCGCAATCGGGCAATAACGTTTCTCACGCACACAATAAAACTCGTCGTCGCTTCCTGCCGAACCTGCAGAACAAGCGTATTTGGGTCGAATCCGAGAAGCGTTTTGTACGTCTGCGCATCTCTCAAAAAGGCCTGCGCATCATCGACAAGCACGGAATCGAGAAAGTTCTCGCCGACCTGCGTGCCGACGGTCAACGCGTTTAATCGCCAGAGGATTGAGATATGCGTGACAAAATCAAACTCGTCTCCAGTGCAGGTAGTGGCCACTACTACACAGTGACAAAGAACAAGCGTCTGCATCCCGAAAAGATGGAGACCAAGAAGTACGATCCGACCATTCGGAAGCACGTGCTTTATAAAGAAGCCAAGATCAGATAAGCGACTTTCGAATAGCTTCGTCTGACAACCAAGCAATGAGAGGCCCGGTATTACCGGGCCTTTTTTTTGAGGCACAATACGGGATGCCCGAGTTACCCGAAGTTGAGACCAGTCGCCGCGGCATCGAGCCGCACATTGTCGACACCAAAGTTAAGCGGGTAACCGTTCGCAATCGCCAGCTGCGATGGCCGGTGTCCAGATCCGTCGACCGAAACCTGCTCGGCAGCACCGTTACCTCCGTAACACGACGCGCCAAATACTTGTTGATCAATACAAGCAGCGGAACCGCAATTCTGCACCTCGGAATGTCCGGCAGCGTATTTGTCGTCGATCACGCGACCCCGTCGGGCGTCCACGATCACGTAGACATCGATTTCGACTCGGGAAAAACCCTGCGATTTCGAGATCCACGCCGATTCGGCTCTCTGCACTTCAGTAAGAAACCGCTGCAACACAAGCTACTCAACTCACTGGGCCCGGAACCCCTTGGCGACGAATTTGATGCTGACTATCTGTGGACGCAATCCCGCGGCAGGCGCGTCAGTATCAAACAATTCATCATGAACGCGCATGTCGTCGTTGGCGTTGGCAACATCTACGCAAGCGAAGCGCTGTATCTCGCCGGCATCAATCCGCGTCGCGCGGCGGGGCGCGTTGCGTTGCCGCGTTATGAATTACTGGTGGCTTCGATCAAAAACGTACTTGCTGATGCCATCAAGGCTGGCGGCACGACGTTGAGAGATTTCTACGGTGGAGATGGTGAGGCGGGCTATTTCCAGCAAAAACTGGAGGCCTATGGTCGCGAAGGCGAGCCCTGCGGACGATGCAACTCACCCATCGTCGCTATCGTTCAAGGCCAGCGTTCGACTTACTATTGCCGTCAGTGCCAAACCTGATCAGCTACGGCCAACCTTCTCAAGCAGGGCGTCTTTAACCTTTGCTGAGACAAACTCGGTGACGTCACCGCCGAGCGTCGCAACCTCCCGCACCAAGGTTGAAGAAATAAACGTGAATTGATCCGTCGGCGTCAGGAAAGCTGTTTCCACGTCTTCGGTCAGGTGCCGGTTCATGCTCGCCAGCTGAAATTCATACTCGAAGTCGGATACGGCTCGTAACCCACGGACGATAACGGCCAGTTTGTTTTCGAGAGCGAAATTGATGGTTAGTCCTTCGTATCCAGTGACTTGAACATTGTCGATATCAGCCAGGGCCTCCTGGGCAAGCTCGACTCTTTCATTGAACGAAAACATGGTTTTTTTCGAACCAGTATCTGCCGCTACCGCAACCACAACCTGGTCGTATAACTTCGCGGCACGCCGAACAAAATCCTCATGACCCAGTGTGATCGGATCAAAAGTACCCGGATACATCGCAGAAACTGTCATACCAATTGACTCCCGTCAGACTTCTGTTGTCGCCAGCATGTAACGAACATTGCCGGCTGTCTTGCTCTTCAGAACCCGCCAGCCTTCGGGGACTTTCACCGCTGGCTGATCTTTGTCGCTCTCGATATAGATTCTGGCGTTTGCAGCCAACCAATTCTTCTTTTGCAACAGTCTACACAATTCATCGTGAAGTTCGGCCTTAAAGGGCGGATCGAGGAAAACGATATCAAAGGGCCTGGCATCGGAACTTGCCAGGTAGTCGCGCGCGTCCGCATTCAATATCTCGGCTGCGGTAGCACCGAGGGACTCTACGTTCACTTGAAGAGCCCTTACCGCTATCGGGGAACGCTCGACGAATACGGCTTCCGACGCCCCTCGGGACAGCGCCTCCAGGCCCAACGCACCGGTTCCCGCACACAGGTCCAGACACCTGGCGCCATGGATACCCGGTGCGAGCCAGTTAAACAGAGTTTCTCGAATTCTCTCGGAGGTGGGACGCAGACCATCGACCTCGGCAATCTGCAAAAAGCGACTGCGCCAGTTTCCGGCTACAATACGCAGCTGTCCCGCCGGGGATTTTTTCTTGCCTGCTGATTTTCGAGCGGCCATAGCCGGTGCCAGTAAATGAGACTTCTGAAGAACGTATAACGATGTTTGGAAAAAAAGAAAAGCCCGAAAAACGGGAAGGCTTCATCAAACGCCTCCGATCTCGCATCAATCGAGGCGATAATTGGCTGACATACGATCTTGCCAATCTCGTGCCTGGTGGCCAAATCGATGAAGACGTTCTTGAAGAACTTGAGTCGCTGCTCGTCATGGCCGACGTCGGTGTCGAAACGACAGAGTTGATTATTGAGGATCTTCGGCAAAGCCTTGCGCGCAACGAATTGAAGGACATTGATGCGCTCCGTGCAGGACTCCAGCGATCGCTGCTGCGCATTCTTAGCCCGGTCGAAAAACCACTCACGATCCAGAAAGGCGACGGTCCATTTGTGATATTTATGGTTGGCGTCAATGGTGCCGGTAAGACGACGACGATCGGAAAGTTGGCACGGCACCTCCAGGACAGCGGTTACTCGGTCATGCTCGCCGCCGGCGACACGTTTCGCGCAGCCGCCGTTGAACAATTGCAGGCCTGGGGCGAGCGCAATGACGTCCCCGTGATCGCGCAGCAGTCCGGGGCGGATCCCGCCGCGGTCATTTTCGATGCCTGGCAGGCGGCGAAGGCCCGCGACATCGATGTGTTGTTGGCCGACACAGCGGGCCGCTTACAAAATCAATCCGGACTGATGGATGAGCTGGCCAAGATGAAACGGGTTGTTGCTCGTCACGACTCGGCGGCGCCTCACGAGATCATGCTGGTATTGGATGCCAGCCAGGGACAGAACGCGCTCGTGCAAGCTGAGAAGTTTCATGAGGCACTCGGCCTGACGGGAATTACCGTTACGAAGTTGGATGGCAGCGCGAAGGGTGGCATTCTGTTTGCCATCGCAAATCGCTTGCAGATTCCAGTGCGCTTTATTGGAATAGGCGAAGCTGTCGACGATATGCAGACTTTTCAGGCAGAGGAGTTCATTAATGCTCTACTGACGTCGGGCGAAAAGGACGAAGACTGACCATGATTCATCTCGATAACGTAACGAAGCGATTTCCCGGCGGCCAGGAGGCGCTCTCTGGTCTGAGTCTTTCGGTCGACAAGGGCGAGATGGTTTTCGTTACGGGTCACTCGGGCGCGGGCAAAAGCACCTTGCTGCGGTTGATCGCATTGATCGAACGCCCGACGAGCGGTGAGGTCGTTGTTGATAAACAAAACACGCGGCGCGTAAAGAGGCGGAAGATCCCGGCATACCGTCGACAGATCGGTATGGTCTTTCAGGACCACAAACTGCTTTACGACCGACCTGTCTTCGACAACGTCGCCTTGCCTCTAATCATCGCTGGAGTGAGTCATCGTGACGCAGGGCGGAGGGTGCGGGCGGCGCTTGATCAGGTGAGTCTTCTCCATAAGGAAAAACAAAACCCGCAGACGCTGTCCGCTGGAGAACAACAGCGCGTCGGCATCGCGCGCGCGATCGTGACTCGACCGAAGGTACTGATCGCGGATGAGCCGACGGGCAATCTGGATCCCGATCTTTCACTGGAAGTTATGAGAATTTTTCGTCGCTTCAATGAAGTCGGCGTTACGTTGCTCATCGCAAGCCATGACATTTCGCTGATTGATCGGCTGGGCTGTCGCAGAATTGCTCTGGCGGATGGAAAGCTCCAGCAGGAGGTTGATCCGTGGCAGTGACTCGAAACTCGGATGCCGTCGCCCCGGTCCGGTCATCGGGCATTTTTGGGATCTGGCTAACCCGTCATGCGAGCACCGCGTTAGGTGCACTCGGAAAGCTGTCTCGACAGCCCTTCGCCAGCCTCATGATTATATTGGTTATTGGCGTCACCCTGGCGTTGCCGGCCGCAATCAACGTCATCGTGAAGAACACACAATCAGTCATCGGCGGCTGGGACAACGCGCTCGATTTTTCCGTCTACCTGAAGATGGATTTATCGGTCAGTGAGGCTGAAGGGCTAGCCAGCCTTATCGCGCAACGCGCCGATATCGAGTCCGTGGACTTGATTACCTCGGAAGAGGCACTGGCCGAGTTCAAGCAGCAGTCAGGATTTGGTGAAGCGCTTGATCAACTCGGTGACAATCCGTTGCCACATGCGCTCATCGTGCGACCGGGCCCCGGAAACACCGGCGCATCGTTAATGCTCCTGCAGGAAGAAATCGGCAATTTGCCGGAAGCCGAGCTGGTGCAGGTCGATACGGAGTGGGTGCATCGCTTTCACGCCATACTCGACATTGTCAGACAGGCGATCGCGATCGGGGCCGCTTTGCTCGGCATCGCTATCGTCGTGATTATTGGCAATACCATCCGACTCGACATAGAGAATCGTCGCGAAGAAATTGAAGTCACGAAACTGATCGGTGCGAGCAATGCCTTTGTTCGCCGGCCATTTCTCTGGACAGGGTTCTGGTACGGCTTGCTCGGAGGGTCGTTCGCCCTGATGCTGGTGCATTTCGGGCTCTACCTGCTGAAGGAGCCCGTGACCCGTCTTGCCGGGCTCTATCAAGGTGAGATCGCAGTGGCCTCCCTCAGTTTAGCCGAGAGTGCCGCAATTATTGGCGGCGCAGTATTCCTTGGTTTGTTTGCCTCCTGGGTCACTGCTGCGCGTCATATGCGACGAATCGAGCCGAAATAGGCGGCACGTATTAAACATAATGCTGCACGCGACTACCGCTAAATAGCTGGTTTATATAAGAATATTCCTCAACAATATCGGGAACCTATGCGGTCTGTTAGCACTCTAAGTCCACGAGTGCTAAAATTAACCCTCACAAACGGAGGCACTACATGACATCCGCTGTTGCGAAATTTAATCACGACCTTGCCCTTGCCGGACCGGTAGGCAGTCTCGACGCTTATATCCAAGGCGTCGGCGCCATCGATGTTCTCAGCAAGGAAGACGAACAGGCCCTCGCTCGACGCTTGCGCGAAGACGAAGACCTTGAGGCCGCGCGCGACCTGGTGATGGCGCATCTGCGCTTCGTTGTACACATTGCAAAGGGCTACACCGGCTACGGACTGCCGCTGAATGACTTGATTCAGGAAGGCAACGTTGGGCTCATGAAAGCGGTAAAGCGCTTCGATCCTGACTATGACGTACGCCTCGTGTCCTTCGCTGTTCACTGGATCCGTGCCGAGATTCATGAGTTCGTACTCAAGAACTGGCGCATCGTTAAAGTTGCGACCACCAAAGCGCAACGCAAATTGTTTTTCAATCTTCGCAAGAAGAAGAAAACGCTTGCGTGGCTGACGGACGCCGAAACCAAAGCGGTAGCCAAGGATCTCGGTGTCAAACCTGCCGAAGTTACGGAAATGGAAAAGCGCCTGCATTCACGTGATGCGATTTTCGATCCAACCCCGGATCTTGATGATGATCGCAACTTCACGCCAGCGGCCTACTTGCCAAGCCCGGATGCAGATCCTGCGATGCAGGTTGAGACAACTGACTGGAATAACGACGCCACAACTCGAATGCGATCAGCGTTGAATATTCTGGACGATCGCAGTCGCCGGATTCTTGAGGAGCGCTGGCTCACCGAGGACAAGATGACGCTGCACGAACTGGCCGCTGAATACGGTATTTCCGCCGAGAGAATCCGCCAGCTCGAAGTCAACGCGATCAAGAAGCTTCGCAACGCGATGGCCGTGTAGACACATTAACAAGCAGTAACGAAGGCCGCTCTCTGAGCGGCCTTTTTTGTGGCCTGATATCGCGCGAAAAATCGACGGACCTATTTGAACACCTTGGTTCGATAGCGAACGTAACCGCCATCCTCGACGCCATGCGGATCATCATGCGTCCAGTGCACCAGGCCGCCGAGCTCGTTCCACTCGTACATACCACGGACGCGAACACGATCACCCATGCCTAAGGGCACGCGCTTGGCCAAATCGATGTTGTGCGCGATCAATAAGGTACGCCGATTACCGATATCAATAATAAAGCGTTGATGCCGGGAGCCGTCATTATCGTCCGACAGCAGGCGTCTCACGAAGCCAGTGACCTCGATCCAGCTACCATCATCACTTTTCTTATACGGTTCGCTCACGCTTGCCCTTATTGTTTTTGTTGGGGCATGCAGACAGGGTGCCACAAAAAACGCGGCAAACCATTTCTGGCTTGCCGCGCACTTGTTGATTTGCTGAGAAGCTAGCCCGCCGTTAGCGGAACCATCGTGATTTCGACCCGGCGATTCGTTTGACGACCGCTCGCTGAACTGTTGTCAGCGATCGGCCGAGCCTCGCCCATACCGAGTGTAATCAGACGCTGTGAAATAACGCCCTGTGCGGACAAGTAAGCGGATACCGACGACGCGCGGCGATCAGAGAGCCCCTGATTGTAAGCATCGCTACCGGTGTTGTCCGTGTGTCCGGCGACCTCGACGACTGTTTGCTCATATTCGGCCAGTACCTTGCCGACAGAGTTCAGCACGTTGAAGAACGCTGGACTCAGATCAGAGCTGTCCGTCGCGAACGTAACATTACCCGGCATGTTCAAAGTAATATTGTCGCCGTTGCGCACAACACTCACGCCTGTACCTTCAAGCTCAGCCCGAAGCTCCGCTTCCTGCTTGTCCTGATAACTACCGATAGCGCCACCGGCAAGAGCACCGATACCGGCGCCAATCAACGCGTGCTGACGACGCTCGACCGCGTCATCGCCAGAAATAAGGCCGGCCGCGGCACCTGCAGCAGCGCCAATCAGCGCCCCTTTAGTCGCGGAACTCATCTTTTCATCACGCGTGTATGCGTCGAGTGTCGTACAACCGCTGACAAAAACCGTCATTACGGTCATTGCCAAAATAAACTTGTTAGATCTGACATTCATGATCAATCCTCTGGTTCATATTAAATTACCCGTGCATTGTATGCCTTTGCTACCTGAACACAGACTTAACTGACGCCCTTATGTTCAGAAAAGTCACTCTTATTGTCGAATATGTGGACTGCATCACAAGATGGCCGCCACAAGGTAGAATAACCAGCCCGCAACGTGAGAATGACCTGTGACCGACACCGACGACTGGCTGAACCGCTACGAGGAATCTCACTCAAGCCTCGAGAACCCGGTTGTCTACTGGGCGGCGGTGCCAATGCTCGTAGCAGGCCTGTCGGGATTGTTGTGGGCGTTGCCGATTCCCACCGAATTCCAGGAAATCTCCCCGTTGCTCAACTGGGGGAGCGCATTCCTGATGGTCACAGCCATCTATTACTTCATCATCTCGCTACCGCTGGCAATAGGCTTGCTGCCGTTTCTTCTTGGCCTGGCGTCTATCCAGATGTGGCTAACCGGCTCGGGATACCCCGCCTTCGCGGTGTCGATGGGATTACTCGTCGCAGGCGTCGCCGGACTCGCGCTGGGTCGCCGCGGAGCAATAATCCAGGTGGTTCACGACCTGCAACTCATCATGATCGGACCTGCCTGGTTGCTGTCAGTTTTATACAAGCGCTTCGGAATACCCACCTAGTCATATAGAATTGACGGCCTACGCAGCACTACGCAGGTGAAAGACCGTGAGCAGCAATCTCGACCCCATGGACCTCTATGACATTCGCTCGGAACTGACCGAAGAAGAAGTCATGGTCAAAGACAGCGTTGGCCGTTATGTCGACGACAAAGTTATCCCACTCATGCGCGAAGCTTTCGAAAAGCACGAGTTTCCGCGTCATCTCATCACAGAAGTCGCGGAGCTCGGCTTGCTCGGCAGCTCGATCGACGGCTACGACTGCGCCGGCCTGAACAGCGTGAGTTACGGTCTGATTTGTCAGGAGCTGGAGCGAGGCGACAGCGGACTCCGGAGTTTCGTTTCGGTCCAGAGCAGTCTTGTGATGTTTCCCATTCATACCTATGGTTCCGAGGAACAAAAACAGCGCTGGTTGCCAGCGATGGCGTGTGGCGAAGCAATCGGTTGCTTTGGTCTGACGGAACCGCACGGTGGCTCTGACCCCAGCAACATGAAGACACATGCCAAACGCGACGGTGATGACTGGATCCTGAATGGCGCCAAGATGTGGATTACGAACGCCACAATGGCTGACGCAGCTGTCGTCTGGGCAAAAACAGAAGAAGGCGTCAAAGGCTTTATCGTCGAGAAGGACATGCCTGGATTTGATACGCAGGAAATTGAGAACAAGTTTTCTCTGCGTGCATCGGACACCGGCGCCTTGTTTTTTAACAATGTTCGCGTTCCCGCCGCCAACGTATTGCCCGGCGTCTCCAGCCTGAAAGGCCCACTGAGCTGTTTGACACAAGCGCGGTATGGAATTTCCTGGGGCGTCATCGGCGCCGCGCAAGCCTGTCTTAATGAAGTCCTGAATTACACCCAGGACAGAGTTCTCTTTGGCCGACCGCTCGCGAACACGCAGACCATCCAGATTCGCATGGCGGAGATGAGTCGTCAGATTACGACGGCACAGCTGCTGTCGTTACGACTTGGACGATTAAAGGACAAAGGCGAGCTGACCCCGACACAAGTGTCCCTCGCGAAGTGGAATAACTGCAGAGCAGCGATCGACATCGCTCGTGACGCACGCGACATTCTTGGCGGCGCAGGCATTAGCGCAGAGTACGTTCCCATTCGACACATGTTGAATCTCGAAAGCGTGATCACCTACGAGGGTACGGAAACGGTTCACCAGCTGGTTGTCGGCAAAGAGCTCACCGGAGTCAACGCCTTTTGATGCTGCGGGCTTGAGCACGCCAGGCATAAACGCACCGGGCCTGCCGCAGAACAAAGACATGTGGCGCATTGCTGCGCCCATGATTCTTTCCAATATTTCAGTGCCGCTCCTCGGCATGGTCGACACGGGCGTCACCGGCCACCTCGACAACTCTGTGTATCTCGGCGCCGTCGCGATCGGTGCGACGATTTTCACGTTCATTTATATGGGCATGAATTTCCTGCGCATGGGAACGACGGGAATAGCCGCGCAAAGTTTCGGCGCCCGCGACAACGACGGTCTGCGCGCATCACTCGGACAGGCGCTGATCGTGGGCCTTCTTATCGCCGTCTCCTTGATTGCGCTGCAGATTCCGATTCGTGATCTGGCAATGAGTCTTTTCGGAGGCGACGCCGAGACTCAGCGGCTTGCGACAGAGTATTTTTCCATCCGAATCTGGAGTGCGCCGGGGACGCTCGCGAATTACGTGTTGATTGGGTGGTTTATCGGTCTGCAGAACGCGCGCATACCCCTTCTGATATTTCTTACCATCAACGTCACGAACATCGTTCTCGACTTGATATTTGTCGTCGTGATGGGAATGACGGTCGATGGCGTGGCGCTCGCCTCAGTGATTGCCGAATATTCCGGTTTTCTCGTCGGCGCCACATTCGCCATCTTAGCCCTTAAGAAACGCGCCGGTCATTGGCCTCTGGATCGACTGACCAATATGGCCGCCTACCGTGCCTTTTTCTCTGTCAACACCCACCTCTTTATTCGAACGATGGCCCTGATGTTTACGCTGGCATTCGTCACGGCGCAAAGCGCTCGACTGGGTGGTCAGATACTCGCGGCGAATGCTGTGTTAATGAACTTTCAGCACCTGACGTCATTCGGCCTCGACGGACTGGCGCACGCTGCCGAAGCACTGGTCGGAAAAGCGATGGGTGAAAAGCGCCACGACGCACTCCTACACTCCGTTAAATTGACCTTGAAGTGGTCGGTCATATTCGCGCTTGGTTTTACGCTCGTCTACGGCATCGGTGGACCGTTAATTATCTCCATGCTCACCGACCTGCCGGACATCAGAGAAACGGCGATCCGGTATCTGCCCTGGATGATTGCGTCGCCGTTGGTCTCGGTCTGGTGTTTTCTTTACGACGGCGTGTACGTCGGCGCGACGCGCGCAAAAGACATGCGCAATATCATGGTGTTCTCGACTTTGTTCGTATTCCTGCCCGCCTGGTACTTCTTGCAGGGCTTCGGTAACGACGGTCTATGGTTGGCGTTCCTGATCTTCATGGCCAGTCGCGGCCTCGGCATGCACATTGGCTACCGCAAGAATATTGCGCGCGGTACGCCGCGCCCAGAAGTAACTCAGTAAACTCGATAAGATGTTTGCGATCGCATACGCGCCAAAAATTCCGGCAATATCAAACATTTGTCGACCGACAATGGCGAGTGGCAAATAGATAATCAACATTCGCGTCACGCTGATGTAGACGGCCGGCATCGGTTTTCCCAGTCCGTTAAATGCCGCGTTCATGACCATAACCACGCCATAAGCACCGTAACTGACGGGTGCTATCAAAAGGAACAGGCGCGTCACATCGGTGACAGCCGGGTTCTGGCTGAATAGCGTTGGCACGAAGCCAGCAGCGAGCGCCAGCAGCAGCGCAATGACCAAACCGCTTCCCAAACAGAACAAGGTGCATAAGCGCAGCGATTCTTGAATGCGACGCTCTTTGCCTGCCGAGAGGTTCTGCCCAACGAAAGGTCCAATGACCGAAGACAGGGCATAGAAAATAACGAGCACCAACGATTCGATGCGGCTCGCCACTCCAAATCCCGCGACAGCCTCGGGTCCGTAGCGCGCGATCATTGCAGTAATGAACGTCATCGCAATTGGAATAATGGCGTTAGTGCCGGCGGCAGGAAGGCCAACGTGCAGTATGTCGGCCCAGGATTTCCTGAGCTCTGCCCGTTTCGGTTTGTTGAAACTCACGAGGTCGAGTCGCCAAACCAGGAAATAGATCGTGCCGAGAAACATCGAGCCGCGGGCCAACAGCGCAGCGGTTGCAGCGCCATTCAGTCCCATCGCGGGTACAGGGCCAATACCAAAAATGAAGATTGGATCAAGAATGACGTTGAGCAGTGCTCCGGCCATCATGAGCTTGCCGGGCAGCACAGTATCGCCGGTTGCTCGCATGCTGCTGGTTCCGACCATGCCAACAACCAGGAATGGTACGCCGCAGTAGAGAATCGTCATGAACCCTCGAATCATGGGGATCATGTCAGCCGGCGCGCCCAGCAGCTTGAACAGGGGATCGATGGTCAGGATACCGATCGCCGCAAGCGCGGCCGTCGTCATGAATGACAGCAGCAGACTATCTGTCGACAGACGCCTGGCGCGCCGATGATCGTTAGCGCCGATTGCTCGCGCGACGACGGATGATGTTCCCGCCCCCAAACCAATCGCGACGCTGGTGATGACCATTAATATCGGAAAGCCAAAACTGAAGGCCGCCAAAGCGTCGTCACCAACCTTGCCCAGAAACCACGCATCGATGATGGCCTGCGCCATCATCATCGAGATTCCGAACAATATCGGCACGGTCATTTTGACGAGGTGTCGGCCGACCGACCCCTCAGTGAGTTTCGCTTTCCTGGATTCCATCAATGCTCGACAAGCTGTGGTTCCTACACACTAATACAGCATCCGGGCAGTAACAACGTAGCGCAATGGCCCTCCCGGCTCTCTTGCGTCAAATGGATAACACGTAACAAGACTCAGAATCGCAACATCGGTATCCAGCAAAAGAGACCCCGTCCGCGAATCGACGATCTCTGCTTCGATGACCCTGTAGAGATGTTTCGAACCTTTGTCTGATTCGACTTTTAACAATTCGCCGGGCTCCAGGTCTTCAAGGAATCGGAAGTGCGTATCCCGGTGCCCGGCAATAACGGTGTTGCCGATCTCGCCCGGCATCGCGCTCGCACTGAGATGTCCCGGTCCGAAAGCCAGCGTACGACCGGAACCACCGGCAAGGACGATGAGGTCAACCTCACCCGCCTTCGCAGTTAGCCTCGCAACCGGCCAGGTGTCCGCCCACGGCCACGGTGTTGCGCGACCCTCACCACTGCCCGTCCGAACCCAGGCGCGCTGCATGAGCTCCTGAGCCAGCCATGCCTTTGCTGGAATATAGGCGCCGTGGCCCAGTTGCCAGAAGCCAAAACACAGCAAGCAGGCCACAAGCAGGAGACCGGGCTTGTTAGATCTTGCGAACACGACACATTCCGCCAGCAGTCCATTGCAGCATCAGCAGAATCAAGCCAGCAAGCAGCGACATCAAGCCGACGAAACGCAACGTGGGTGCATTCGTTGCTGTTGCCGGAAAGCCGAAGATCGCATTGCTACTTTGCCCATACGGCATCAGGTTAGGAACCTGCTCGCTGTTCAGCAGTTCATTGCCGGGACGAGCCGGCGTCTTGTCGACCGCGACAAGACTCGTGTACTTGCTGACAAGATGATGCGCCAGCGCCGTTTCCACAATCGCTGAGCGAATCTCAGCGGGTTCTGAATGTCGGCGCTCGACATTCAGAAGCTCACCAATTCGAGCACGCGCCCAAAGCGCCGCTATGCCGGGACTCTCCGACGCCCCATTGACGGGAAAGTCCGCCGTCCAGGCACCGCTCGCAGAGTTACCGCGTACATAGACGCGATCCCCGGGACGAAACTCACCGCTGGCGGCGACCTTCACTGTTACCGGCTCACCCACATAGAGGTCCGGAACGACAGACGGAAAACTGTCGACGAGAACACCGCTCGGCCACTGAACTTCGATGTCGGTGATTTGCGGTTGCTGGAGCTTCTTGAACAGGCTGTCCATTTTCTCGCGGACTTCGTGCAGCGCACTTATGAAGGTGTAGGAACCGCGCCCGGCCTCAGCCGCCTTGCGCATGAACCCGCTGTTGGGCGCCGAACCAATGCCCACAGTAAACAGACGTGCGGCACCGAGTCGATTTTCGATCATCGAAAACATCTCGTCCTCATAGCCCACACTGCCGTCCGTAATGAAGACAACCTGACGCAAATGCTCTTCGGACGGTGGTGAATCGAGCGCCAGCACGAGCGCGGGTCGCATTTCGGTGCCGCCATTCGCTTCGAGCTGCTGAACATAGCGAGATGCCTGAGCAATGGTAGCCGTCGTCACCGCCTGGCTCTCCCCGAAGAGAGCATCGGTAACCGAATTGAACTCGATAACGTTGAATCTATCGACCGGCGTCAAGGCCTTGAGAGCCAGCTGCACAGCCCGCTTTGCCTGTTGTATGGACACGCCATGCATGGAGCCGGAGGTATCGATGATGAAAATTGTTTCTCGCGGAATGACGGTCGCCGCCACGGTGTTCTGATCGGGCGGCATCACCATCAGTAAATAGTGAGGCTTTCCGTCCACGGTCTCGACAAACGACATTGCCCGCGGCGCAGCCGAAGGCGTCGGTCGCCACAGCATTTCGAAGTCATGGTCCATAGCCGCGGTAGCGGCTCGTAGCGACACGTCGTACTGGCCATTACTTTCACTGACGATCACCGGGTGATATCGACTGGCAATAATTTCAAGAGGCATGCCAGCATTGACGCTCGCGGTCAGCGTAAGTTGATGACCCTTTGACGACGTTACTTGCGGTGGCGTAATCGTTGACGCGTCCGGCACCCGATTTGTATCGGGTGACCAGCCGTTGCCGGTGCGATCAGGCAACGCATTGCCCGGGATATAGCGGGGCGTCAACGTCATTGGGAATCGAATACTGAACTGGCCTTCTTCATAGCGAATGTCTTCCAGGTACTCGATTTCGACCACCACGAGTTCGCCGGGGGCGATGTTTGCCACAGAGGTCGTAAAGAGATTGGCGCGCTGCTGCTCAACCAGACTGGCCTTCTTACCGGCGGCTTTAGCTTGTTCGTAGGTCTTTTTCGCATGTTCCTTTTCCTGAACTTCACCCTCAATAAAACGATCTCCAATGTGCAGGCGCATCTGGTCGACCGCCGCTTTGTCGGGAAGGGGAAAGACGTAGACTCCCTCAACCCAGTCTTGGCTCGTGTTGCGAAACTCCTGACGGACGGAAACGCGGGCGACAAGGCCGCTGATCTTCATGTCGACGTCGGTACTCAGCCGTGTTGCCGTGGAATAGCCATTGGCCATCCGCAGTAACAAGCTGCCGGTTTGCATCTCATTGGGTGTCGGGGTCTCCGCGCCAGCGGCATCCGGCCCGGCGGCGAGAACGCAAGCCAGTGCCACTACCCAAAACCACGATCTAATGTCCGATTTGACGGCTGACTGTGTGCGCTGCATGTTCGGCTTCCTTGTTTGCGTCTCTTAAACTTGATACTCATTAAGCAGCGACATTACGACGCCCTGTGGACCACGACGTGGCATTGCACCGACGTAATGTGGCAAATTGTGGCTTCACAAAAAGGATTCCAACGTGGCAAAACGCATCGCGATCATTGAAGACGAGGCAGCAATCCGGGACAACTACTCGGCGGCATTCCGCCGTGAGGGTTATGCCGTTGACGCTTTTGACGCCAGAGCACCCGCCCTCAGCGCTTTTGACAGCCGACTACCCGACCTCGTCGTTATTGATGTCAATCTCAAGGACGATGTCGAGGGCGGATTCGAGTTGTGCCGCGAACTTCGTGCCCGCTCATCGGACCTGCCGATCATTTTCCTGACGGCGCGTGACAGCGAGTTTGATGCGGTATCCGGCCTGCGACTCGGCGCGGACGACTACCTGACCAAGGACATCAGCCTGCCCCACCTCATGGCACGTATCGCGGCGCTCTTTCGACGGCTCGAAGCGATGCAAAAACCTCAGGCCGCTGAGAGTCGCCTGCAACGAGGTGACCTGATTATCGACACTGAACGTATGACCGTGAACTGGCAGGATCAGATCGTTGCTCTGACGCTGACCGAATTCTGGCTCGTCCATGCAATGGCGAGATATCCCGGACACGTCAAGAACCGGCAGCAACTGATGGACGCGGCGCAAGCGGTTCTCGACGACAATACGATCACCTCGCACATCAAGCGAATCCGACGTAAGTTCATCGCGATTGACAGCAACTTCGATGCCATAGAAACCGTCTATGGAATGGGTTATCGCTGGTTGAGCGACTAGCGCCCGAAGATGACTCTTAAACGGCAGCTACTTCTGGTCAGTTTGTTGGCGCTGATGTTGCCGTGGGCGGGTTGTGAATTTATTCGTGAAACGGAATCCGCACTGCGCTCCGGACAGCAACAGATGCTGGCGGGAACCGCGCGGGCTCTTGCCAATTCGATGGCACAGTATTCGGAGGAATATCCAGATCGAATAGCCGGCAGTCTCGCCGATGAACAGCTGTTCCTTCATTCGCTCACGAAGCAACCACGCATCGATGGGTATTTTGACGACTGGCTGCTCGATAAAGCATCGCTGAAAACGATTCGTGGCACCGACGGTCCCATTCGAATCGCTATCGGGTCGCATGCCCGCACGACATTTATCTACATCGAGGTCAGCGACAAGAACGTCATATTCTCGAACGCACAGACGATGATTCTCGACGACGGACAGAATTTCGCGGATCGCGTAACGCTGGTCAGCAGCAGTCCACCGTATCTTGAGGAGCGTTTCGTGTTCGCGGCCGAGGCACCCGGAGCGATTGTCAGTTACAAGCAGGGCAGCGTCGGATTTGTACCTGAAACTGCGATCACCGCTCACTGGCAGGACATTCCAGGAGGCTATCGGGTGGAGGCGAGAATTCCCACCGATCTATTGGGTACGAGTCTGGGTTTTGTCATCAACAACACAGCTGCGGGAGACGAAAGCCCGGCGCGCATTAGCAGCTACTCGGGACCGTCACCATCGCCGCTTGCGAAGCCCTCATCCGAATTATTTGCCATCGCGACGGCGCTGGTGCAACCCGGCATGCGCATTGTCGTAACCGATGCGTCAGGCTGGCGACTGGCTACGGCCGGCGACTCGCCACTATTGGCTTCGGCAAGCTCTTTCGGGACCGGTTGGTCGCAGCGAATTTATGACCTGTTGGTCGAAGCCGGCAAAGAGGCGTCGTCGGCCGAACCGGACCCGGCCGGGCGCGAACAACAGCCCTACGTTAGTGCCGCCCTCAGTGGCCGGGAAATGGCCGGCTGGTTTCGCGGCGATGACAGCGGGCGCGCCATCGTCGCGGTTGCTGCACCGATTTCAAGCGACAACGAAGTTCTTGGTGCACTGATACTGCAGCAAGGGACTGATGCAATACTGAGTCTTCGGAATGAAGGTTTGGCTCGCCTGATCAACGTAACATTGATCGCGACCTTGCTGGTTGCAACGGCGTTGATCGGTTACGCGTCGTGGCTTTCTCGCCGAATTCGTCATTTGTCCGTCGCAGCCGTCGATGCCCTCGAAAATGAAACGCTCCATGCGGCACTACCGAGTGCGCTGGCAGATGATGAGATAGGCGATCTCTCGCGAAGCTTTTCATCGGTGCTGCAGCAACTCGGTGAATACAACAATTACCTTAGAACACTGGCCTCGAAGCTATCGCACGAACTGCGCACGCCATTGGCTATCGTTACGTCCTCGCTTGAGAACCTTGAACACGAGTCTCTCAGTGAATCGTCCGCTGGTTATACCGCACGAGCACGCGAGGGTGCTGACCGATTACGGCGCATTCTCAGCGCGATGAGCGAAGCGAGCCGCGTCGAGGAACTGATGGCTCATGTGGATTCTGAGTCGTTCGATTTGCGGTCCGTCCTGGAATCAACAGTGGTGGCCTATCGCGATGCGTACGACGAACGCTTGTTCGACTTTGAATGCAATCTCGACGCCGCACCGGCCAACGGTTCCCCGGAGATGCTGATTCAAATGCTCGACAAACTCGTCGATAACGCGGTCGGTTTCAGCGCACCCGGAAACACGATCAAGATGGGTCTTCGAGCGGATGAAAGCGATCTCGTTTTGACCGTTATGAATCCCGGTCCACCGCTTCCATCGCGTATGCGTACCCAGCTGTTTGACTCGATGGTTTCCATGCGCGAGGGAGAGGGCTCTCGTCATCTTGGTCTGGGATTGTACGTCGCCAAACTAATCAGCGAAGGGCACGGCGGCCGAATAAGCGCCGACAATGTAGCCGGCGGCGTCGAATTTGAGGTCCGACTGCCCCGTCAGGAATCGGCTAATCAGGATTCAAGGTAGCGAACCATTCCCGCGGCTGCCTCGCGACCCTCATGAACGGCGGTAACGACAAGGTCGGAGCCTCTGACCATATCGCCACCGGCAAAAATTTTCGGATTCGTTGTTTGAAACGGAAAATTACCAAGAGAAGCCACACGCACGCGGCCGCTCGGTAAAGTCTCGATTGAAAAGTCTGCAAACCAGGGCGGCGGATCCGGTCGAAAACCGAAGGCGATAATGACGGCATCCGCGGACAGAATTTCCTCGGTACCGGGAATCGGCTCCGGTCTGCGGCGCCCGTCGGATCCCGCAGCGCCCAACTGAGTCTGTATGACCTTGACGCCCTCAACGCTGCCGTTGCCAATGATTTCCAGCGGTTGGCGGTTAAACAGAAACTGTACGTTCTCTTCTTTGCTATTCGCCACTTCGCGGCGGGAACCCGGCATGTTTTCCTCATCCCGACGATAGGCGCAACTCACACTGACAGCGCCCTGTCGAATCGCCGTTCGATTGCAATCCATGCCAGTATCACCGCCACCCAGAACGACAACATTCTTACCCTCGAGATTCGTGAACGGAACCTTGGGATCGTCGTAACCGAGTTCCCGATAGACGTTCGAGATCAGGTACGGAAGCGCTTCGTAAACACCGGGCAGGTCTTCACCCGGAAACCCGCCTTGAACATTCTCGTACGTGCCCATGCCGAGAAACACAGCATCGTATTCATCGAGCAAATCCTGAAAGGGTTTGTCTTGACCGATTCGGGTGTTCAATACGAACTGCACGCCCATACCCTCAAGAATCTCGCGACGCTGGGCGACGATGCGTTTTTCCAGTTTGAAAGGCGGAATACCGTACGTCAGCAAACCACCGATGTCCGGGTAGGCGTCGTATACGACTGAACGCACGCCATTGCGCGCCAAAACATCAGCGGCGGCGAGACCCGCCGGTCCGGCGCCGACGATTGCTACGCGCTTGTTCATCGGGATGACATTCGACATGTCCGGACGCCAACCCTGGGCGACTGCTTCGTCGGTAATGTATTTCTCTATGCTGCCAATACTCACGGCGCCGTTGGCATCGTGCAATGTGCATGCGCCTTCACACAACCGGTCCTGGGGGCATACGCGACCGCATATCTCCGGAAGCGAGTTTGTCTGGTGCGATAGCTCAGCCGCCTCAAACAACTTGCCGTCCTCAATCAGCTCCAGCCAGTTGGGAATGTAGTTGTGAACCGGACATTGCCATTCGCAATACGGATTGCCGCAAGACAAACAGCGGCCGGCCTGCGCAGCCGCGCTGGCGCCATCGTAGTTACCGTAGATTTCGTCAGAATGTTTGACGCGACTCTCAGCATCTTCTTTATCAGGGTCGCGGCGCGGTACTTCCAGGAACTGTAGCGGATGCTTCGACATCAGGCGGCCCGTCGCAATGACTCAATGAGCGAGCCCAGTTCAGTTGCTTTGGGTTTTACCACCCAGAACTTCGGCAGGAACGTTCTATAGTCGTCCAGTATTTGCTCACCCCACTCACTGCCCGTTTGTGCGACGTGCTCCGTGACAAGTGCACGCAGGTGATGCAGGTGCGTCTCCATACTTTCCGGCGTGATGCGATGAATGTCGATGAGCTCATGGTTGTATCGATCAACAAAATCACGATCAATATCCAGTACATAGGCGAAACCACCCGTCATTCCAGCACCGAAATTCACACCACTGCGCCCGAGAACGACGACCACACCATCGGTCATATATTCACAGCAATGATCGCCTGCGCCCTCAATGACGGACGTTGCTCCTGAATTTCGCACAGCAAAACGCTCGCCTGCCCGCCCCGCTGCAAAGAGCTCGCCGCCGGTCGCCCCGTAGAGGCAGGTATTGCCAATGATTGCGGTTTCGTGGGCCTCATATTCAGCATCCGATGGAGGGCAGATGACGATTCGACCACCGGCCATTCCCTTACCGACGTAGTCATTGGCATCTCCAACCAACGTCATATTCAAGCCGGAAACATTCCAGGCACCGAAACTTTGCCCCGCCGTTCCTCGTAAGGAAATTTCCAGCGGATTGTCGCGCATGCCTTCGTTGCCGTGACGCCGTGCGATCTCTCCGGCTAATCTGGCGCCGATCGAACGGTGAAAATTTTGCACCTCGTATCCAAATTTTCCGCCGCTGCTGGCTTCTATCGCCGGTAGCGCGTCTTTGAGCATTTGCTCGGCAAGCTCACCCTTATCAAACGGACTGTTGCGCAGATCCGTGCAGAATTGGGGTGAATCTTTGGCCAAACCTCCATCAGAAATTATCGGGCTAAGATCGAGTCGTCCCTGCCGATCTGTTTCGCCCGGCTGTAACTCAAACAAATCCACGCGTCCGATTAACTCTTCGAGATTGCGAACGCCGAGCTCTGCCATACGTTGCCGAACTTCCTCGGCGACGAAGGTAAAGAAGTTGATCACCATTTCCGGCAATCCGATGAAATATTCGCTGCGCAGAATATTGTTTTGCGTCGCGACACCGGTGGCGCAATTATTCAGGTGGCAAATACGAAGATACTTGCAACCCAACGCCACCATAGGACCCGTTCCAAAGCCGAAGCTTTCCGCGCCAAGCATCGCCGCCTTGATGACATCCAGGCCCGTCTTCAAGCCGCCGTCCGTTTGCAGGCGAACTTTGTGGCGCATGCCATGTTTACGCAGCACCTGATGCGTTTCGGAAAGCCCGAGCTCCCACGGACTGCCGGCGTACTTCACCGAACTCAGGGGACTCGCACCCGTGCCACCGTCGTAGCCGGAGATCGTAATCAGGTCGGCATACGCTTTGACAACCCCTGCGGCAATCGTGCCGACGCCCGGCTCCGCGACAAGCTTCACCGAAACCAATGCCTTCGGGTTGACCTGCTTCAGATCAAAAATCAACTGTGCCAGATCTTCTATCGAGTAGATGTCGTGATGCGGCGGCGGCGAGATTAATCCAACACCGGGTTTTGCGAAGCGTAGCTTCGCAATCATCTCGTTAACTTTGTGACCCGGCAGTTGGCCACCTTCGCCGGGCTTGGCACCCTGCGCGATTTTGATCTGTATGACCTCGGCGTTCACGAGGTATTCCGCCGTAACGCCGAAGCGCCCGGAGGCAACCTGCTTGATCTTCGACATGCGCTCGGTGCCGTATCGCGCCGGATCTTCACCGCCTTCACCCGAGTTCGAACGTGCGCCAATACGATTCATCGCAATAGCCAGCGCTTCGTGTGCCTCGGGCGAGAGAGCACCCAACGACATTCCGGCGCTGTCGAACCGCATCAGAATACCTTCAACCGGTTCAACCTCGTCCAGCGGCACGGCAGGGCCGGCAGGTTTGATATCCATGAGATCCCGTAACGTCGAAACCGGTCGCTCGTTTACCAGCCGGGCGTATTCAGTATATCGCTCGAAATCTCCGGTACGAACGGCCGCCTGCAAGGTCGAGACGACGTCAGGGTTGTAGCAGTGGTATTCACCACCGTGAACGTACTTGTACAAACCACCCTGATCGATCGACTCGCGTGGGTCCCAGGCGGCCTGAGCCAGCTGCGACTGGTCGCTCCACAAGTCGTCAAAATTAGTGCCCTTAATGCGAGATATCGTCCCGCGGAAACAGCGCTCGACCACACTCTCGTCCAGGCCAACGATCTCGAAGAGCTGTGCACCGCGGTAGCTGGAGATCGAAGATATCCCCATCTTGGACATGATCTTGAACAGCCCTTTGCGAACGCCGCGTCGGTAACTGCGACCGAGTTGCTGTTGCTTTTTAATGTTGCCGCGCCGGCCAATGTCATGAAGTGACTGATACACCAGGTACGGATACACCATCGTCGCGCCATAGCCGATCAGGCAGGCGAAGTGATGTGAATCTCTGGCAACGCCTGTCTCTACAACGATATTGGCATCGCAGCGCAAGCCGGTTTTGACGAGATGGTGATGAACCGCGCCGGTCGCCAACAAGGCGTGCACCGGTAACTTGCCTTGTTCGAGATAACGATCACTCAGTATGAGCAGGAACTTGCCATCGTGCACGGCTTGCTCAGCCTGCTCGCAGATCTGATCCAGGGCATCCGACAGACTCAGCTCGGCGTCGACGTTGAGATCGATAAAGGTATGATTGTCCGCAAACATCGTCGGACCCAGAAGCTGGCGCAATTTCGCCTGCGACAGGACCGGCGAGTTGATGAGCACCTGTTCCGCGTGCTCCGGTCCGATGTCGAACAAACTGGATTCGCGACCGACGTTGGTTTGCAACGACATTACGATGCGTTCACGCAGTGGGTCGATCGGCGGATTCGTTACCTGGGCGAATTGCTGCCGAAAATAATCAAACGGCGAGCGCACCCTTTTCGACAAAACGGCCATGGGTGTGTCATCGCCCATGGATCCGACCGCTTCCATTTCAGCCTTCGCGAGCACGGCAATAACCTCGCCGAGCTCTTCACGAGAAAGATTGAACATCTTCTGATAGCTCGCGAGCACTTCCGGCTCCATCGGTTCGGCAGCGGTTGCCGTATCCACCAACTGCGAATCCAGATAACGAACGCCCTTCTTGAGCCATTTCTTGTAGGGCGCACGCGTCTTCAGAATGTCGTGAATTTCATCGTTGTCCAGCAACGTGCCATTGACGAGATCGACAGCGAGCATTTCCCCGGGTCCAAGCCGACCCTTGCTGACGACGTCCGCTTCGGCGTAATCGTATACGCCGACCTCAGACGCGATTGTGATGTGCCGGTCCTTGGTAATAACGTAGCGCGCCGGGCGAAGGCCGTTGCGGTCGAGACAGCATGCGGCGTAACGGCCGTCGGTCAGAACGATACCCGCCGGACCATCCCAGGGTTCCAGCTGGCAGTCGTAGAACTCATAGAATGCACGCACATCCGGATCGATATTGTCGACGGTCTGCCACGCGGGTGGCATGAGTATTCGCATTGCCTGGATAACATCCATGCCGCCGGCGCGCAGCACCTCGAGCATGTTGTCGAGGCTTGAAGAGTCAGACCCGGTTAGCGAGATAATCGGATCGAGATCGGAAATATCGTCAAGCTTGTCGGAGACGAAGTTCTTTGCCCTGGCTTGCGCCCAATTGCGATTGCCGTTGATGGTATTGATCTCACCATTGTGGGCAAGAAAACGAAACGGCTGTGCCAGGCGCCACTCCGGCAGTGTGTTGGTTGAGAATCGCTGATGGAATACGCAAACGGATGACTCGAGCCGCGGATCGCGAAGGTCCGGATAAAACTGCGGTAGCGCGGACGGCATGATCATGCCTTTGTAACTGATCGTTACCGACGACAGGCTCGCGACATACGTCTCGGCGTCGGAGACGCGGTTCTCAGCGCGGCGCCGGGCGAGAAACAGACGACGATTGAAGGGTCCGCGCGGCATCCCTTCCGGCGCATTGACGAACACCTGTTCGATCTTCGGCAACGTCGCAAGCGCTTTTTCGCCGCACGCGCTCGGATCGAGCGGCACGCTGCGCCAACCTGCGACGCCCAAACCGGTCTCTTCGATCGCCTTGTCGATTACATCACGCGCCGCCTGTGCGACATCGTCATCCTGACTCAGAAAGACAGTGCCCGCCGCGAATCGCTCGCTCAGCGTAAAGCCGGACTCCTCACCTACAGCGCGGAAAAATGCCGTCGGAAATTTTAATAACAGACCACAACCGTCGCCCGTTTTCCCGTCTGCAGCGACAGCACCTCGATGCGTCAGTCGCGCAAGCGCGATGATTGCCGTTTCCACGACCCAGTGGCTCGGCAAATCATCGAGATTGGCAATGAGACCGAAGCCGCAGCTGTCGCGCTCGAACTCAGGGTCGTATAAGGATTTTGATGTTTGTTCTGTCATAGCCGCCGCGGAAAGCGCATCGATAGGCTTCCCGAATTCATATTTTACTGAGGTGGCGTCGCGACGCCAGGATCGGCCTGAGGGCCGGATCAGCAAAAATTATATGACAGGACTGGGGTCAATTTGCGGTCTGCGCGCGAATTAGCAGACTTTGGGTCGAAAATTGGCATTTTTTGCCGACTATCGCGACCTTTTCGCAAGCAGATATATTTGTTGCGCGCGTAACCGTGGCCTAAAACCCGTCGGAATTCAGCCTGATCGCACCCCTGTCGTGATAGCTGATCGCTGGAGTGAACGGAATGTCGACAGCAAACTGCCCGTCCAGTTCGTACGTGATATCGCGCCGCGCACCGTCTCGCACGATCGATAGCAGCTGCGGTGCCGTCTGTAACAGATTAAGGTCCACGCTGATCGCAAAACTCGAATCACCGTTCGCGGGAACCGTGAATTCACAGGGCGTCTCGCCGCTGGCAAAACGTTGCCCATCCAGTTTCACCCCATATCCCACGTTGCGAATCGGCAGGGGAAACGGATTGGGATTGCTAACATTGAAAGAGAGAAGAAAGGTCTGGCCTTTAAAGCCCAGGCCAACGACCTCCAGATTGGTGAGGCTCACCTGTGGCGTACTCACCAAATTTTCGGGCAGGCTCGCACACGACGACAGACCAAATGCCAACAACACGATTTGAAAGCGCATTTTCCATTCAGTCTTCATAGCATTCTCCGTCCTGATCTGATCGCCTTACTGCATTTCCTCGCCGAGCTGGCCATAACGTGACGAGATGAGCAGCCATTGATCATCGTCTTTTTCCAACTCGAGCTCGAATCTGTATGCGCTGGCGCTAAAACCAAGAACGCTGTCGTTTTTACCCGTCATGGCAACCGTCATATCAACTTCCGCTGCCGTATCGCCGATTACGCGAATGGCCTCAATGGTCGTTAACAACTTAACGCTATTCTGGCGGAAGAAATAAAATCTGAGTTTGGCTTCGATAGCATCCCGGTCGCGGCCGCGAGCATCTGCATAGGCGGGTGAAATCATGTTGATTAGCGCGCGACGCTCTTTGGCTTCAGCTGCAGCCTGGCCCGCGCTCACCCATTGCCGGAGTTCCTCTTCCGGGGCAGACGCAGGTCCGCCACAGGCGCCGACGAAGAGCGAAAGCACAACAAAGGTGCTTGCCAGCCGCAAACTCATGCCGACGCGATTCTGAGTAGCCATCCGTATCATCTGCTAAAGTCTACTGGCAAGTGCGGCCTCAAAGAATCGATTCGACCGGAATTGTGACCGAGTTCGCACTTTACAGAGCAACATGAGGCGCCGAACAGCGCAAACCGAATCATCGACACACTCGGAATCCGAACGATGGCCGTAAAATTACTCAGCGACAGTCTGGACCCGACGATCACAGACGAAGACCAGTCACGGATCGAAGCGATATTGTCTTTTTGGTTCAAAGAGCAAGAACTTTCGGCCCCGCAGATCGATCGCAGAATGGAAATCTGGTTCGGCGAAGACCCGGTTCTGGATCTTGAGATCGAAAAGGAATTCGCGAATGAGGTCGAGGCTGCCAGCGATGGAAAACTGAATCATTGGGCGGTCGATCCACACGGTCGCCTAGCCCTGATCATCCTGATTGATCAATTTCGACGCAATATCTACCGAAATTCGGCCGCAGCATTCTCCAAAGACAAGTTGGCGTTAAGACTGTGCGTTGAAGGCGCTATGGAGAAAAAGGACAAAGACCTGACACCGATTCAGCGCGTGTTTTTCTACATGCCGCTACAACATTCGGAGTCGCCAAAGGTGCAGGCGAAGTCGGTTGAGCTCTACGACCGTCTCGCTGAGACGGTATCGGCCACCGAGCGAGAGACCTTTCTCACGTGCGCGCAATTTGCCGAGCTGCATAAAGACATCGTGGATCAATTCGGCAGATTCCCGCACCGCAACAAGCTCCTGAACCGGGAAAACACCGCCGAAGAAGCCGAATACCTCACTGGCGACAATCCCGATTTCGGACAAGGCTAGATAGCGGCTCGCGATAGTCGGCTGTAACGCCAGGTCAGCAGTAACGCCGCAACGCCAAGTCCAACGATAAAGCCTCCCCAGACGTAATTGGGTGGGGCCTGATAGGTGATAGCCGCGAGATAGGCGAGCGGAAACGCCAGCACCCAGAATGCGAAAATATTGATAATCATAGGCACGGCCGTGTCTTTGTAGCCACGCAATGCACCCGCTGCGCCAATTTGAACGCCGTCCGCAATCTGGAAAATTCCTGCCACCAAAAGCAGACTGATCGCAATGCCGGTGACAGCGACGTCGCTCGTATAGAGACCAACGACGAAATTGCGAAACACCAACAGGACTATTGCAGAAATTGTCATGAATCCCGCGCAAAAAGCGATCCCGAGGAGACCGTTGACTCGCGCTTCGCGCGATCGCCCGGCGCCAAGCATTTGACCAACCTGAATCGTTGTCGCCGCACTGAGGGCCAGAGGAATCATGAACGTGGTGGACGAGAAACTAATCGCGATTTGGTGCGCCGCGGTAATTTCCGTTCCTCGCGTTCCCATCAAAATCGAAACCGCTGAAAAAAGTCCCGCCTCAGCCGTGATTGTGACCGCGATCGGAATGCCCAGCTGGAGAATTTCCTTGAAGGCCGACAGTCGTAGGGGCGCCAATCGGACAAACAGCTGAAAGCGTTTGTAGAAGGGACTCAAGACCATGTAAGACCCGAGGACGATCATCACCAACCACATGGTAATCGCGCTCGCATAACCACAGCCCACCACACCGAGGGCTGGCGCGCCGAAATGCCCGAACATCAGAACATAATTCAGGAAGACGTTAACCGTGAGCGCGAAGACCGATGTGAACATAATGGGTCTCGTATGCCCGAGACCTTCTGTCGTGAATCGCAACGCAAGAAAGGCAAAAATACCGGGCGCACCCCAGGTGATAGCGCCAACGTATCCCACCGTTAATGAGCGAAACTCCGAGTCGATTCCAAAAATCTCGAGCAACGGTGCTGTCGCGAATTGACCGGCAAAAATCAGTGGCACACCCAGAACCGCTGCCAGGTAAAGTCCCTGGCGCGTATAGCGACCGATCAGATCATAGCGTTGGGCGCCAAAATGCCGCGACACAATTGGCGAAATGGCCATGAGAATTCCGAGGCAAAGGGAAAACCCGAGAAACCAGAAGCTGCCACCCACAGCGACGGCCGCGAGCTCTTTAGCACCGATACTGCCGGCCATCATGGCATCGGCGACCTGCATGCCAGCCACCGCGAGGTTATTCACCATCAGCGGGCCTGCGAGGCGAAGCAGTGCTTTCCCTTGCACTTTATATTCGGCTGCTGTGAAATCGCTCATGTGCGCATCTTAGCCTACGGTTAAGTCCTTGAATGGTGTAAAGTTGCGACGCGTAATAGTAACCAGTACGGAGGCAGGTATGCTGCATGATGGTCGGGCGATTCGCGTCGCTGTAGTAGGGGGATCACGAATCCCATTTTGCCGCTCGCATTCTGCATATAGAGATTGCACCAACCAGGACCTGATGGTCGCGGCGTTGGGCGGCGTGGTCAATCAATTCGATTTAAAAGGCCAGACCTTGGGCGAAGTCGTTCTCGGCGCAGTCATTAAGCACTCAAAAGACTGGAATCTTGCGCGAGAGTCCACCATCGAATCCGGGCTTTCCTATCGAACACCGGCCGTTGATTTGCAGCGAGCCTGCGGCACGAGCCTCGAAGCTGCGGTCATGGTCGCGAACAAAATTGCGCTCGGCCAGATCGAGGCTGGGATCGCCGGCGGCACCGACACCGTCAGTGACGCGCCCGTTGTTTACCCGGACGAATACCGCAGATTGTTGATGGAGGTTCACCGGGCGCGTTCACCGCTGGACCGCATTAAGCCGTTCTTTGGATTACGGCCGCGACATTTCAAACCTGTTTTTCCCGGTGTGAAAGAGCCGAGGACGGGACTGTCCATGGGCGAGAGCACCGAAATCACGGCCAAGCAATGGGACGTTCAGCGCGAACATCAGGACCAGCTCGCCCTTTCCAGTCACATCAAGGCCGCTGCTGCATACGATGCCGGCTGGTATGAAGACCTGGTTGTCCCGTTCATGGACGCCGAGGAAGACAACAACATTCGGCGTGATACCACGTTCGAAAAACTGTCTGCGCTGAAGCCGGTTTTCGATAAAAGCGGGGAAGGCACGATGACGGCAGGTAACAGCACAGCCCTGACCGATGGTGCGGCCGCGGTGCTCCTGGCATCTGAGGACTGGGCACGCCAGAAGAACCTGCCCGTGCTTGCTTACCTGACGTTCACCAAAGCCAGCGCTGTTAACTTCGTTGACGACGAGGGCTTGTTGATGGCCCCGGCGTACGCGGTGTCCGATATGTTGAAGCAGGCCAACCTCAGTCTTCAGGACTTCGACTTCTACGAAATACATGAAGCATTTGCCGCGCAAACCGTCGCGACGCTAAAGGCCTGGCAGTCGGAAGAGTTTTGTCGTACGAAACTTGGCCGCAACGCGCCGATGGGTCCGATCGATCTGTCACGCCTCAACGTTAAGGGTGGCAGTATCGCAATTGGGCATCCTTTTGCAGCGACGGGCGCACGCATCATCGCAACGCTCGCGAAATTGCTGAGTGAAAACGGCTCCGGCCGGGGTCTTATTTCCATCTGCACCGCTGGCGGCATGGGCGTTTCCGCAATAATGGAAGCGGCTTAAGTCTGAGACCATAAGCTGAACTGATCCGGGGGGATCTATGGCGGAATTTAGCGCTCTTCTTGCCACGATTAACGGCATTCTTTGGCACGAGTATGTGCTTTACGCGATCGTCGGAACCGGCGTCCTGTTCACTGTCTGGAGTGGCTTTGGCCAGTACCGGGCGCTGACCCACGGTCCGGCCGTCATCCGCGGTGTTTACGACGATCCGAATGACCCGGGCGCTATCAATCACTTCCAGGCCCTGTCCGCCGCTTTGTCCGCGACCGTCGGTCTCGGCAACATTGGTGGTGTTGCGCTTGCGATAGCACTGGGTGGTCCCGGCGCCGTTTTCTGGATGTGGGTCATCGGTTTTCTTGGAATGTCGATCAAGCTCACCGAAGTCACGCTGTCAATGCTGTATCGCAATACCGACGATCCCGAAAATCCACACGGCGGACCCATGTGGGTGGTTCACAAAGTGCTCGAGAAGAAGGGCATGCCTAAGCTGGGTCGAACGGTTGGCGTGATTTTTTGTGTCACATTGCTCGTCTCAACCGCAACAGGCGGCAACATGTTCCAGGCCTGGAACGTGGGCGAGCTGACACAAGAATATTTCGGCGTTCCCAGCTGGATAAGCGGCATCGTTCTTGCCCTGATGGTCGGCACCGTCATCATCGGCGGCATCAAGCGCATCGGTCTGGTTGCCGGAACACTGGTACCGTTCATGGTCGTTCTTTATCTGGGCGCCGGGTTGTATGTGCTCGCGCTCAACATCGGGGATTTGCCCGATATCTTCGCGCTGATTTTCAGATCGGCTTTCGCGCCGACGGAAGCATCAGGTGCATTCATTGGTGGCACTGCGGCTTCTGCATTTCTCTTCGGTCTGAAACGTGCTGCATTCTCCAATGAGGCCGGGCAAGGGTCGTCACCCATTGCTCACTCGGCAGCCAAGACGGATGAACCCGTACGCGAAGGCATCGTTGCCGGACTCGAGCCGTTCATCGACACGATCGTGGTTTGCACCTTCACAGCACTAATTATTCTTTCAACGGGAATTTGGAATCGCCCCCCGGACGTTGCGCTGGATACACTTCCGACTGCCGTCGAAACGGACGCCGGCTGGCGATTTTCCCAGTCGCTGGCGCCAGGACAAGACTGGGTCGATGATGACCGGGTCATGTTAATCGTTCGTGCCCATGCCAATGAAACGACCGGTAACGCCCTGCACCGTGTCGAGGGAATCGTCGCAGCGACGAACGACGGCTATGTCGTCAACTGGGTGCCGATCGCAAGCGCTGTGGCACCAACGGCCAGCGAGAATGGCATGTATCGGACGTACGTTGGTGCGACGTTGACAGCCAAGGCTTTCGATAGTGTTTCGCCAGGGCTCGGAAAATGGCTGGTATCAATTGCGGCCTGGCTATTCGCAGTTTCCACGATGATTTCCTGGAGCTATTACGGTGAACAGGGAATGGTCTATCTCGCCGGTGAAAAATCTGTTTTCGGCTACAAGATCGTCTTTTGCCTCTTGATCGTGGTTGCAACACTGGGCTTCCTCAAGACGGATGCTGATCTCGACAACATCACTGGCATCGGTACCGGCGTTATGCTGTTTGCGAACATTCCGATTTGCTGGTTCATCGGGCACCAGGCGATGAAGGCCTACAAAGACTACGTGTCACGCCTGAAGTCGGGGCGCATGGGGCCTGATCATCCGCCGCCGCACCTTGATGATCTGCTGTCGGGACGTGACGTAGAGAAGTAGAGTGACTTCGATATCGTGGCGGAGTAGGCGTTTGCTTAGCTTTCTTTGTTTTTTCTCTGCAGCCCTTTAAGAATTCTGTCGAGACGCTCTTTCGCTTGCGTCGTTACGCCACCGCGCTTCACCTCGTCAACAACGAATGTTTCAAGTCGCCCAACAATATCGTCGATGTCCTTCTCTCCGAATGGATGCGGCTGCTCGATTTTCGACGGTGAATTTTCCACCGCACCGAACAAATTGATCCAAACCTCGGATTGTTTTCCCCAGGCCAGCAAATGATAAAACTGCGGCCCTGGTCGGCCGTCTTTGCTCTGCAGCAAACTGATAAGGCCGGCCACCAGCGATAACGGCACGAGCACCAGATCCCGCATTCCGTCAACGAGAAGTTTGAACTGCAGGACACCAACGTCGCGAATCAAGGTCCAACGTTCGGAGGCCGAGCTGTCTTTGTCCTGGGAGGTAGTCATGGGCAATTCACTTCAACAAAACTCAATTAAGACAAGCAATTATAGACGCATTAACTGGCGCACGGCGATTCTTTGAAGTAGTGTTGGACGCGATCTAAACCGGCCCCAGAGACTATGCCGACCTACCAAACAACGCCGAAATTTGAGCACGGACTTCCTGAGTCCACTGGTGTCCTTCTCGTCAATCTCGGTACTCCTGACGAACCGACTACGGGTGCCGTCCGCCGTTTTCTCAGAACATTTCTTTGGGACCCTCGAGTTGTCGAGTACCCACGCCTGCTGTGGTGGATGATTCTGAATCTCATCATCCTGGTTATTCGCCCGTCGCGTTCCGCTGCCGCTTACCGAAAAATCTGGACTGACCAGGGCTCGCCACTGCTAATTCATTCTCAGGCAGTAACGGCAAAGATTCGTGAGCGCCTGCAATCGATCTCGGATGCTCCGGTGCAGGTAGAGCTCGCGATGACCTATGGCGAACCCTCTGTCGCCGACGCGGTTGAGCAACTCATTGCCAACGGTTCTCGTCGCATTATTACTTTGCCGATGTATCCACAATACTCGGGCACAACAACCGCCGCCGTTTTCGACGCCGTTACGCGCGAGCTGGGCAAGTATCGCTGGGTTCCGGAGTCCCGCTTCATCAATAATTATCACGATGCTCCCGGGTATATCGATGCGTTGGCCGCCAGCGTTCGCGAGAGTTGGGCTTCCAACGGCCGCGGCGACAAGCTATTGATGTCCTTTCACGGCATACCTGAAAGCAGCCTGTTCAGGGGCGACCCCTATCACTGCCACTGTCACAAAACCGCGCGCCTCCTGGCGAGCGCTCTGGGTCTTGGCGAGGATGAGTGGCTGATTTCGTTTCAGTCCCGCGTCGGTCGCGAGAAGTGGCTCTCACCGTACACTGACGAAACAGTCAAGGAGCTCGGTGCACTGGGACTGTCACGGATCGATGTCGTTTGCCCTGGCTTTGCGACGGACTGTCTCGAAACACTGGAAGAAATCGCGATTCAGAATGCCGAATTCTTTATCGGCGCGGGTGGCAAGTCTCTTCACTACATTCCCTCACTCAATGCACGTAACGATCACGCCGATTTTCTTGCCACCCTGATTTCCCAGCACGCCGCCGGCGGGGCAGGCCATGCTGACGCGTCGGGCCGCAATGACTCTCGGTCACGAGCGATGGCTATGGGTGCGACATCGTGAGTAGCATCGGTCGCTTTCTCGAGTTCTCGGTACAAACCCCGGACATTCTCAAGTCCTTACACTTTTACAAGACGCTGGGGTTTGTCGAGCTTGAAATCGGCGACATGTGGTCTCACAAGTACGCGGTCGTGAGCGACGGCGAACTCAACATAGGCCTGCATGACCGGGTGTTCGATGCGCCGGCCATCGCCTTCGTACAGCAAGACCTCGCCAAGCATGCTCGCTCAATGACGGATCACGGATTCGAATTCAGCTTCATGCAGCTGGACGAAGACGCGTTCAACGAGCTCGGATTTCCCGATCGCGACGGCCACATGATTACGATGCTTGAGGCGCGCACATTCCACCTCAGCGAAGAAGCGGATAAAGACTCTGCATGTGGCAGCTGGTTTGAGCTAACCCTGCCGGTTCGCGACGCGCTTCGCGCCGCGCGCTTCTGGGCACCTATCGCGCCAACGCTGTTGGAGCTGCGTGAGGAGCCGACCACGCATATGCGTTTCGACGCTGACGGCGTCCCTCTGGGTTTATCCGAAAGCATCGCCGTAACGGCGCCCTCGCTTTGTTTCAAGTGCCCGGACAGGCACGGCCTGATGGGTCTTTTGGAGCAAAACGATCTGGCGTTCGAAAAGTTTCCAGGATTTGAAGGCGCCTTTGTCGCGATTCATGCGCCCGAAGGCACGACGCTGTACGCGTTTGACGAAGACTTTCTCGGTGAAAAATACGAGGTCGACGAGTCGGGCGAAGCTGCCGAATTTACGCAAATTGACCTGGACTGAGTCCACCTCGATTTAACTAATAGTCCCGTTCGACGCCCATCCTGCTCATTATCCAGCCACCTAAGCGTGTTCGTAACAGTGGAATAACGAACCGATAGAGGCGGCCCGAAATATAGACAGCCTTGCCCTTCTCCAGAGCCGCCAGTCCTTCGCGGATCACGACATCCGCGTCGTACCAGATAAACGACGGTGACTTGTTTTTCATTATCGTGAGTTCCGGTGACTGGTGGAAGTCCGTATGCGTAAACCCGGGGCACAGCGCCAACACATGTACGCCGTCACGATGCACTGTCGCGGCTAGGCCCTTCGATAACGCGATGAGATAGGCTTTCGTCGGCCCGTAACTGGTGTCCCCCGGTAAGGAAACATGGCCAGCAACAGACGCGACATTGAGTACGCGGCCAAACCCTCTTTCCCGCATAGGTGGAATGAAGTGATGGCACATTCCCGCGACCGACGTCATCATCAGTTCAATGTATTTTTGTTGGGCCGGCCAATCGCGATCATCCAACAAGTCCGGACCGATGGCGCCGGCGTTGTTGATCAGGTAGTCGACCGTCAGTTGGCGGCGACTAACTTCTTCAAACAATTTTGTCGTCGCGTCTGTTTCCGACAGATCGGCCTGAATAATATCTACCGCTACGTTGAACTCATCATTGAGCTCCTGCGCCAGCTTCTGCATCGGCTTTGCCCGACGGGCAACCAATATCAAGTCTTTTCCCTGATTCGCGAGCTGACGCGCGAACTCCGCGCCAAGCCCTGCGGACGCTCCGGTAATCAGCGCTCGAGATTCCGTCATGTTATTTTCCAAAAGACCTTTCCTACAATAGATCGTCGATCAAATTGAGCGCACGACCGTGGTACGCGCTGCCAAACAAATTCAGATGATTCAACACATGGTACAACTGATACAGGCGCTGTCGATCCTGATGGCCCTCCGGCAGCGGCCAGCAGGATTCATACGCCTCGTAAAACCTCGGACCAAAGCCACCGAACAAACGCGTCATCGCAATATCCGACTCCCTGTCACCAAAATAACTGGCCGGGTCAAAAATGACAGCTTCGCCGTTGCAGCACGCCCAGTTCCCACCCCAAAGATCACCATGCAGCAAAGAAGCCTGGAACTCCGTATGCTCGAAATAGATTGGCAGTCGCTTCAGGAGGCGCGCACCGCGCTCTTGCAGTTCGCCCGTGAAGCCATTGGACGCAGCGAGTTCGAACTGGAAAGACAGCCTTTGTTCACGGAAGAACGTTAGCCAGTCGTCGGCCCAGGCATTGTGTTGTGGTGTAAGCCCGATAGTATTGTCCCGGTGCCAGCCGAAGCGCTTGCGCGTCACGCGATGCATGGCGGCCAACTGCTCGCCAAGGCGAGTTTCGACAACGGCATCAGCAACATCAAACGACAGCCATTCCAGGGCCAGAAAAACGGCTGAATCGCTCCGACCTCTGGCGATGAATCGGGGCGCCCTGATCGTATTCGTCCTTGAAATTTCCTCGAGGCCTTCTGCCTCGGCAGCAAACATATCCCTGGCGGACGGCGGTCCCGTCTTAATGAACAGATCACCATTTGCAGTCGGCAAATGCCAAGCGGCGCTGATATCGCCACCACTAACCGGAGCAGCGCTCTTACCCGCTGATAATTCGACGCCGCTTTTTTCGAGCTGTTGGAAAATCGATGACCAGTCAGGCATGTCTGGTCCCTTAGGTCCTAGTGGCGGTAAATATCCGAGACTCGCTCCGCCTGACGTCGCAGCGCCATACCGATTCCCGCCTCGTCATAAAGGGCATTAATTTCGCCGAGCTTGGGTGCCGCCGGCTGCATTAAGGCTTCGATATTGTCCATCGGCGCATCACACGCAATGCCGGTCAGTCGACGCGCGAGATAAGCCGCCTCTTTATGCGTATCGAGTTTTGCCGCCAGTGTTTTCGCACCGCGGACGTTGACCTCATGAACCCTGTCCAGGTTCGCGTATATGTCGTCGAGGCTATTGAAATGTTGCAGCAATCCGACCGCCGTCTTTTTTCCGACTCCGGGAACGCCCTTGATGTTATCGACAGCGTCGCCCGCCAGCGCAAGAAAATCGGCAATTTGCTCAGGCCAAACACCGAACGAACCCGGAATCTCCTCATACCCCAGTTTGCCCTTGCCCGCGAAATCCCAAAATATATCTTCCTTGGTCAACAACTGTGTCAGGTCTTTATCACGCGTGATAATCGTCGAAGGCCGACCGGCCCTTCGACCGTGATGAACAAGCGTGCCGATAAGATCGTCAGCCTCGTAAGCAGGACTGCTGTGCTCCATGAGACCGAGTGCTCGAACAAATCGGCGGCACTGGCCAAACTGACGCTTTAGATCTTCCGGGGCCGGGTCGCGATTCGCTTTGTATGCCGGATAGATCTCAGTTCGAAACGATTCGGTCATGCTCTCGTCAAAGAGCACCGCTACGTACTCCGGTGTGACCCTCTCCATGAAATCACCGATAAAACGGCAAAATCCGTATAGCGCATTGACCGGGTTGCCATCGTCGTCGACCATGTCGTCCGGCATCGAGTAGTACGCCCGAAAAACGTACACGCTTGCATCAATCAGATATTGCACACGACAACCGTAGGAGGGCGCCCAGCGCCCGAAGCGCAGCGGCAGCCCTTGGGCTGCTTAAGCCCAGCCGAAAACTTAATCATGGAAATGCACCTCAACAATTTCGTCTCCATTTGAGAGATGATCGCTGAGACGCGCATGCAGCGGACTGGAGCGTGGAATGTGCGCGAGCAGGTATTGCATCTGGTCGGCCAGAACACGCCGCCCTTTGAGGTAAATATATTCTGCGTAGTTGGGTGTGAACGGTACTGCTATCAACTCCATGAATGCTTGCTCCGGCGTACGACCGCCCTTGAAGTTGTTGCAGCGCCGGCAGGCAGTAGCGACATTGCTCCATTGATCGCGCCCGCCCTGGGACACCGGCGTGATGTGATCTCGAGTAAGGTCCCGGGTCATATAGCGCATGCCGCAATAGAGACACAGGTTCGCGTCTCTCTTGAAAAGCGTACGGTTATTCAGCGGTGGAACATAGCGATCCCGATTACGAGACAAACTCTGGCTGGTGCCGTGGGTCGCGATGATGGAATTGACATCGATGCGGCTTCGCGTGCCGCTGCAGGAATTGTAACCGCCAAAGACAGAGTAAAGGAGCGTGCCACAGTCGTACGCTACCTGCTCGGAGTGGTAGAGACGCACCGCTTCGCGGTAGTCAATCCACTCGAGCGGCATTCCCGCAACGTCAGTTCGGAGAACCTGTTGCGAAATATCGGATGCGAGTCCTGCGAGCATATCCGTCCCCTGTGGGTATGCCCCGATTATGACAAACTTTAGAGTGCCTTCAACACCTCATCGAGTGTTTCTTTTGCATCACCAAACAACATTCGTGAATTCTCGAGGAAGAACAGAGGATTCTGTACGCCCGCATAGCCTGTTGCCATACTTCGTTTGAGCACGATCGACGTCGCTCCCTTCCAGCATTCGAGAACCGGCATACCGGCGATTGGGCTGTCGGGATCGGTCAACGCTGACGGATTAACGATGTCATTTGCGCCAATTACGACGGAGACATCGACCTTGGGAAAGTCGTCGTTGATCTCGTCCATTTCGAAGACGATGTCATATGGGACCTTGGCTTCTGCAAGCAGAACGTTCA
>CAZMRZ010000004.1:11178-33505 GCA_964568835.1 uncultured Woeseiaceae bacterium | reverse complement strand
TCCATTTCGAAGACGATGTCATATGGGACCTTGGCTTCTGCAAGCAGAACGTTCATGTGTCCTGGCATGCGGCCTGCGACGGGATGGATTCCGAAGCGCACATTGATCTTTTTCGCGCGCAGGGCTTTGGTGATTTCGTAGACTGTGTGCTGCGCCTGGGCGACCGCCATGCCGTAGCCCGGAATGATCATGACTTCTTTTGCGCCAGCCAGCAGTGCGGCCGTCTCTTGTGGGTCCGTCGGTACAACCTCGCCCTGATCTTCGCCGTCACCACTACTGACGGCCTTGCCACCACCGGTACCAAAGCCACCCGCGATCACCGCAAAGAATTTTCGGTTCATAGCACGACACATGATGTAACTCAGGATGGCACCACTTGAGCCAACCAGTGCGCCGGTCACGATCAACAAATCGTTCCCAAGCATGAAGCCCGTCGCTGCCGCCGCCCAACCCGAATAAGAGTTGAGCATTGAAACAACAACCGGCATATCAGCACCACCGATCGCCATAACCATGTGTATACCAAACAGCAACGCGATCACGGTCATGATGATTAGTGGCTCTATGCCGGTTCCGGCCGCCGACTGGTTTACGAATTGATATCCAAACCAGATCGCACCGATCAACAGGCCAAGATTGAGCCAATGCCGAGCAGGTAATGTCAGTGGCGAACCACCGATGCGCCCGGAGAGTTTGCCAAACGCGATGACCGACCCGGAGAACGTAACTGCACCAATCAGGATTCCGATATAGGTTTCGATGTCATGAATCGTGAGTTCGATCGGTAGATCGAAATGCTTGGTCGGATCCATGAAACTGGCATAACCGACAGCAACCGCTGCTGCGCCTACGAGGCTATGTAACACGGCAACCAGCTCTGGCATCTGCGTCATTTGCACGCGACGCGCCAGGATGAGGCCGATGCTGCCACCGATCAGCAATGCAACAATCAGATACTCGAAATTGCCGGTGACTTCGTCACTCGCAATTGTCGCGATCAGCGCGATCATCATACCGATGATGCCGTACCAGTTACCGCGGCGCGCTGTTTCCTGATTGGAGAGACCGCCGAGGGCCATAATAAAAAGTATGGTCGCAATGATGTACGACACTGTAACGATGCCTTGACTCATCTTCCCGACCTCACTTACGGAACATTTCGAGCATACGGCGCGTGACGGCGAAGCCGCCCGCGATGTTGATGCTCGTTAGAAGAATGGTTGCCGCAGCAATCCACATGATCGTCGTATTAGTTGAGCTGATTTGTAACAGGGCACCAATCACGATAATGCTCGATATCGCGTTCGTCACGCTCATCAACGGCGTGTGCAACGCGGGCGATACATTCCAGATGACCATGTAGCCGATGAAGCAGGCCAGCACGAATACCGTGAAATGTGCCATGAACGATTCCGGCGCAACGGCGCCCAATCCCAGTAAAGCGAGGCCGCCGACAATCATGCCGATGATCGGGCCCATGACGGATGGCTCTTCTTTGACGATGATGGGGGCCGGCGCGGGTTCGGCCTTTTTCGGTGCTGCCGAAAGTTTCGGCGCGGGCGGCGGATACGTCGTCTCGCCACCTTTGCAGACCGTCGCGCCACGAACGACTTCGTCTTCGAAATCATTGACGATGTTGCCGTCCTTCTCAGGCGTCATGTCTGTCAGCAAATGTCGCAGATTGGTTGCGTACAGCTGACTGGACTGTGCCGCCATCCGGCTCGGCAAGTCCGTGTAACCGATAACGGAAACACCGTTTTCTGTTTTGACGATTTTTCCGGGTTCGGTCAACTCGCAGTTGCCACCCTGCTCAGCCGCCAGGTCAACGACGACACTGCCATCCTTCATCGAGTGAACCATATCGGCCATGATCAACTTCGGCGCCGGTCTGCCGGGAATCAAAGCGGTCGTAATAATGATATCGACTTCTTTGGCTTGCTCTCTGAACAAGGCCATTTCGGCATCGATGAATTCTTTACTCATCGTCTTCGCATAACCGCCTTCGCCGGAGCCGTCTTCGTCCTCTTCGAAATCGAGCATGAGGAATTCAGCATCCATGCTCTCGATCTGCTCTTTAACTTCCGGGCGGGTATCGAAAGCACGGACAATCGCGCCCATGCTCTTCGCGGCTCCGATGGCGGCAAGACCCGCCACGCCAGCACCGATCACCATCACTTTCGCGGGCGGCACCTTGCCGGCAGCGGTAATCTGACCTGTGAAGAATCGTGGGAAAAGCTGCGCTGCCTCGACGACGGAACGATAGCCGGCGATATTGGCCATCGAGCTCAGCGCATCCATCTTCTGCGCGCGAGAGATGCGCGGCACGCTATCCATTGCCATCGCTGTGGCACCGCTGTCAGTCAGTTGCTGAAGCAGTTCCGGATTTTGCCCCGGCGACAGAAAACTGATCAGTGTTTGTTCGGCAGCAAGCTTGCCGACTTCATCACCTTCCGGAGCCCGGACCTTGAGAATCACATCCGATTTCGACCAAATGTCACCGGCCGACGCAATCAGGTCGCATCCGGCTTCTTTGTAGGAATCATCTGAATAGTTTGCAGCAGCGCCTGCACCCGCTTCCACCGCTACATCGAATCCCAGCTTAATGAGTTGCGCGGCAACATCCGGAGTCGTTGCGACTCGTTGCTCACCGGCGTGGATTTCTTTCGGTACCCCGATTCTCATGCTTACCTCTCCATTTGGACTGCGGCAGTTTAACGGAGGCGGTCTGCGGGCACAAAGCAAACCGCGTAGGTATTTTGCGCACTAGTCCCGGGTCGGGGGCTTTGGTCTGTCACGCATTCGGTCGCGGGCGCGCTGCCGCTGTTCCGGCGTCATTTTTTTGTAGCGGTCACGCATCTTCTGTCGGCGGTCCCGGTTCATTCGATTGAAGCTGCGGAAGTTCTCTCGTATTCGGCGCTGCTCGTCGGCCGACAGGCTTTTGTAGACGTCATAGCGATCGCGGATCAACTCGCGCCGATCATCAGGCAATCGGCGCCACTCGGAAAAACGGCCTTGGGCCTGTTGACGCTCGTCTGCCGTCATCGTCGCCCAACGCTCGGCACCGCGAACCAGGCGCTCACGTCGCTGGGCCGGCAGGTTGTCCCAGTCCCCGGCGAATTCCGCCAGCACGGCCTGCTGTGATGCATCCAGGCTGGTCCAGGCGAACTCGTCATCGCCGTACGAGACCGGGCTGAGCAATAGCAGCAGTGCAACTCCCAAGATGTTTTTAGCTTTCATCTTCTATCTCCGTCGATTCTTTACCTTCCGGTACGGGACCGCTCCGTTTGTCGTTTTCAGCTACCTCTTCTTCATCAAGCAGCAGCCAATCTTCGTCCGATTCTTCCCACATTCCCAGATACTCCAAAAACGCCATATCGGGAACCTCTTCATTCTCTGCCTCTGCAATGGCGGACGTCGCAGCGCTCAGGGCGATGCCGCAAAGCAAGGTTTGCAGGCGACGATTAGCCAAGGTCTCCGTCGCCTTCAAGTTCCTGTGTGTCCAGCCAACTGTAAAACTCGAGGTCCTCGAGCATTTCTATGCTTTCTTCGCTCAGCAATATGTCGAGGTCCGTGGCCGGCGCGTTAATGACATCGATCTCGCCAGGCCCTCCAAACGTAATCATGACCAGCAGTACTGCCGCGGCGACACCCGTCGCGGGCATCCATCGCAGCCATTGCCTATTGGGGTGCTCCAGCTCGGCTATTGCTGCTTGCCGCCCTCTGTTCAATCGTGACAGCGTCGCGGCATCCAGCCCGTCGACCGAACGATCGAAGGCGTCTTTCGCCTGCTGCGCCAGTTGTTCATCCGTCTTGTTCATCGCCAGTGTTCTCCCAATTTATCCCGCAGCGTGTGCACAGCCCGGGAATAATGTGTCTTCACGGTGCCTTCGCTGCAGCCCATTGCAGCAGCGGTCCCAGCAACGTTGAGCCCTTCAAACGTCCTTAGCATGAATGCCTCCCGCTGTCGGGTGGGCAATTCATGCACCGCAAGCTCCATGTCCTGCATTGCCTCCGAATTCTCCAGCTGCTCGTCCGGCGAACGTCCCGCAGGATCCGGCGCCGACGCAATAACATCATAGTCATTGTCGTCCGGTTTCGCCTTCTTAAACCAGACCATAACGCGGTTGCGAACGGCTTGACGTCGATGCCAGTCACGAACCCCATTTTGCAGAATTCGGTAGAACAGCGGCGTCCACTCCTCACGATCACGGTTGGCGTAGTTTCTGGCCAGCTTGATCATCGCGTCCTGCACCAGGTCCAGCGCCTCATCCCTGTCGCGCACGCCAATCTCGGCGATACGCAGGGCACGCCTTTCCACCTCGGCCAGAAACTCTCCAAGTTGCCGTTCCTTTTGCAGTGTCCGTGCTCCTGTCGGTTTCGTTGTGAACGATACCGCAAAAACTGATACCTCTACGGTCATATCCCTTGACTCCACCACGTAGTGATCTAAGTTATCTGTCCTGTTTAACGCCCGAGAGCCGCGGTAGTTGACAGGGCAAAGCCTGAATTTTCTAGGATTATGTAAAATACAGTGAGCGATCAGCCCATACTCAAGGTCGCGGTCAATGTCCCATTGTCGCGCGAGTTCGACTATCTGGGCCCCGAAAAGGGGCCAGACCCCGTTGTGGGCGCGCGCGTACAGGTGCCGTTCGGGCGACGCCAGCAAGTGGGTGTCGTTCTGGGCCTGTCGGCTGAATCGGACGTCCCCGCCGCGAAACTCAAGCGGTGCTCGGGGGTCCTCGACACAGAGGCGCTGCTATCGGACGACGATCTCTGGCTGATCCGCTTCGTGAGCAGCTACTACCATCACCCGATCGGGGAAGTCGTCGCCGCCGCGCTGCCGACCTTGCTGCGGCAAGGACTTCCCCTCCACCCGACCATTGAGAAGCTGGTTACGACCGATCTGGCCGTGCACATGGACGTCGAAGCCCTGATTCGCCGGGCGCCGAAGCAGGCCGAACTTCTGGCCACGCTTCTCGACGCCAGCGGCGATGGCATCGACACGGAATTGTTGACCGAAATGCTGCCCAATTGGCGCAGAGCGGCGAAAGGCTTACTCGAAAAGGGTCTGATCAGCCTGTTTGAAGTACGCGCCGACAATTTTGACGAGCAGTTGACGAGTGATGAAACTCCCGGACCTGATCTCAACCCGGATCAGCAGCAGGCCATTTCCGTTTTGCGCTCTGAGGACGGCTTCGGCGTGTATCTGCTGGATGGCGTCACCGGCAGTGGCAAGACCGAGGTCTATTTGCAGCGTGTTCGCGACGTATTGCAACGTGGCAAGCAAGCGCTGTTACTCGTGCCGGAAATCGGATTGACCCCACAACTGGTTAATCGACTGCGAGACCGTCTTGGCGTCGAGCCCGCCCTTTTGCATTCTGGCCTCTCCAACATCGAACGACTGGCTACCTGGCGAGCAGCGAGATCAGGGACAGCAAAGCTCATCGTTGGCACACGTTCCGCAATTTTTACGCCCCTAAAGGATCCGGGCTTAATTATTGTTGACGAAGAACATGACCACTCATTTAAACAACAGGAAGGCCTGCGTTACTCGGCGCGCGATCTCGCTATTGCCAGAGCCAAGCATCAGAACGTTCCTGTCATCCTCGGCAGCGCAACGCCAACGCTCGAGATGTTGCAGCACTGTCGGACTGGACTGTACGAACATATCGTCTTGCCCTCTCGCGCTGGTGGCGCGCTGCCGCCAACACTGCGACTTGTCGATACGGTGCGGGCCCCGGCGACCGATGGCATTAGCGAACCACTCGCCGAGTCGATTCACCGCCACCTGGATGCCGATGGCCAGGTCCTGATTTTTCTGAATCGCCGCGGCTTCGCTCCGACATTAATCTGCAGCAGTTGCGGTCATATTGCTGGTTGCGAACGTTGCGACTCGCGCATGACGGTGCACGCAGGCAATCAACAACTCCGCTGCCACCACTGCGGTGCCTGCCGCCCACTCAACGAACAATGCGACGAATGTGGTGAGACGGTGAGGCCGTTGGGCGAGGGTACACAGCGACTTGAGGAGACGCTTAACAGCCGCTTTCCCGAGGCCGTTATCAGTCGGATCGACAGTGACAGCACGCAGCGCAAGGGTGCGATGCATGCGGCGCTCGAGAACGCGGCCTCCGGACGCGCCAATATACTGGTCGGTACGCAAATGCTCTCCAAGGGACATCATTTTCCGAACCTGACACTGGTCGGGGTCGTGAATGCTGACCAGGGCCTTTTCGGCACCGACTTTCGCAGTGGCGAACGCATGGCGCAGTCGATTATCCAGGTTGCCGGACGGGCGGGCCGCGAGGCTCGGGCAGGCGAGGTCATCATTCAGACGGCGTTTCCCGATAACGAGTTTTGGGCAACGTTGATCGACGGCGGCTATCAACAGATTTCGAACGAAGCGCTTGCCGAGCGAGAAATCACGCGCTGGCCTCCGTTTACCCGACTCGCCCTGCTACGGTCTGCCGCACACAAAAAAGCCGATGCTCACCGATTTCTCGAAAGGGCTCGCGATTACGTTGCCGCCGACATGTCCGAGTCGCTGCGCATTCTCGGTCCGGTTGACGCGCCCATGGCACGCAAGGCCGGCCGCTATCGGGCGCAGCTGTTGCTGCAAAGCAGCGATCGATCAACGTTACATCGAGTATTGCGAGGGCTGCGCCCGAACCTCGAAAACGATCCGGCCGCTCGCAAGGTACGCTGGTCCATCGACGTCGACCCGGTAGAACTTTTTTAGTCGATCTAATTCGCGGGCCTATACAGCCACCGATAACCCGGTAGAATTGCGGGCTCGCCAGACCAGACCAGAACGCCCCATGAAGCACATCGTCGCAAACCTTGTTAATGACGCTCTCGGCAAATTGCCGGACCTCGCCGAAGCGGCGGCAGACCTTGATATTGAGTCAACCGTCGAACGCACGCGTGATGCCAGCCATGGTGATTTCGCGAGCAACGTTGCGATGCGTCTCGCCAAGCCTGCCCGCAGAAGCCCTCGGGACATAGCGACAGACATCGTTGCTGCGCTCGGCGACAACGCACAGATCGCCAAAGTCGATATTGCGGGGCCCGGCTTCATCAATTTTCACTTGAGTCCATCCGCCTTCCACGCTGAGCTGGAGACGATCCTCGACAAGGGAGCGGACTATGGCCATCAGCCCAGAAAAGACTCGCCGAAAATTCTGCTCGAGTTTATTTCCGCCAATCCAACCGGGCCATTGCATGTGGGCCACGGTCGCCTTGCCGCTTACGGCGCGTCGGTCGGTAATCTTCTGGAGGCCGCCGGCTTTCCCGTGCATCGCGAGTACTACGTCAACGACGCAGGAAGGCAGATGGACATTCTTGGTGCCAGCGTCTGGCTACGCTGGCTCGAGTCCTGCGGCGTTGAGATTCCTTTCCCGTCGGGCGGGTATCGCGGCACCTACATCGCCGACATTGCGGCCGAGATAGATACACAGTCGCTGACTCCTCCGTCCGCAAACGACATTCTGGATGGCTTGCCGAAAGACGGGCCCGATGGCGACAAGGAAGAATACGTTGAAGCGTTGATCGCGAAAGCGAAGTCTTTGCAGGGCGACGACGGATTTGATCACATTCGCCAGCAATCGCTGGAATCGATTCGTGCCGATATCGAAGATGATCTCGCGGAATTCGGCGTTACCTTTGATAACTGGTATTCCGAGCAAAGCCTGACCAAGACGAATCGAATTGATGATGCACTCGCCGTATTGAAAGAGCGAGGCATGTTATACGAGAAAGATGGCGCCACCTGGTTTCCGGCGACACGGTTTGGTGACGAAAAAGACCGGGTCGTTATTCGAGCGAACGGCGTAAAAACCTATTTCGCATCCGACATTGCCTACCACTTCGACAAGCGTGAACGTGGCTTCGATCACCTGATCGACATACTTGGCGCCGATCATCACGGTTACATTGAGCGCCTGCAGGCCGGTCTCGATGCTATGGGGTATAAGGGCAGCGACCTCGAGGTAGAACTCGTGCAATTCGTTACGTTGTATCGCGGCGGGGAGAAAATGCAGATGTCCACGCGCTCCGGCGAGTTTGACACCTTGCGTCAGTTGCGCGCCCAAGTTGGCAATGACGCCGCACGCTTCTATTACGTTATGCGTTCCAACGATCAACATCTGGATTTCGATCTCGACGTTGCGACGTCACAGTCGAACGACAACCCGGTCTTCTACATTCAGTATGCCCACGCAAGAATTGCGCGCGTGTTCCGCAAAGCGAACGAGACCGACATGATCTGGGACGCGGGTAATGGCCGCGCCAATCTTGGCAAACTGACAGCGACCCAGGAAAAATCTCTGATGTCGGCGATGAGCCGCTATCCGGAAATTATCGAGCTGGCGGCGAAGAACCGCGCGCCACAAACGCTGGTTCATTACCTCAGAGATCTCGTCAGCGACTTTCATTCCAGCTACAACGCCCACAAGGTACTGGGCGATGATGCCAATCTCCGCGACGCAAGACTGACGCTATACGCGGCAGTGAAATCCGTGGTCGCCAACGGACTGGCCATTCTTGGTGTGTCGGCTCCGGAAGAAATGTAGTGGCCAAACGCAGACAAAGACGCTCCAGCCAACGCAAGAAGCAAAGCGAGTATCCGGGCTGGCTCTGGATGGTTTTTGGTCTTGCGATCGGCCTGTCGGTCGCGTTCGCCGTCTACGTCAAAGACCGCGAACCTGGCGTGCAGCTGGCCAGCACCACGCAGCAACCCGCCAGCCTGCAGGGCACGCTGGACAACAATGGCGAGGCTGAAGTTGTTGAGCCTGTTGCGGCGGAACCTGCCAAGAAGCGCTTCGATTTTTACGACATGCTTCCAGCATTTGAAATGATCATTGCGGACGATGAGCCCGATGTCGACATCGACGTCGAGCCGCAGGCCATCGATGAGCCGGGCATCTATCTACTGCAGGCCGGTTCGTTTTCTACCCATAACGACGCAGACCGGCGCCGGGCTGAACTCGCGCTGCACGGCATTGAATCACGCGTACAACGCGCGCGCGTCAATAGCCGCGATTACTACCGCGTCTACGTCGGTCCGATTGATGATCTTGACGAACTCAACATAACCCGAAGTCGACTCAGAGCAGCGAAGATCGAAGTAATGCGTATCCGTCTCGGTGACTAGTTTCATGAAGCTGGTTTTTGCGCTTCTGCTGCTGTTGACGGCAGCCTGCACTACGATGCCGGACGTCGCCCCCGAGCCCGTAATAACTGAAGCGCCGCAGGCACCTGTACCGCCGGTCGCGCCGCTACCGCCTCCACTCGACAAATCGACGCTGCGCATCAGCATCGCCTCCGTCGGCGACATGATGATTGGTACTGACTATCCTCAGAACCACTTGCCGGACGATGATGGCATCAGCTTTCTCGCTCACGTTACGCCTGTCCTCACCGCCGCCGACATCGCGTTCGGCAATCTTGAGGGAGTACTCATGGATGGCGGTGAACCGGGCAAAACCTGCAGCAATCCACAGGCCTGTTATCTGTTTCGATCGCCAACTCGATACGCGCAGCATTACAAAAGTGCAGGCTTTGACATCTTGAGTCTCGCCAATAATCACGCCAGAGATTTTGGCGAAGAAGGTCGCACGAGCAGCATGGACGCACTCACGGCGCACGGCATTGCGCATTCAGGTCGCGAAGGGACTGTCGCAATACTGAAGCACGGAGACCTTAACGTCGCTTTTTTGGCGTTCGCAGTTACCAAGAACTCCAACATGATGCTCGACTACCCGCTCGCGTTCGAGACCATCGCTGCACATGCCGAAACCTGTGACATCGTCGTCGTTTCATTTCATGGCGGCGCAGAGGGCGCAGCTGTCACTCACATCCCCTTCGCTGAGGAGGAGTACTACGGCGAACCTCGAGGCGACGTCGTGTGGTTCTCACGCGGTGCCGTCGACGCTGGCGCCGATCTTGTCATCGGACACGGGCCGCATGTTGTGCGGGGAATGGAGCGTTACAAAGATCGCCTTATCGCTTACAGCTTGGGCAATTTCGCAACCTACTACGGCATCAGCGTCGCGGGAGTAAAGGGCATCGCACCGATCCTGACCACGACACTTGATGGGAATGGCGCGTTCATCGACGGTCAGATCACTTCGACGGTGCAGTTACGACCGGACGGACCAAGCATCGATGAGCGACAGCGCGCGTTGAACCTGATGCGCGGCCTAAGCAGCGAAGACTTTGGCGACGCCGGCCTCGCGTTCCATCCCGACGGCTCGCTATCGCCCGTCGAACGAGGTCCGATCGATGAGCACCGGCTAGTCGTCACTCCCGACTGATTTGAAGTCGACCCCGAGCGCCCGCAATTTCCGGTATAGATGCGTTCGTTCCATGCCAACGCGTTTCGCCAGCAGTCCTACTTTACCGCCGCACAACACGAGTTGTTGCTGCAGATAGGAGCGCTCGAAATGTTCGCGCGCCTCACGCAGAGGCAGTGCCAGAAGATCCTGTTTCACCAGCGGTTCATCCATTGGCGCCAAGGCGCGGAATTCTGCTTCAACCTCGTCCAGCGTAATGTCCTCACCACTTTCTGACAGCAGCAGGCGGCGCACCAAATGCTTCAATTCGCGAACATTTCCGGGCCAGGGATAATTACGCAGACGGTTTTGTGCGGCGACACTGAAACGACGAAACGTCAAACCTTCTGCATCGACCAGCTTGTCAACGTAATAAGTCAGTAGTTCCGGCACATCTTCCGAGTATTCGCGCAACGGTGGAACTCTCAAGCTCAACACGCTGACTTGAGCAACCAGATCTCGACGCAACTCGCCCGCCTCCACCAGCGCTTCGAAATCGGCACCGACAGTCGCGACGAACCTCGCGTTAATCTTTACGGGCACCGAGCCGCCGACACGAGTGAACTGCCCATCTTCAATAACACCCAGCAATATTTTCTGCGCCACGCTACTCAAATCCGAAAGTCCATCGATGACCAACGTCCCGCCCGCCGCTTTTTCAAATGTACCCGCCGTCACGGTATCGCCATCTTCGCGACCGAGGAGGTATTCTTCGACATTAACCTCGGATACCGATGCTGCAGTGAGGTTTGTCAGCGGCACATCCGCTCGTCGGCTCAGCGCATGCATGTAACGAGCGAAAGCACCACGACCGGTGCCCGCCTCACCACTTAGCAAGACTGATCCTTCATGGCGTGCGTACTGCTGCACGCGCTCGCGCAAGGCCTTCATTACGTGGCTTCGACCAACCGGGGCCAGTAAAGACGGCAACAAGCTGGTCGCGGCTCGAGATTGTCGGCCCGCGGATTCGATCGCGGCTTCAACGGTTCTCAGCAGCTTCGCCAGCGACAGCGGTTTCTCGACGAAATCGAAAGCGCCCAACCGCGTCGCTTCGACAGCCGTGTCTACGCTTCCATGACCGGACATGATGACGACCGGGCAATTAAGATCGCCATTTTCCGACCATTCCCGCAACAGCGTAATGCCGTCGGTATCCGGCATCCAGATATCAAGAAGCACAAGATCGAATTTGCGTTTCGCTCGGGCAGCACGCGCTTCCCCGGCGTCCGCGGCGACGGTTACTTCATAACCTTCATCACCAAGAATGTCCTTTATTGATGCGCAAATATCCGCTTCGTCATCGACGACTAATACATGAGGATTGCTCATGCTTGTTCCCTCCTTTTATCGGCGCGTCCCGGCGCCGTCGCAATCATCTTCTCTCTGGCCGCCTCGTTTAACGGTAAGCGGATACTAATCATTGCTCCCCCATCACTTCGGTTTTGTGCGCGAATGGTTCCAACATGCTCTTCCACCAGTTTTTTCACGATAGCCAGGCCGAGGCCCGTGCCCTTCGGTTTGGTCGTCACATACGGGTCAAATATCTGGCTGACCGATCCTGTCTTGAACCCGGGCCCATTGTCCTCAACGCGAATTTGTACGACGTCAATGCCATCGATCTCCGCCCCTCCGACCTGAACATCGATGCGGCCACCCTCCGTTCCTTCGAGCGCCTCCACGGCGTTTCGGATCAGGTTGTGAAGCATTTGGCGGACCCGACCCATATCGCCATCGATCAGCGGCATCGTCGGATCCGACATCAGGACAATTTCGACATCGCTTTCCTGTGTCCTATACAGATCGACTATTTCGTGCGCTAGTTTGTCGAGGTCGAAATGGCTAATATCCATATCCGGCGCGCGCGCGTAGTCGCTAAACGCGTTCACCATTTCTTTCATCGCCTCAACCTGTTGCACGATAGTGTGCGTTGCGCGATCCAGAACCTGCGCTTCCTCTTCATCCATCGTGTCGAGATATTTGCGGCGCATGCGTTCCGCGGATAGCTGAATAGGCGTCAATGGATTTTTGATCTCGTGCGCAAGGCGACGAGCAACCTCACCCCAGGCTGCGTCGCGCTGCGCCTGCAGCAGCGACGTAATGTCATCGAAAACGATCACGTAACCGGCGGCGTTATCTTCATCACCTGGCAGTGTTGTACAAGCGCAAGTCAAAACACGTCGACCGACCTCGCCGCGCAATACGATTTGCTCGCGCCACTCGGTTTCGCCTGCGTCGAGGTGCACGCAGGCAACGTCGACGAATTGTTCGAGAAGCGGGACATCCTTAGCAACATCCCGTAGTGACTCGCCCGTTCTGTTCTCCAGGTTCACGCCGAGAATAGATCCCGATGCCTGGTTCGCCGTACGAATTGACAGGTCAGCTTCCAGCGCGAGAACGCCAGTCGATAAACGCGCCAGAATAACCTCAAGGTTTGTGCGCTCTGCCTCTACCAGCGCCTGACTTAAGGTCGTTTCGCGTCGCGCTGTCGCGAGACGTTGCGTCATATCGTTGAACGAGCTGATCAGGAAACCGATCTCGTCGCGAGTCGGCGTTGGTAGTTGGGTATCAAAGTCGCCCATAGCGACAGCACGAGTACCCGCGACCAGGTCCTGAATGGGCGCGACCAAACGGCGTGATAATAAAAAGGCCCCGTAGATCGCGGCCAACAAGCTGAGCAGCAACACGAAGCCCAACGTCAACGTCAGCAGGTCCTTAAGGTCCTCTCGAAAGAAAACCAGTTGCTGATATTCGGAATACGAATTCTCGACGCTGTCGATCATGTTTCCGAGCCGTTCGTCGAGAGGGAAAAGTGCGTGCACCGTGCGCGACTCGCGAGCCCGATTTCCACGATAGGTAAAAGCGACTGCGGTGCGAATTTCGGAGCTGCCGGTGCCCAGCGGTTCGAGGCTGACGAATGGCCGGTCCTGTCGCATTAGCAGGGAGACTTCTTCGGTCAACGGCTTCGGCAATGTGCTGGCGGCGGTGTCCGAGCTCGTCGCAAGAATCCGGTTGTTGTCTCCGTACAGCGTCATCTCACTGGCGCCGCTTTCGCGTCTCATCATGCTGAGTTCGAACACCAGTTGGCGGTCGGGCACGAGGGCGAGCTTCTGCGCCGCTTGCGTCGTGGCGTAGAGGTTTTGTCGTTTACGTATCTCGATTGCCGCCCGGCTCAAGGTCAACGCGTTATCAAGACCTTCCTCGATTTGCACATTGAACCAGCTATCGATGCCACGATTGATAAACTGAATCGAGAAATAGAACACGACAAGTAGCGGCAAAACAGCGAGGCCAACAAACATGCCGACCATTTTAGCTTTGAGCTTTGCGCCTGGAATATTCTCTCGATAATCCCGCAACAAGCGCCACAGGTTGCCGATCAAAATCAGTATGAGAAAAAACCCGCCAGCAATATTGACGGCAAGAATAATGTCCTGCAGTCGATCGAAATCGTCCGAACGTTGGACGGTTCGCGAGAGCATGAACAGCGCCGCCAAGACGAGCGTGACGCCAGCGACGCCCATTAAGGTAAAGAATATTCGCTTTAGCGTTCTAACGACCATTCGAACCATTCGCTTTGTAACTGCCACTTCCCGCGCCAGAAAAACAAGAGCCGAAGTGAGGCTGGTAATTGCTGCGTGTTCAGCATGGCTCGAAGACGCAGCCGATACGGCCGCTCCGGAACCAGCAATGCGTCATCAATAATAGGCAATCCCTGGACTCGACCCAGGCTGTTCAGCGCGGAGTAGAGCGTTGCGAAGGAGTCCTGATCTCCACTGTTTAGATTTTTGACGATGTAGCGTTGTGCCAGCGGCCGGTACTCAAGCTCATAGCGAATCGCGAGTTCCGCATCAACGCTGTCTACGAGAAAGCGTTTCACGCGAATAACCTGCAACTGCATTTCGATGGTCAGGGTCACGCCGCTTTCCAGCGCCGCCAGTGCCTCGCCGCTTAGTACCAGCTGCAAGCGGGCGTCGAGCGTATGCACACCCTCCCGCGACTGTGTCGATGCAGAACGGACCTCAAAGTAGCCTTCTCGCTCGATCGTGTCTTGGGCAAAGACAGACCCAAGCGCAAGCAATGCCAGCAGCGCGATCGTCAGACCACGCGACAGACTTTGGCGTTCGATTTGGGTTGGCCGGGACATCAGTATTTTCAGGAAACCTTCTTTTTTTGTAAGGCGGCGTAGTAAAAGCCGTCCAGACCCGCCGAGCCCGGCAAAATCTGATACCCACACGCCTTCCTCCGCATTAGATCGCGGATGTTGTTATTTGGCAACACATCGTTTTCGACCGCGTCACTGTGATTTGTCAGGAATCGTCCCGTCACCTCGTCATTCTCCGCTGCGATAACCGAGCAGGTCGCATACAGCAAGCGCCCGCCGGGGGCGAGCAACGGCCAAAGCGCCTCCAGCAGCGCATGCTGAAGCGCCACCAGATCAACCAGGTCGCTTTCTCGTCGTAGCAACTTGATGTCCGGATGGCGCCGTATAACGCCCGAAGCCGAACACGGCGCGTCCAGCAAAATGGCGTCGAATGGCTTTCCATCCCACCACTCCTCTGGTTTCGATGCGTCGGCAGCGATTATCGTCGCATCGCAGCCAATTCGGGACAGGTTTTCCGCGATACTCAGGATACGCGACTCATCGCTGTCCACCGCCACCAGCGACAGATCGCCACCACTGACTTCAAGCAGGTGCCCACTTTTTCCGCCCGGTGCGGCGCAGGCATCCAGCACATTCAGGGTCGTATCGGAAGACGAGTCGTGTAACAACCAACGTGCCGCTATTTGCGCCGCGCCGTCCTGCACTGACGAGTCACCCGTCGCGAAGCCCGGCAGATTCTCAACAGCCTGCGGCTCCGCCAGACGCACGGCATCCGGGATGCCTTCGATAAGCTCGGCGCCCATGTTCTCGGCCGAAAGGCGCTCTCGATACTGCTCAGCTGAATTTCGAGAAGCATTGGCTCTCAGCCACATGGGCGCGCGCTCGTTATTTGCAGCCAGAATGGCTTCCCAGTCGTCGGGCCAGTCCTTCCTGATTCTCTTTATCAGCCACTCCGGATGATTCCACGTCGACGGGTCGTCCGTTAAGTCGGTAGCCGCGATGTTCTCTCGCGAAAATCGCCGCAAACAGGCATTAACGAGGCCGGCGAGTTTCGGTCGACCCAACGTCCTGGCAGCTTCGACAGTTTCCGACACCACTGCATGATCGGGAATTCTCATGTCAGTGATCTGATACAAGCCGACAGCAAGCAGGGACTCGACGACCCGGTCGCGCTTTCTCAGCGGCTTTTCGATCAGTTGGTTGATCCACGCCTGCAAACGCCAGTGCTGGCGCAAAGCGCCGTAGCACAACATCCGCAGGAGAGAGCGATCGCCGGGCACGACGCGCTGTTCATGTTTTGCAATTGCCGCGTCGAGTGACTGACCTGAATTTACGACCGCGTCGACTATCTCGGCAGCGACTGCTCTGACCTTCGCACCTGCCGATTTCATCAGCGCAATTCGATCTGCGTGACGAATTCCTGACACGTCGCGCGGCGCTTGCCGGGGAGTTGCAACGACTCCAGCCGCAGCCCGCCTTGACCACAGGCAATGACAATCGCGTCACCGTCATATTGAACAAAGGTTCCAGGCACGGCATTCACCTCGCTTGCTTCGCTCGCTCGCCAAACTTTGACTCGGACGTCACCATTAGCGAAAAAGAAGGCGCCGGGTGCCGGATTGTATGCACGGATGTGTCGTTGCAGCACGTCCGCCGGTAGCGTCCAGTCCAACTCGGCATCCTGTTTTTGTATTTTTCCGGCGTAGGTTGCGAGCGCTTCGTCCTGCTCGACCGCGAGCAATTCGCCGCCAAGCAGACTCGGCAAGTCGGCCAACAGAAGCTCGCCACCGAGGACGGCCAAACGATCGTGTAATTCACCCGCGCTTTCGTTCGCGACGATCTCGACACTCTTTGTCGAATACACGGGGCCACAATCCAGACCCGCGGTCATGCGCATCAGACTGACACCAGTCGTTGCATCATCGGCGAGAATCGCCGCCTGAATCGGTGCGGCACCTCGCCAACGAGGCAACACAGAGGCGTGCACATTCAGACAGCCCTGGGTTGGGATGTCGAGAATCCTTTGCGGCAGAATCAAACCATAAGCCGCCACGATCATGACATCGGGCTGCAGCGCTTCGAGCTGCGCCGCGGCAGCATCAGTCTTCAGGCTTTCGGGTTGTAAAACCGCAATACCGCAATCCTCGGCATACTGTTTCACCGGGCTTGCCGTCAAACGTCGGCCGCGACCCGCCGGTCTGTCCGGCTGGGTATACGCAGCGAGCACCGAATACTCGCCGTCGACCAGCGCACGAAGCGATGCAAGCCCGAAATCCGGCGTGCCGGCGAAAACAATGCGGGGATTATTCAAAGGGTTCTGCCTAGGCGACGACGGCAGCCTGCTGTTGGCGGCGCTCTTTCAAGAGTTTCTTGCGAATGCGCGTTCGTTTCGCCTCGGACAGGTAGTCCACGAATAATTTTCCGTCGAGATGATCCATCTCGTGCTGAATGCAAACGGCGAGCAGGCCCTCTGCATCCATCTCGACGTCCTCACCGTCACGATCAAGAAAACGAACCTTGATGTGTTCGGCGCGCTCGACCTCCTCGTAGTAGCCCGGCACCGACAAGCAACCTTCGTCCGTGAAAGTGACACCGTCCTTTTCGAGAATCTCGGGATTGATCAGAACGAACGGGGTGTCTTTGTCGATTGAGATATCGGTGATCAGCAGGCGCTTGTGCACATCGACCTGAGTCGCGGCCAGACCGATGCCCGGCGCGTCGTACATCGTTTCAAACATGTCGCCGATGAGCGCACGCAATTCGTCGTCGACCACCTCGACGGGGCTTGCTTTCGTCCTGAGGCGAGGATCAGGGAATTCTAGAATCTTTAGTTTTGACATAATTTGAACATAAGCCATTTGGCTTGCTTTTGGGCAAAATCAACCCGTTGAAACATAATAATTCAGGCGATATTTCGCGTGAATTACCCGAAAGGCGACCTAAACGTTTGACTTTATTGAATAAGATGTCACACAATGTCGCCTTGATTAGGCCCTTCTGGATGCTATTTGGGGCTGGAAATGTGACGCACAGCAGCCTCGAAAGTTCCGGAACGACATAGTATAGCAATGCCTGAAACGTACACGCCCAACCCTATTTGTATGGAGCAACCGCGAATTATGTCTCTCAGCAAAAATTGCCTCAATCATAGCCTACGGCTGACCTTGGTCATGCTGGCTGCCGCAGTGGCCGGATGTTCGTCTAATCCGTCAGAAAGCAGCTACGAGCCTGGTAGCGCTGTATCCACGACCTCAACAACCACGTCACAAAGTGGCTCTGGCTCGATGGGCTCGAATACGCAGTCCACTCCGTACGAGCCGGTCGTTGAGCGTATCAACGAGCCCGTTCCGCTGGCCGACGGTCATCCGAACGAGTATGTGGTCCAGGTGGGCGACACGCTCTGGGACATTAGCGCGGCCTTCCTTCGGGATCCCTGGCTCTGGCCCGAGATTTGGTACGTCAATCCGGACATCGAGAATCCGCACCTTATATATCCGGGTGATGTTTTGGGTCTCGTCTACATTGACGGCCAGACGCGCATTACCAATGTCCGCGCATCAACCTATCGAATGTCGCCTCAGGCTCGCGTAACACCATTATCGGAAGCCGTAACCAGCATTCCTTTTGAGGACGTCGCCGCGTTCCTGAGTTCCGGCCTTGTACTCGAGAAATCACAGGCCGACGCGCTACCGTATCTCCTGGAAACGCGCGGTGATCATTTGATCGCTTCTGCGGGCAACGAGGTTTATGTTCGCGGCATCACTGGCGACGTGCCGAGTACGCGTTACAACATTGTTCACCTTGGTGATCCGCTCGTCGATCCGGATGACAATCGTCTGATCGGCTACAACGGCATCATGGTCGGCGAGGGTAGTCTGCGCCGCACAGGTGATCCCGCAACGGTCGCGCTCACCAACACCAGTCAGGAAGCCGTAACGGGTGACCGTTTTCTGCCTGCTGCGGTCGACGTTCCGTTGAATTTCTTCCCACGGTCGCCGAGCAGCAATATTGACGGACGCATCATTTCCGTTGTTGGCGGTGTTACCCAGATTGGTCAATACCAGGTCGTTGTGATGAACCGCGGGTCCGGCGATGGCCTTTCCGTCGGCGATGTACTGTCGGTTTTCCAGTCAGGCAAGGTCGTTGACGATCGAGTTAAGGGTGGCAATGTGCGACTTCCGGATGAACAAGCCGGCACGGTCATGGTTTTCAAGACCTACGATCGCATCAGCTACGGTCTGGTAATGGAGGCTACGGATGCCATTCATATTCATGACTCTATTCGCAACCCGACCTGATCTGCATATCTAAGGATTGACACGAAACGGCGCCTCACGGCGCCGTTTTTTTTGGCGCTTGAGGCAGAAATGCTCAGCTCATTTGGCGCCCGCAGCGGTATTATAGATTTCTTTGATTCCTCGCTGGCGCAACCATGAAGCACCTCGAATGGCTAACTCTCCTGCACGCCTATGTAAGCGTTAAGGAGCTGTGCGCACTCAAAGAGCGCTTTGGCGACGTTGACACGATAGTCCGCCAAAGCGAGCATAAGCTGCGTGATACCGGCCTGTCGGAAAAAAAAGCCAGAGCGATTTCGCGTCCGGATGCCGCGGTAATCGAGACAGCAATGCTCTGGCTCGCCGATGAGCGCCACCACGTTCTGACGTACGGCAGCGATGAATACCCGGAGTTGCTCACGCAGCTGCCGGGCGCGCCGCTGGCACTGTTCGTCAACGGTGATATCGATGCGCTGCATCTGCCGTCACTCGCGATTGTCGGTAGCCGCAATCCCACACGCGGCGGTATAAGCAACGCCCTCGAGTTTTCAAAACACATGGCCAGGAGCGGCTACACCATTGTTAGCGGACTCGCGCAGGGCATCGACACGGCGGCACATCGCGGTGCCCTGGAGGCTGGAGGTCGAACGGTCGCCTTGCTGGGCCACGGCATCGATCGCATATATCCGGCACAGAACCACGACCTCGCTCACCAGATAACTGAGCGCGGCGCACTCGTTACCGAATATCCGCTGGGCACAGCGCCTGACAAGCGACACTTTCCCGAACGTAATCGCCTCATCAGTGGTCTGTCTCTTGGCACTCTGGTTGTCGAGGCCGCCCGGCGCAGTGGCTCATTGATCACGGCCCGACTCGCAGCTGAGCAGGGACGCGAGGTTTTCGCCCTGCCCGGTTCTATCCATAATCCGCTCGCGCGGGGCTGTCACGAACTGATTCGACAAGGGGCAAAATTGGTCGAGACGGCGGCCGATATCGGCGCCGAACTGGCTCCGCTTGCCGGCCACCTGCAACAAAACGTAACAGAATCAACTACCAACAAGGCATCGCCCCCCCATGAAGACGATGACTACGCAGAGTTGCGCAAAGTGCTCAGTCACGACCCGACCCGCATCGACGATCTGGAGAGCCAATCCGGATTGACGATTGACCAGCTTTCCTCCATGCTCCTGATCTTGGAGCTTCAAGGAGAAGTTGAAGCTTTGTCCGGCGGACGATACACATTAATTGCTTGAAGATAAGGAGCTGCTCCAAGCATGAAAGAAAACGTTCTCGACGTACTGATGTACCTGTTTGAAACCTACGTCGACACAGAAGAAGATCCCGAACCCGACCAAAATGAATTGCGTCTCGAATTGGCGCGGGCGGGCTTTGGTGATAGCGAAATCGAACGCGCGTTAGAGTGGCTCGATGGTCTTACAGACCATCAGGAGAGCCTTAATTACGGAAATTTATCCGCGCACGGCACTCGCATATACAATGACTTCGAGCACGAGCGTCTCGATGCGTATTGTCGTGGCTATATTATTTACCTCGAGCAAATCGGAATCCTGTCGCCACCGCAAAGGGAGCTCCTCGTCGACCGACTTCTGGCCCTTGAGACCGCGGATATCGACGTCGAACAAATCAAGTGGGTTGTCCTGATGGTACTGTTCAGTCAGCCTGGCCAGGAACACGCGTACGCGCGCATGGAAGATCTGGTTTTCGAGGAAACTCCCGACTCGATCCACTAGCTTGAAAGTTCGATTTTCTTGACAGTTCGCTGTCAAGCACGTAATTAAACCGCGGCACAGTCCGCGGTTTTGTATTTATACAAGCTAAGAACCTGACGAAAAGGGCGCGAATCAGTCAATGTCGAAGAATCTGGTAATAGTCGAATCGCCTGCCAAGGCCAGCACCATCAGCAAGTATCTGGGCAAGGACTTTGATGTCCTGGCGTCCTATGGCCATGTTCGCGACCTGATACCCAAGGAAGGCGCCGTCGACACCGAAAACGGTTTTTCGATGAAGTACCAGATCATTGAGCGCAACGAAAAGCACGTCAAAGCCATCATCAAGGCGCTAAAAAACGCCGAAGGCCTGTATCTCGCAACTGACCCGGATCGCGAAGGCGAGGCCATTTCATGGCATCTGGTTGAGCTTCTCAAAGAAAAAGGGATTCTCGACAATATTGAAGTGCATCGGGTTGTGTTCCATGAAATCACGAAACAGGCCGTCCGTGACGCGGTAGCGAATCCTCGCGAAATATCGGGCGATCTCGTTGGCGCACAACAGGCACGCCGTGCACTGGACTATCTCGTCGGCTTTAATTTGTCGCCGCTGTTGTGGAAGAAAGTACAGCGTGGCCTGTCAGCTGGGCGAGTGCAGAGTCCGGCGCTGCGCATGATTGTCGAGCGTGAACTTGAAATCGAAGCATTCAAGGCGCGCGAGTACTGGTCGATCGAGGCCGATGTCAGCAAGAACGAACAAGCGTTTACCTCGCGCCTTGTTAGCTATAAGGGCGACAAGGTGGAACAGTTCAGCTTCGAAAACGAAGATGCCGCACGAGCTGTTGAAAAGGCGATTGTCGATGCAGCCGGTGGCGAGTTCAAAGTACTGGAAGTCACCAAACGTCAGCGCCGCCGCAATCCGACGGCACCGTTTACAACCTCGACGCTACAACAGGAAGCTTCGCGGAAGCTGGGATTCAATACGCAGCGCACCATGCGTGTTGCACAGAAACTGTATGAAGGCATTGCGCTTCCCGGCGAAGACCAGGTCGGCCTGATCACCTATATGCGTACCGACTCTGTCACTCTTGCAGAAGTCGCACTCACTGAGATTCGCGAAGTTATCGCGGAGCGATACGGTGCTGCGAATGTTCCGGATGAGCCTCGCAAGTTTAAGACCAAGGCGAAGAACGCTCAGGAAGCGCATGAGGCTGTTCGCCCGACCTCCGTTGCAAGAGCACCGGACGATTTGAAGGCCGTGCTCGATGAAGATCAGTTCAAACTGTATTCACTCATCTGGAAGCGGACGATGGCCTGCCAAATGGTTCCGGCCGTGTTCGATACGGTTGCCATCGAGATGGCTGCAGGACCGGCCGACAACGGCCATCGTATGCGCGCCAATGGATCTGTGCTCGTTGAGCCAGGCTTCATGGCCGTCTATCAGGAAGGCAAGGACGATTCTAAAGATGACGATGGTGATCGCTTGCTGCCGGAGATTTCGGAAGGCGACACTATTAAGCTCGACGAACTGCGCCCCGAGCAGCACTTTACCGAGCCACCACCACGTTTTACTGAAGCGAGCCTCGTCAAGACGCTCGAAGAATATGGCATCGGGCGGCCGTCGACCTATGCAAGCATTATCGCGACCCTCAAGAATCGCGAATACGTTGAAATGGACGCGAAGCGCTTCTTACCGACCGACATCGGTCGTATTGTCATCGGCTTCCTGACCGAACACTTTACCCAATACGTTGACTACGACTTCACCGCCAATCTTGAGGATGACCTCGATCTGGTCTCGCTCGGTGAAAAAGACTGGGTGCCCCTTCTGGAAAAATTCTGGAAGCCGTTTCATGCGCTTTGCGAAGACAAGGAAACGTCTGTTACTCGCGA
>CAZMRZ010000004.1:4127-11078 GCA_964568835.1 uncultured Woeseiaceae bacterium | reverse complement strand
CGACAAAGCCGCAGAGGTCTTGCTTGGCGGCGGCGTCATCGCCTATCCAACGGAAGGCGTCTTCGGGCTCGGTTGCCTCCCGCGGGATACCGACGCCGTGCAGCGACTGCTCGACATCAAAAAACGAGATCCATCCAAGGGGCTCATCCTGATCGCGGCGAACGCATCGCAGTTCGACGACTGGATTGACTTGCCCGATGCGGTAGTAATACCGGAACCCGACCCAACACAGCCCATCACCTGGATCGTCCCGGCTAGCAGCCGTGTTCCGCCTGTGGTTCGGGGCGACAATGCCGGTCTGGCCGTCCGCATCACGACGAACCCTGTGGCCGGCAACATTTGTCGCAGCGTTGCGTCACCAGTCGTTTCGACGAGCGCCAACCTGAGTGGCCAAGCCGTCGCGCCCGATGAAGAGACGCTTCGCCGCCAATTCGGCGATCTAGTAGACTACGTCGTACCGGGTGCCTGTGGTCCCGCATCCGGGCCTTCGGAAATCCGCGAACTGCTGAGCGGCAAGATTCTACGATCATAAAAATGTGAGCATCCCTAGTGAGTAATGTCGATCCGGTAAAAACCTATTTGCTCGCGCTGCAGAATCGTATTTGCACGGAGCTCGAGCAGCTGGACGGCGAGGCCGTATTCACTCATGATGCGTGGAAGCGGGATGCCGGCGGTGGCGGCGAGAGTCGGGTGCTGTCAAACGGCCGAATCTTCGAGCAGGCCGGCGTCAGTTTTTCGCACGTGTTCGGCGACCAGATGCCCCCATCTGCGACAAAGCATCGACCAGAGCTCGCGGGCAAACAGTTTCAAGCCGTCGGCGTGTCCCTCGTGTTGCACCCTCACAATCCCTACGTACCGACGACGCATGCGAACTTTCGTTTTTTTAGCGCGGGCGAGGACAACCCGATCTGGTGGTTTGGCGGCGGTTTTGATCTGACGCCATACTATCCGTTTCGGGAAGACGTGGTCCATTGGCACCAGACCGCAAAACAGTCTTGTGACCCGTTCGGCGAAGAACTTTATCCGCGTTATAAACAATGGTGCGACGAGTATTTTTACCTTAAACACCGTGACGAAACTCGCGGCGTCGGCGGTTTGTTCTTCGACGACGTCACCGAACCCGGCTTCGACGACAGTTTCGCGTTCCTGCAATCGGTCGGCGACAATTTTCTTGCCGCCTATACGCCGATCGTCGAGCGCCGCGCTGATCATCCCTACGGTGACCGAGAGCGCAATTTCCAGTTATACCGCCGCGGCCGATACGTCGAATTCAATCTCATCTATGACCGCGGCACCCTGTTCGGTCTGCAATCCGGTGGCCGAACCGAATCAATCCTGATGTCGCTGCCGCCGCAGGTTCGCTGGGAGTACGGCTGGCGACCCGAAGCGGGCTCACCGGAGGATGCGCTTTATCGCGACTACCTGTCGCCTCATGACTGGCTGGACGACAGCGAGTGACGACGCCCCTGCCACCTTTTCACCTGGCATTGCCTGTTACCGACCTTGCTGCCGCTGAGGTCTTCTACTGCGGCCTGCTGGGCTGCGGCAAAGGGCGCAACGCTTCACGCTGGCTGGACCTGGACTTTTACGGCCATCAGGTCACTTTGCACCTGGTTGATGCCGGTGACATGAATGCAGCAACGAATCCCGTCGACGGCGAATCTGTGCCAGCGCGCCATTTCGGCGTCGTTCTCGACATGGCCGACTGGCGATCGCTCGCTGGGAAACTGGAAAAGGCGCAGAAAAAGTTCCTGATATCGCCGCAAATTCGCTTCGAAGGCGAGATCGGCGAACAGGCAACGCTTTTCCTGCTCGACCCGTCGGGCAATGCGCTGGAGTTCAAGAGCTTCGCCGATCCCGCGCAACTTTTTGCGACCTGACGCCTCCAGATGGTAACGTCGAACGTCTGATCGAACCTTGCGACAAATTATGTCCTGGATAAACGAAATCGAAGTTAGCGAGGCTGATGGCAAGCTGGCCGCTTCCTATGCAACGCTGATCAAACAGCGTGGCAAGGTTTCGAATATCCTCAAGGTTCACAGTCTCAATCCCGATGCGATGAATAGCCATCTCGACCTGTACATGACGATCATGTTTGGCAAGTCGGGATTAAGTCGACTGGAGCGTGAGGCTATTGCTGTCGTCGTCTCCGCGAACAATGAGTGTGACTACTGTGTAAACCACCATGCTGAAGCGCTGCGACGCTACCTCAAGGATGAAGAAACCGTTGGTCTCCTGATGACGGCTGACGGACTCGAAACGCTGGAACCCCGGCTAAGCAATATCGTTCGCCATGCTGAAAAACTGACCATGGCGCCCGGAGCGATGACGGAAAGCGATCTGGGTGAGTTGCGGGCAGAGGGGCTTTCGGATGATGACATTCTCGACCTGACACTGATTGTCGGCTATTTCAATTTCGTCAATCGCATAGCGATGGGACTCGGCGTTAGTTTTAGCGAAGACGAGTTGAGTGGCTACGTGAATGAATAGATCGGGGACGAACTGCCGCAACAGGTGGCCCGCGCGTGGTTTGCTGACTAGCCTCATATTTCTCGTGCTGCCGGCCGTCGCGGCGGATGATCCTGTTCAGTTGACAGGCACTGAAGATCCAGCGGCTCGCAAGGTGTTCATTGTTCAGCTTCGAGCCCCATCTACCGCGGAAAATTTCGCGTCAAAGACCAAATCTTACGCCGCCTCTTCGTCGACAAAGGCGCGACCACGATTCAAAAAAGACGCCGCGAGCAATCTGGTCTATGCGGCCATGCTCGAAGCCGAGCAGCAACGCGTACTGGATGACGCCGGTTCTGATGTCGAGAAGATCTACAGCTACAAATATGGCTTGAATGGTTTCGCGGCACGAATGAGTTTCGGGCAAGCCCAGAAACTCAGGGGGCTCGATGCGGTTCTTAATGTATGGGAAGACGAGGTTCGACCACTCGCGACAAGCCATAGCGCTATTTTCCTGGGCCTGTTCGACAGCGATGGCGGACTGCGTAGCGAGCATGCGCTTGATGGTGACGGAATTGTTATCGGCATCATCGATAGCGGGATAGCGCCGGAGCATCCGGCGCTGCAGCAGTCGAGGCCAGCGGATCGGCCTCGCATATGCCAAAGCCGCTGGGCGGAAACGAACATTCTTGGCAAGTGGCTCTGCAAGCGGTTCGACAAGCGGGATGACGTACTGGAGTTCGAGGAGCCGGAGAACTGGAACGGCGAATGCGAATCCGGTGATCGATTCGAAGAATCGGATTGCAACAACAAACTCATCGGGGCGCGGTGGTTTATCGATGGTGCGGCGAATAGCGGACCCATCGATGAGCGCGAATTTCGGTCACCTCGCGATGCTGACGGCCATGGTACACATACGGCGACGACCGCAGCTGGCAACCGCGTCAGCGCATCGATTTTCGGGACATTGATCGGCGACGTTGAAGGCATTGCGCCTAAGGCGCGCGTTGCTGTGTACAAAGCCTGTTGGTTGCGCCCGTCTGAGTCCCGGGCCAGCTGCAATACATCGGATCTCGCGAATGCGATCGACGCGGCGGTCGCTGATGGCGTGGACATCATCAGTTACTCCGTTGGAAACTCGAAACGTGAGGTAACAGCGCCCGACGACATCGCGCTTATGGCTGCTGCCAAGGCCGGGATTGTCGCGGCCGTTGCCGCTGGAAACGAAGGCCCTGGTTTAGCGACCATCGGTTCCCCTGCTGGTGCACCATGGGTCGTTACGGTTGGCGCATCGACTCGCAGCGGCGAATCCTCGGTTGAGGCTATGGAGGTGTCCGCGCCAGCCTCAATCGCCGGCAGATACGGCACTAAAGAATCTCTGTTTTCACCACCGCTGGCGGATGTTGATCCGATTGAAGGGACGTTGGTTCTGGTCGACGACGCTGACGATACGCTGCCATCCGGCTCGGCGGGAATTACCAGCGATGGGTGTCAGCCGTTGGTCAACGGCGACGAAGTCTCCGGCAATATTGCACTGATGCAACGATCCGGCTGTTTGTTTACGGACATGGTTAAGAACGCTGAAGACGCTGGCGCAGTCGCCGCCCTTGTCTACAACATTGCCGGCGATGCCGTTGTCATGTTCGGCAAGAAAGGGCTTGTGGATATTCCCGCGTTGATGATTGGTCAGGCCGACGCAAATCTTATTCTTGCCGAACTGGATGAGGGAAATAGCGTCGATGTCGTGCTTGAAAAAAGCCTTCTGCTGACAACAACCGACAACGGCGATCTGATGGCGAGTTTTTCTGCTCGTGGTCCCGGTCCGAATCCCGATATTCTGAAACCCGATGTGACCGCACCCGGCGTCAACATCATTGCCGGTTTTACGCCGGAACCGGCGAACGCAACACCCGGGGAAAACTTTGCGTATCTGAGCGGAACGTCGATGTCGACACCACATGTAGCCGGAGTCGCAGCTCTGCTGCGTCAGGCGAATCCAAACTGGTCTGCAGCGGCTATTCGCTCTGCGTTGATCACGAGCGCCCGTCAAGACGTGCAGGTACCGGACAGCCTTGCTTCTGCCAATCCTTTTGACTTCGGCGGCGGGCACATCGTACCCAACGACGCACTGCGTCCCGGTCTGATTTACGACGTCAGCGATGATGAATACGATGCGTTTGCTTGCGGAACGGAGTCACCCGCCATAAGCACTGAACGCTGCGCGCAACTCAGCGCTGCCGGCTATTCCTTTTTTGCCAGAGACCTCAATCAACCGACTATCGCGATTTCACGATTGGCATTCGAGCAAACGGTAACGCGCCGGGTCACCAATGTCAGTGACGATGCCGAGTCGTACACTGTTGAGGTTTCTTCGCCACCGGGTATCGGCGTTAATGTATCGCCGACCTCTATCAGCCTTGGTACGGGGGAATCGACGACGTTCGACGTGACGTTAACCTATCTTTCCGAGCCCCTGGACCTGTGGCGTTTCGGCTCGTTGACCTGGAAAGGCGACGACCACGACGTGCGCAGTAGTATCGCGGTCAAACCCATCTCCATAACAGCGCCTGATGAAATAGTGGCACTCGGGGCGACCGGTAGTCAGACCTTCGCTGTCGAGTTCGGTTACAACGGCAGCTACAGCCCGGGCGTTCACGGTTTGAACCTGCCGAGAGTGCAGGGTCGATTCGTCGCCGATGACCCCACCAATACCTTCACTCGCCGCACCGGCGCCGGAGTGGCGCAACACGTGTTCGAGGTGCCCGCCGATCAACTCTACCTTCGTTTTTCGTTGTTCGACGCACTGACCGACGGCAACGACGATCTTGATATGTATGTCTACTATTGCGGACCCGCTGGCAGCCTCTGTAATCGTATCGGAGAAAGCGGCGAACCGACGTCGGAAGAACAATTCAATTTAATGTATCCGGAAGCGGGCATTTATGGCGTTTACGTACATGGCTTCGAGACTGACAACAGCGTCGAAGGCGGCGGACCCGGCGCCAACTACCAGATGCTGAGCTGGTGGTTTGGCATCAACGAAGATAACGGGAACATGACTGCGACCGGCCCTGCGTTTGTCAGCGCGGGCACGATCGGAACGGTAACGATCGACTGGAGCGGACTAAACTCTAATACGATCTATCTGGGAGGCATCTCGCACAACACGCCGCAAGGTCTGTCGGAGCTAACGATAGTAACGATTGGCAACTGACTTCGAGTACCAGATTTCCGTGATCGCAATAACAAGCACCAACGGCGGTATGATAAATGCCTCACTACCAAATATGCCGATAACGTCACGAATGACGAAAGACTCCAGGTCCTGAAGAAGAATGCCTGCGAATGAAACGAGATACGCCGGCAATGCCCAGCGGTTTCTCAGCAGCAACAGAATTGATGCAATAAAACCGAACGTCACTGCGGTAGCGTATGCCGCATTCGCCCAGACGGGTGTCGCTTCGATGAAGGCCGCTTGGACCGGCCCAAATGACGCGAGCGCTTCCGGTGTCATTGTCATCTGCTGGTAGTAAAGCGCCAGCCCTGTGAAGTTCCAGAGAAAAAAGATACCGCCGATAATGTAGAAAGAAGTCGGGGCTTTAGCGTTCAGATCGTCAGACATTTGCAGTCCCTCTTTTTTTGTCGTTGTTGGGATGCATCCGATAATCCACCGCGGTGACGGCAATTGCAAGCGGCCCTAGTGTTTTTTCGCACCCAACGCTTTGCACGTTTTACAACGAAAACAATTAGTTACGTGATCATTGACCATGCCCGTCGCCTGCATGTGTGCGTAGATAATCGTGCTTCCGACAAACTTGAAGCCACGCTTTTTGAGGTCTTTTGAGAGGGCATCAGACTCGGGTGAGGTGGCCGGAACATCGCCATCTTTCTTGCGATTCGCCTGTATCGGCTTGCCGCCGACGAAGCCCCAGATGTAATCACAAAACGTGCCGAACTCCTTCTGCACGTCGAGAAAGGCCTTCGCGTTCGTTACTGCCGAACGCACCTTGAGCTTGTTTCTCACGATTGACGGATCCAACAATAGCTTCTCAAGTCGCTTGTCTGTGAAGCGGGCGACTTTCACCGGATCAAATTCCGCGAACGCCTTTCGGTAGCCCTCTCTTTTGTTGAGTATCGTCGACCAGCTAAGACCGGCCTGTGCGCCTTCCAGAATCAGAAACTCGAACTGCACCTGATCATCCCAGACCGGGACGCCCCATTCTTTGTCGTGATATTCGATGTAGTTGAGACTGACGCCTTCCGCCCACCTGCATCTTGATATTGCCTTAGCCATAAGATTCTCATGCCTTCTGTCCGGTCTGCCAATGTAGCAACGCCACGCGGAAATCTCAGCATCAATTAATACGTCCTTTGCATAAAAAAAGCCCGCGCAATGCGCGGGCTTCTGTCTTGCTTTGTGAAGCAGGTCTTACTTAGATAGAGCCGCCGCAACTTCCTTCGGCTTTTTCCTTGTCGCCGCCGCAAGAGCCTTCGCCCTCTTTA
>CAZMRZ010000004.1:0-4027 GCA_964568835.1 uncultured Woeseiaceae bacterium | reverse complement strand
TCGCCTTCTTTATCGTCTGCGTCGCCTTCTTTGTCGCCGCCACACGATCCTTCGCCGCAACTGCCTTCGCCTTCTTTCTCTTCGCCTTTGTCGCCGCCGCAAGAGCCTTCGCCCTCACCCAGCATGTAGCCAACGCTAAGCGTAGAAATTTCGAACGGGCTGTCGATGGAATCCGCATTAACTGTGCCACTAATTGCGAACGTTCCAGCCAGTGCAGCACCTACAGCAAGCGCTAAAGGTTTCACTACTTTTTTCTCTGACATCTATTTCTCTCCTACGAGTGTTTGCCCAAAACCGGGCGTTCGATTTTTCAGACCGTGAAGCCTTACGTACTCCACAGCACTGAATCCAATACATTCTGTTTCACTTTGTCGAGCTGTTCATCGCGATCACCTATGATCGCAATGCTGCCATCGCCCACCGGCAGGATGATGCCTTGAACGTTGGTGCCATCAATGCTCGATGCTTCAGCAACCTTCTCGTGCGGCATCAACAAAATCGTGATCGGCCCACGCTCGCCCTGAATAACCAGGTGCGGCACATCGTTGCCGTTGATACGGCAACTCATCGCGTAGGTGATCAGACCCGCGTCATGATTCATCGTTGCAAGTTTTTCGGGTACCACCCGCGTAAGCTGCCTGTCAGACACCGGCGTACGGGTGGGCAACAGCGCTGCAGGCTCGTGATCGAGGTGTGCCAGAAGTTGTTCATTCAGCGTGCCGTAATCGACACCAGTACCGGTCATGCGAATTCCAACCACAGCAGCGATCAATACCGTTGCTGCGACTGCAAACCAGGTGGGCTTCGAGATCGCGCGACGCTCCGACAGGGTGACCACATTGTCCGTTTCAATATCAGGTAGTTCCGGCATGACCAGCTCGGGCACGGACAACGCCATCGCCGCGGCGATGCGGTCGTTCAGAGCCAGCATCTCGGCGCTGTATTCCCGACAGGCAACACAACTATCGAGATGCCCGGATTCGTCATCGAATCCCGGATCTGCAGTGAGTGCCTTTTTATAGTCTTCGCAATTCATCGTTTTCGTCTCTTGACTCATGAGATCATCTCATTCGTCGAATTCTCCTTAGCCACGCCCTCTTTTAGCTTCAGTCGGGCCCGGTGCAAGCGCGTCAAAACTGCGCCCTGCTTCAGTCCCATCAGCTCCGCGATCTCATTCGTGCTGTAGCCCATCAGGACCTGCAGAACCAACGGTTCGCGATAATCATCATCAAGCCCGTAAATCGCCTCTCTGAGGTCGTCGAGCTCTTCATTCGGTGCCTCAGCGAGCAAAGCTGACTGAGACGCCGTCAAATTGTCGATGTCGACCGTTTCCAGGCGGCGGCGCTCAAAGTAGCGAGCGTTCTCCCGACGGACGATCGTCAACAGCCACGGTTTGGCGGCTTCATCGTCCCGCAGCGCGTCCAGCGACTTCCAGGCGCGCAACAGCGCCTCCTGGACCACCTCTTCGGCGATCGACCTGTCCCGGCAAAGCCATGCGGCATAGCGAAACATGTCCATGTAAAAAACAGTCACGAGACGATCGAATCTAATTCGTCTTTCGCCCGTGGCGTTGCTAGTGTTCATACGAGATGACCCGCCCCTTATGGATTTTATTACTACCGAGGTCCAAAACTGTGATTAAGACGTGGAAAACCGACCTAAATATAGGGAAAATAAGAAATTCCCGGTATTATCCCCAATTCTCTTATTCTGATTAGCTATGAGTCAATCGAAGCTCGGACAGTTCCCCTCTATTCGCCTGCGCCGCAGTCGGCGTACTTCTGCGTTACGACGACTCGTGGCTGAGACCGGCCTGTCCGTTGATGACCTTATATACCCGGTTTTCGTGCTCGATGGCAAAGGCAAAGAAGAGCCCGTTCCTTCTATGCCGGGCGTCAGCCGCAAAAGTGTCGACAAACTGCTGGTCGAACTCACCGAGGCGCGCGATTTGGGAATCCCGGCGGTTGCCCTGTTTCCGGTAGTCGGGGCGAGTGTGAAGAGCCTGGACGGCGCCGAGTGCGCCAATCCTGATGGATTGGTACAAAACACGGTCAGGGCCATCAAGAAAGCGCTGCCCGATCTCGTTGTCATTACGGATGTTGCGCTGGACCCATACACAACACACGGTCAGGACGGCATCATTGACGACGACGGATACGTCCTGAACGACGAGACGGTCGAGATGCTGGTGCGGCAAGCAATGTCTCATGCAGACGCTGGCGCCGACATGGTTGCACCGTCCGACATGATGGATGGCCGAATCGGCGCCATTCGTGCGGCTTTTGAGAGTGCCGATCATCGAAACACACTGATCATGGCGTACGCCGCAAAATTCGCTTCATCGTTTTATGGCCCGTTCCGCGATGCGGTCGGTTCAACGGCGAATCTCGCCGGTGCCGACAAGTCCACGTATCAAGTCGCGCCCTCGAACGGCGACGAGGCGGTGCGTGAGGTTGGACTGGACATCCAGGAAGGGGCCGATTGCGTGATGGTCAAACCGGCAATGCCGTATCTCGATATCGTTCGGCGCGTGAAAGACACCTGGCAGGTACCGACCTTTGCGTATCAGGTCAGCGGCGAGTACGCGATGCTCAAGGCTGCAGCAAACAATGGCTGGCTTGATGAGCGTCAAACGGTGCTCGAGTCTCTGCTCGGCATGAAGCGCGCCGGCGCCAGCGGCATACTCACGTACTTCGCAATCGATGCAGCAAAATGGCTATCGGAGTAGCTTTTGACGGATGAATCCTCAGCAGCAACCACGACCATAGATCGCTATGGCGTTATGGGCTATCCGGTGTCGCATAGCCGTTCTCCGGTTATTCACCGCCTGTTCGCCCTGCAAACCGGCCAGAATCTTCAATACGAATTGCTGCAGGTTTCGCCGGAAAAACTCGAAACAGCAATTCGCCAGTTTCAACGTACCGGCGGCAAGGGCCTCAACATCACAGTACCGCACAAGTGTGAAGTTACAAGGCTCGTTGACCAGACCAGTGAACGGGCAGCGACCGCGGGTGCCGTGAATACACTGTCGTTCAAGGGTGGTGAGATTCACGGGGACAATACCGACGGTATTGGTTTGCTGCGTGATCTCGCAGTAAACCTGGGCGTCGCGGTTGAAGACGCGAACATACTCATTCTCGGCGCGGGTGGCGCGACTCGAGGCATCATCGGCCCGTTGCTGGAAATGCAACCGGCATCACTTAGAATCGCCAATCGCACGCTCGAAAAAGCGCAGGCACTTGCCAATCACTTTTCGCGCTCGGGCCCGGTTTCTGCGTGCCGCTTCAACGTCATTCCGGTCTCGGAGCCCTACGACCTGATCATCAACGCGACGTCGGCGGGCCTCAGAGGTGAATCGCCACCGTATCCGGCCGCCGCGATTTCCGAGACCACCTTTTGTTATGACCTGTCCTATGGCTTGAGCCCGACGCCATTCAGCATCTGGGCGCGTGAATCCGGCGCGGCACAATCCGTCATGGGCTGGGGCATGCTGGTCGAGCAAGCGGCCGAATCGTTCAAAATCTGGAGGGGTATTCGTCCCGAAACCTCCCCAGTACTCAAGCAGATGAAAATAACCGCCTGAATTTCGGCGTTACCGCATCGTCACTACTTCTTCGGCATTTGTCGGGTGAATCGCGACAGTATTGTCAAAATCATTCTTGGTCGCGCCCATATGCATTGCAACCGCAAAACCTTGCAGCATTTCGTCAGCGCCGGCGCCGAATACATGGCAGCCGATGACTTTCTCTTCCTCGCCTGCCGTAATCAGCTTCATGACTGATCGCTTCTTGTCGTCACCCAGCGCGTAAAACATGGGTGTAAAAGCAGACGAATAGATCTTGATGTCATCACCGTATTCGCTACGCGCTTCGTCCTCAGTCATACCCACGGTACCGATTGTCGGATGGCTGAAGATAACCGTCGGTATCAAGCTGTAATCCAGATGCCGACCATCCATTCCACCGTACAAACGATCGGCAAGCCGCCGTCCGGCCGCGATGGCAACCGGCGTCAGCGCGGCCCGACC
>CAZMRZ010000003.1:26637-112003 GCA_964568835.1 uncultured Woeseiaceae bacterium | reverse complement strand
CCGGCAAGTTCCGCGCCTTTCGACAACGCAACTTTTGCCTCCTGGGACAGCGCCCCGAAACTCATATCGGATACGAACAGGGGAATATCCAATTGAAGCGGCTTCTTCGCGTTGGCGCCAATGACGAGATCGCTGCCAACGTCTTCGTCGTCGAGTAAGGGCAAATTATGCAGTTGGCCAACGACGAACTGGAGGTCATCCCACTTTGGCAAAGAATCGCGCGGGACGCCCATCGCGCCGGACGGGCCGTGATGACCGACTTTGCTCAGTCCCTCGCCTGCGAGCTTGCGAATAAGCTTTACATGCGGTTCGTCCGCAGTGCCGGTGGGATCCTGGTACGTGCCCTGATACGCGTCGCGGTTATACGGCTGCGGATGTTGCTTCGCCCAGGAAGCAATCGCGTCCTGGTCGACCAGCACGTTGCCATCCTCGATCCATGCATCAAATTTCGGCAATGTTTCCGAATTGTTGTACTCGCTGATACCGGTATCCACACGGTAATCCCACCCATGAACACCGCAGATCAGGTTATCGCCTTCAACATGACCGTCTGACATCAATGCTGCGCGATGGGCACAGCGGCCGTACAGCACAGAGACGGAGTCGTCGAAACGAACAATCACGAGATCGACATTGGCGACAATAGCGTGCGCCGGGATTCGGTCTTCGAGCTCGTCCCAAACCGCGATGGAGATTTTGTTCATTGGTGTTTTTCCCTTATTCGTCGTTGTTGTTGGATAACAGACCCTCGCGAAGCGGCATTTCTTTCACGAGCCGACTTTCTTCGCACTCGCCCATGCTATTGGCTATCCGGCCATAGATTCGTGCGAACGGAGCCGCGCTGATTCCATGCAGCAATGCGCTGAGGGCGACGGTGATAACAGTGACAGACAGTAATTCTTCATGATGCGGCACGTCTGAGTCCTTCAGGATGAGTAGCACGAACAATATTGATGCCAGACCGCGCGGGCCGAACCAGCCGAGAAAAAGATAGGACGGTGAACTGAGGCCCGTGCCAAGAAGAGATATCGCGATCGGAATCATCCGAATGACCGTCAGACTCAGCACGGCGTACAAGAAAATCGCAGGGCTTAGATGAGAAATCGCTTCCGGTAACAATGCCGCGCCGAAGACCAGGAAGGTGATCAGCATGAGAAGCTGTCCCTCCGTCTCCATGAACTCGAACAGAAACGTGCAGGAATTGCGGACGCTGTGGCCAAAAACCATACCGCCGACAAATGCCGCGATGAATCCGTTGCCGCCCATTAACTCGGCCACCACATAGGTGAATACGGCGAGCGACAGTATGCCGATTCCCTGAAACGCGGCACTCGACCAGCCGCGCTCAATGGCTGAATCGAGCAATCGTGCCCCGGCGTAGCCGATTGCGATGCCTGCCAGGGGCCCGAGCGTGACCTGTAATAGTCCGAATTGGATCCACTCACCCGCCTGCGCCGTATCGGCCGCTGCACCGGCGAAAGTCGCGAGAAGAAGGACGGCGGGTAAAGCTATTCCGTCATTAAGTCCGCTTTCGATATTGATCGCCTGGCGAATGCGAACCGGCACGACTTTAGCTGAAATAACAGCCTGGCCCAGCGCCGCGTCCGTGGGCGCCAGCAGTGCAGCCAAAAGTGCCGCCTCCCAAATCGAAAAAGCCGGGAACACCCACGCCGCAACAAACGTACCGGCGGCAATCGTTAATGGAAGACCGATTGTCAGCATTCGGACCGGGAGATTGTGATCCTTGCGCACGCGATTAAGATCGATACGGGCAGCGTCGGTGAATAGAACGAGTATGAGCGTAATTTCCGCGATCACGTGGATCGCGGAATGACCGACGTCGACGGCCGCCAGATTGAAGCCACCGGAACCCAGCGTGAATCCGAAAATGATGAAGATCAGTGGAGCAGTGAGAATCGTCCCTTCCAGTCGACCGGAGATCAACGAATACAACAAAAGTCCGCCAGTAATAATGGCGAGTGCCATAAGGTCCATGATCAGCTCATCTGTCGCGGGGATCGGGAGAGTATACGTGCTACAGCAATGTCTGCTTGTAAAGTAGACTGCATGGCGGACTGCAGAGGAAATCCCTATGAATGTTGAGCTTCAAAATAAACTCATCGAGCTGTTTCGCGAGACAGGACGAGCCCACCACGCCGCCTTCGCGGCTACGGACGGTGCCGACCCGGATTGGCCCATCTGGTATGCCGAATACCTGCAGGAACCGCTTGCTCAGGCATTGGGAACGCCATTCACCAAGAGCCAACTAATCTATTGTGTAATGAATGCAGACTTTGAACACACGGCGCGTTCACCGGAGAGCGACTGGCCGAGCTTTTACGCGGGCCTGTTAATTGAGCGCTATGCCAAGAGCCCTGCCCCGGCCAAAGACAAGTTGGTTCTCTATCATTCTCAAACCTGTCCCTATTGCGCGATTGTCCGGTCGGCAATTGATCGATTAGGTCTTGACGTAGAGCTACGGGAAATCTTTGAAGACCCGAGGAGTCGGGAGCAACTTGTCGAGGCACGTGGACGCGCGACGGTACCGGTGCTGCGAATTATTAGTCCGGATGGTGAAGAACGGTGGGTGCCCGAATCGCAGGATATTGTGCGCTATCTCGAATCGATGTCGTGAGGCTCAGGTGTCGTTCGAATCTTCATTAATAACTCTGAGTTCTCTCCAATGAACAAAGACAGCGATTCTCTGTTTCACCACAAGACCGTGTTCGACGGTTGGCGCTCTATAACGATCGCGTTGTACATGACGCTCGTAGGCTACGCCGTTCTCGTTGCTGTCCCCGTTATTAGTACTGCCTGGGTTCGCCTGCTCGGCTTCAGCGAAGTCGAAGTCGGTCGCGTTGCGGGTGCAGATCTCGGCGGTTTGTCGCTGGGCGCGATTCTGACCGCGATCGTCATTGCGAAAGTGAATCGACGTCACCTCGTACTCGGTGCCGCCGCCCTGACGATTGCCGCGAATGGCCTGTGCATGGAGTATGTCGAGTATGAGCAGGTCCTGTGGCTCCGATTCGCAGCAGGCATTGGCAGCGGGATATACACCGCAGTTGCAGTGGCCTCTCTGGGCGCGACCTCGAAACCTGCACGCGCCTACAACATGATGTTGTTCGCCTTTGCATTTTCTCAGGCACTTGAGCTGCATATATTGCCGCAGCTTTCTATGAATGGAATCTACGCTGTCTTCATTGGCTGCTACCTGTTCGGATTGCTGTTTCTGCATTGGGTGCCACCGTATCCTGTCGACAAAGGTCTGGACGTCGAAATCGATGTCGAGGAAGGCGGCGGCAATCACCATCCCCAACACCTTCACGTGCCGGCTTACGTACCATGGCTGGTTCTGGCCGCTATCCTCGCGACCTACATCAATATCGGCGCCTACTGGACCTATATCGAACTGGCGACTGTTGATTCAGCGGCAACGCCTGAATGGGTCAGCAAGGTCCTGGTATGGACGTCGTTCTGTTCATTGATCGGCTGCCTGTTCGCCACCATTATCAGCAATCGTTTTGGTCTTGCGAGGCCGCTCTTGATCACCCTTGTTATTCAAGCGGGCGTTGTTGTGATGCTCGCCGGCGGAATCAACAACACCAATATTCTGATCAGCGTTTTCAGTTTCAATTTCTTATGGATATTTATCGATGTCTATCAAATGTCGACCATTGCGAACGTCGATCATTCAGGGCGATTCGCGGCGTTAATGCCCGGCGCCCAGGGGCTTGGCCAAATCATCGGACCGAACCTCGCGGCATCAATTCTTGCGGCGGGTCTCGGCTACAGCGGCGTCTTCATAATGTGCGCAATTGCCTCACTGACCGGTATGTCGATCTATCTTTTCATGTACGTGCGCTTACGCACGACGATACCGGCCCTTGCAGATGCTTCCTGAGTCGCACACAAGTTCTTACTATGCCGCGACCGTCAACGACGTAACGGACTTCCCTCCGTTACGCGGGGAACATCACGCGGATGTTTGCATCATCGGTGCCGGGTTTACCGGAATCTCGACAGCGCTACATTTGGCGGAACGGGGTTACAACGTACACGTCGTCGAAGCCAAAAAAGTGGGTTGGGGTGCATCAGGTCGCAATGGCGGTCAGATGATCGGAGGTATCGCCGGCGAAAGGAATATCGCGAAGCATCACGGCAAGGATGTCGAAGACCTTTTCGGCCAATTACGTTGGGCTGGCCATGAGATTATTCGTGAGCGCGTGCAGAAGTACGGCATCGATTGCGACCTGAAGTCGGGATATCTCGATGTCGCCATTAAGCAAAGACATTTGCGGGACATTGAGGCTGACTGCGAGCGGCTTGAGAAGGCCGACTTCCCTCACGAGTTTCGAATACTGTCCAGGGACGAAACCCGCGACATGATCGGAACGGAGGCCTACATCGGTTCGCTGTTGAACATGGGCAACGGGCACCTGCACCCACTGAAACTGTGTGTCGCTGAAGCGCGCGCTGCGGTGTCACAGGGAGCGACGATTTTCGAACAGTCACCCGTCGTCAGCATCGAACACGGCAAAAAAGCCAAAGTCATCACAGAGGATGGTTCGGTGGCTGCTGATTTCATTGTAGTTGCTGGCAATGCCTACCACGCGCTGGAACGCAAACTGCGCGGCATTATGTTTCCCGTAAAAAGCTTCATCATCGCAACAGAGATCTTGTCCGAAGACGTCGTGCGTCGAATCAACCCGAACGACCTCGCCGTCTGTGATCCGAATTTCGTTCTGAAATATTTTCGTTTGAGTGCCGACAAGCGCCTGCTGTTCGGTGGGCGCATCAACTACTTTGGCGAGGACCCGGAGTTCATCAAGCGAAAACTCCGAATAAAAATGACGAACATTTATCCGGAGCTTGCGAACATCGGTATCGACTACGCCTGGGGCGGCACTATTGGAGTACCGGTCACGCGAGTTCCACAGCTTGGCAAAGTCGCACCCAACGTCTTTTATTGTCAGGGCTACTCAGGTCATGGCGTCAACGTCACACATCTTGCAGGAAGAATCATGGCGGATGCCGTTGCGGGAACCATGGAACAATTCGACCTGTTCGCCGACGTGAAGCCGCTGATCGTGCCCGGCGCGAGCGTGCTTACGAAGCCGATGGTGGCCCTCGGCATCCTTTACTACCAGATCAAAGATCGGCTCTAGACGCCACTAATGGTTCGTCGGCGCGAATCAGCAACCACAAGAGTGCCGCCGTAACCGCAAACACCGAACCCAAGGCCATTGCGGCCGACCACCCGAACAATCCCGCCGTTACGGGCACCATCAGGCCGCCAATAATGCCGGGGATATTCGCGCCAGTATTCAATATGCCGGTTCCAACGGAAGCGTGTTCCCCGGATACGGCCATTGTCGCCACCCAAAACGGCGCCTCACTGACTTGAACGCAAGCGAATGCAATGCAGAGCAAGCTTATGCCGATTCGAGGCTCGTCAGCCATCGCCCCAACGTAGAGAAAAACGGCCGCCAAAAGCAATGCCACCATGGCTAAGCGGCGTGGTCCCCGTCGCAATCCGAGACGCTTAACCAGAATGTCGCAAAGGACTCCGCCGATAATCGCACCGACGGCTCCTAACACCCATTGCAGAGCAGTCAGTATTCCGGCATCCGTCGCCGACACCCCTTTCACATCGACGAGGTAGAAAAAGAACCAGCTGAAGAAGAGATAAAAGACGTAGTTCGAACAGAAATAGCTTGCCGAAATCAACAAGATATTGCGGTCTTTCAGCACATGTAACCACAGTCCTTTTTCCGGAACGTCCGATGCCGGCGGTCGTGCCGATGCGATCACGGCCAATTCGTCATCGGTGATCTTCGGATGCTCTTTTGGATCGTCGGTTACGTAATAACGAAATAGAATGCCGACAAGAATTCCAGCCGGCGCGAGAAACAGCAACGCCGTCCGCCAACCGTAGGCTCCCATTAGCCAGACGACGATCGGTGCTGTCGCCGCACCACCCAAAGTTGCACCAACGCTGACAAAGCCATTCGGCAATCCCCACTGCCAAACCGGAAACCAGCGAGAAATTGCACCACCGGACACGACCGGAAAAAGTGGCGCCTGCACAATCCCGACCATGAATCGCGTGACTATGAGCAGCGCAACAATGGCAGAGACGGACAAGACATCGGCGCCGGGTATGATCGCGGTGATCGCCGTCAACACACCACAGGCAATGGCGGTGATGGAAATGACTCGTCTCGGCCCGTATTTATCACCGAGAATTCCGCCGGGAAACTGGAAGAGCGTATAGCCGGCCGCGAAGGCCGAAAAGACCATGCCGAGTTGATACTCGGTCATGCCGAGATCGTGCATCATCGCCTCGCCAACGATCGACATATTTGATCGCAAGACGTAGGCCACGAATGTGGCAAGCACGATAATGGCCAGAACGATCCAGCGAATGCCTTTCATGGTTCCGGTCCCTGACGACGAATCAGTCAATATAACTCAAACACGTGAGACTGGGCCGGGCTGGCGCTCAGGCGGTGCCGAGTTGGAATGCCAGCAGGGCACCAACGTAGCCAATCGCGGTCATGTAGACCCACGCGAAAACCGGCCATCGCCAGGAATTGGTCTCACGTCGAATCACCGCGAGAGTCGCCGCGCACTGGAGACAACAGGCATAGAAAATCAGCAGGCCGATCACCATCGGAAGCGTAAATACCGGGCTCCCGTCAGCCCAGGTCGAGGCCTTCAGCCGACCACTAAGAGTACCTTCGTCGGCCTCATCACCCACCGCATAAACAGTGCCAAGAACTGCGATGACCACTTCTCTTGCCGGAAAGCCCGCGATAACAGCGGCCGATACTCTCCAGTCCCAACCCAGCGGTTTGAACACCGGCTCGACGGTCTTGCCTGCCCGACCCAACCAGCTCTGTTCGAGCTGCGCCGCGGCCGCAATGTTATCGATACGCGCGTATTCAGTGGCAAGCGCCGGACCGGACATCGTATAAGCGGCAACTTCCCGTTGCTTGTCTGCTTCCGGCTCGATGGTCTCGGACCGCGGATAGTACGCAAGGGCCCATACAACGACCGCGACGGCGAAAATAACGGTACCGGCGCGGTACAGGAAAATCTTTACGCGTCCCAATAACTGCATGAAGACCGTCTGCAGATTCGGTCGTCGGAATTCGGGCAGCATCAATGCGAACGGCGGCTTGGGTCCGCGTAAGGCCGTCTTGCGCATCAGCAAAGCCGTCAAAATACCCATGATGATGCCGAACATATAAAGACCGAATAACACGAGGCCCTGCAGATTGAGAAAACCCACTCGCTCCGCGGGCACAAATGCGGCAATCAACAATGCGTAGACCGGCAGGCGTGCCGAACAGGTCATGAAAGGTGCCGCCATGATCGTCGCAATGCGGTCGCGGCGACTCGGAATTACACGCGTCGCCATAATTCCGGGAACGGCACACGCGAAACTCGAGATCATTGGAATGATCGATTGGCCGGAAAGACCGACTGAGCGCATTGTCCTGTCCATCAGATAGGCAGCGCGAGCAAGATAACCGGAGTCTTCGAGCAGAATAATGAACAGGAAGAGAATTAATATTTGCGGCAGGAAAATAATCACACTGCCGACACCCGCAATCACACCGTCCGCGATCAAACTTGCGAAAGCGCCGTCGCCAAGAGCAGCACCGACACTCGAACCCAATCCTGCCGAAGCACGATCGATGAAGTCCATGATCGGCGTTGCCCAGGCAAAGACCGCCTGAAATACAATCGCCATCACGAGGAACAAGCCGATTGTTCCCGCAACCGGTTGGTTTAAGAAGTCTGTTATCTGTGTTCGCCAGGAATACAGCTTTGGCGCCGACCGCTGCACTGTCTTTAGTGTCTCGCGTACCCAGTCGTAACGCATTTGCGCCTCAACAGCGACCGGCGGCTCGTCCGCGAAAAGTTCGCGACGCAATACACCCAGCAAATCGAAAACACTGTCGTCAATATTCGATGTAAAAGACTGGTTGTGCTCAGTACTGCCGTCGACGAGCAGCCGTATTGATTCAGTCACAGACAATTCGTTGTGCGACGTCGATCGTAGCTGCTCAGCCGCCTCGGTAAGGGCCGGCCATACGGACAGTTTTCGCGGTGCGTTGGTCGCGGGGAGATTGGTCACTGCGGCCCTTAGCTTGTCCAGGCCGAAACCCGTCGTTGCTACGATGCTGCAAATTCTGACTCCACCAAGCGCCTCACTAAGTGCCTCGAGGTCAATATCAATACCGGATCGAGCCGCCGCATCAGTCATCGTCAATGCAACGACCATCGGCATTCGTAACTCGACCAGTTGCTGCAGAAGAAAAAGGCCCTGATAGAGGTTGGTCGCGTCAAGAACAGCGAGAATGCCATCCGGGAGATCGGAGTCCTGCATTCGTCCCAGAATCAGATCAACAGCAATCCTCTCTTCAAGCGAATGGGCTCGCAGTGAATGCGTGCCGGGGAGATCGATCAATTCGGTCTGCTTGCCCTCGTAGGACAAAATGCCCACGTGGCGTTCGACGGTGACACCCGGATAATTGCCGATGCGTTGTTTAAGCCCGGTCAGGCGATTGAATAATGTGCTTTTTCCGGAATTGGGATTGCCGACGACGGCAACACGGGCCTCGGGGCCCCGTCTTACTGCTATCTCATTGGCTGGAACTCGTATTTCGGACTGTTTAGTCACCAGCCGCTACGGGTGCCACCTGGAAGAACCGCGCCTGCTCCTGACGCAGCGAGATCCCGCAACCAAACAAGCGAAATTCGATCGGATCGCCGCCAATCGCGGCACTCGCATGCTCGATTTCGGCGCCCTCAACCAGTCCCAGCACCATCAGGCGTTGCACCTGGGGGTCGCTGGAATCCACTGACTTGATAACGCCTTTCTGGCCTCTCTTCAGCGTTGCAAGCGTATAAGCGTTTATTTCCATTGGGCTTTTCCGAACATTATCCCTTAATGTGTTAAATGATAATGATTCGCATTACTATACGCAATAGGCAATTGTACCAACCTTGAACTACTTAACAGTTTGGGCGCCCAATCGCAGCCGGCAACACCGCCTCTATGCGCTCCATTACGTCCAGTCTGTGCACCAGATCGTGGATGTAGTCGAGTTCGTCGGTCTCAAGCACAAGCACCTCCCCCATATCGTATGAGGCGATCCAGCTCTCGTAGTTTCGGTCAAGCCGCTGAAGGTAAGACAGCGGAATGTCCTGCTCCATTTTACGGCCGCGCAGCTTGATTCTCTGGCGCAAGGTTCGCATCGAGCAGCGCAGGTAGATCATCAGATCCGGCGGACGAATGGCGTCCAGAATCGCATTATAAAAACCCTGGTAGGTCTCCCAGTCACGCTTCGAAATCTTGCGCATTTGATGTAATGCGGCCGCGAAGATCTCGGCATCCTCAAAAATTGTCCGGTCAAGGGCTACAACACCCGACTGTCGATCCAGCTCCTGATGCAGTCGGAATTTGTTACTGAGAAAATACAGCTGCGATTGAAACGCCCAACGCTTCATGTCTTTGTAAAAATCCGCAAGATACGGATTCTCATCATTGGGCTCATAAAAGGGAGACACGTCATACGTGCGGTGCAGGAAGTCGACCAATGTCGATTTCCCCGATCCCATATTGCCCGCAATCGCGATAGTTTTTTTCATTGCCAACGTACCATACCGCAATCCTGCTATGATTAAACCGTGAACGAAACAACTCCCGAAGTACTCATCAGCGAAGACGATATTCAGGCGCGCGTCCTGGAACTCGCTGCGCAAATATCCGCCGACTACGGAGACAGCGACAACCTCGTGATGGTCGGTGTACTCAAGGGCTCTTTTATCTTCCTCGCAGATCTCGCGAGGCGCCTCAGCATCCCTCGCACGATTGAATTCATCGCCGTCTCAAGCTACGCCAATGGTAGCGTCGCCAGTGGCGCTGTACGCCTTGTCATGGACGTTCGCGGCAACATTGAGGGCAAGCACGTCTTAATCGTCGAAGACATCGTCGACACTGGCCACACGCTTAAATACTTGATTGGCATGATGAAATCGCATCGACCGGCCTCGGTGAAAACTGCGGCTCTGGTCCGCAAAGCCGAGAGCGCCGAAGTCGATGTCGACGTTGACTATCTTGGCTTCGACATCGGGAACGAATGGGTTGTCGGTTACGGACTCGACTACGCGGAACAAAACCGCACACTCCCCTACATCGGTGTGATCAAACCAACCGACGCCTAGTGGTCAGAACAGCCGTCGACGTCCACTTCGATCGTTGAGTGACCAATCCCGTACTCGTCTTTCATGAACCGCTTCGTGTCACGGACGACGTCGGACTGACTCTTGACGTCATCCGTCACTGACATATGCATCGTCAGCATTAATTCCTGCGGCGTCAGCCCCCAGATGTGGACATGATGAATCTCACCGACGCCCGGCACGCCCGCAACAACCCGCTCCTGCATGGCCTGCACATCAAGCCACTCCGGCGCGCCCTCGAGCAGGATATGCGCGCTGCGTTTCACGAGCGTCCACGCGCTTTTTAAAATCAAGGCAGCTACAGCAATGGACAGGATCGGGTCGATGAGCATCCAGCCTGTGTAGATAATCACCAGCGCTGCTACGATCGCAGCCACCGAACCCAGCAAGTCGCCGGCTACGTGCAGCGCTGCGCCGCGAATGTTCAGGTTTTCCTGATCACCCGTATGCAAGACGGCAAACGAAATGAGATTGACCAGTAATCCTGCAGAAGCGACGGCCAGCATCGTTTCGCCGAGAATCTCATTCGGATCGATAAAGCGGTTGAACGCCTCGAACAGTATCCAGCCGACGATGGCAAACAAACTCAGGCCGTTGACGAACGCCGCCAATATTTGAAAGCGCTGGTATCCAAACGTGAGCTTTCCGTCGGGAGGCCGTTTGCTGACATGAAATGCCATTGCCGCAAGTGCCAGCGCCATCGTATCGGTCAGCATATGACCCGCGTCGGCCAGCAGCGCCAGTGACCCGGAGATTATGCCGCCGACAACTTCGACGATCATGAACGCCCCGGTCAGGACCAGCGCGACCATCACGCGCCTCAGGTTCTTCCTGTTGGCTCTGTGGGTATCCGAATGCCCGTGGTGATGTTCGTGCGCCATACTTAGTGAGTCGTTTCTTCGTTGCTAAGACGGTAGATCAGAATTGCAGCACGCTTGATCGCGAGCGGTATCGACGAAAGTCTAACGTATTCGTCCGGTGTATGGCCGCCCCCGCCAATGCCACCAAGCCCGGCCAGCGCGTCAGCATAGGGTGCTACGAATGAGATATCGGCCGCCCCGCGACGGGATGGATCGAGCGCCGGCATCGGTTTGCGACCGAGGGCTACGTTAATGGCGGACAGTTCCCGCTGCAGCGCCATGTTTCCCTCCGTCGGTGACATGGGTGGATAGCCGTCAGCGAATTCAATCGTCGCGCGGGTGTGTGGGTGATTCCTTGCAACGATGTCCTGCATCGCCGCACGCGCCCATTCCAGCTGTTCAACCGATATCGTTCGCATGCCACCGTGGACAACGACCTTGCGCGGCACGACATTTGTCTTGCCGAACGTCGATCCGCGGTTCTGACCGGCGTCATAATCCACCTCGGTACCGCCTTGAATGTTGCCCGCATTAAACGTGAGATGTTCCTGGCCACGCACTTCGTCGTAAAACGCGTCGAGAATACGCGCTGCTTCGAAGATCGCGCCGGCGCCGGTTTCTGCGTTGAAGATGTTTGATGAATGCGATTGCTTGCCCTCGACAGTCAGCACCCACCGGCTGGAGCTGCGTCTCGCAACGGTTGCCCAGTCTGTGTCGTCGAAGTGCATAGCCTCTTCGAACCCCAGAGCTATATCGGCCCACTGCCCTGCTTCTGTGAAGTCCTTTCGCGATATCGACAGCGGTCTGCCCGATTTTTCTTCGTCGCCGGTGTACGCCACCACGATCGGAATGTCCTCCAGCGCACCGATCGCCTGCAACGCGCGCAGCGCGTAAACAATAATCACGTTGCCCGTCTTCATGTCGTAAACGCCATGCCCACGAGCGACCTCTCCGTCGCTGTCAAATGGAAGACTGCCATCTTCGAGCTCGAAGACTGTATCGAGATGCCCGATCAACAGGAATTTCTTGCCGCTGCCACCTTTGCGCCCAAAAAGGTGGCCGGCCCGGTTCATCTCGGCCGGCATATCGATCCACTGGGTTTCCAGACCGAGTTCATCGAGCTCGCGGCGCATGACATGACCGACTTCTCTAACCCCCTCTTGATTCAGCGTCCCGCTGGGGATATCGACGGTCTCTTTTAGTAGCGAGATCGCATCGTCGCTGTGCGCGTCGATCCAGTCCGCCATGCGTTGTTCATCCGGCGACAATGTATCCGCGCGGGCAACCAGTGCCAGCAACGAAAACACGAAGAAGCAAAGCAATCGATTCATTGTTTGATCTCCACATGGCGCGGCACGCGTATCTGCTCGACCAACTGCTGGATGTGTTCTGGTGGCGGACGGGTCACCAGGCTAACGGAAATTGCGACGATAAAATTCAGGCACATGCCGATCACACCGATACCTTCCGGCGATATACCCATAAACCAGTGTTCTGGTGTATTGACGCCCCAGGGCGCACCTGCCCATTTCAAAAACAGCCCCTTGAAGAACTCGATATAACCGTAGGTAAATATCAAACCTGTGAGCATGCCCGCGATCGCGCCCTCGCGATTGACGCGCTTGAAGAAAATGCCCAGCAGGATCGCCGGGAACAATGATGCAGCCGCAAGACCAAACGCGAATGCAACGACTTGGGCGACCCAGCCCGGTGGATCAAAACCCAAATAGCCGGCGATCAAGATTGCGAACGCAGCGGCTATGCGGCCGGCCAGCAATTCCTTCTTGTCCGAAATATTCGGTAAGAAAATACCCTTGATCAAATCGTGGGAAACGGCAGCGGAGATGACGAGCAGCAAACCGGCCGCCGTAGAAAGCGCGGCAGCTACCGCACCTGCTGCAACGAGGGCGATAACCCAGTTGGGTAGTCCGGCGATTTCCGGATTGGCGAGCACCATGATGTCACGGTCAACGCGGAGCTCATTACCTTGCCAGCCGAACTGTGTTGCCTGTTCTGAGAAATCCGGGTTGGTGTCGTCGTAATACTGCACTCGCCCGTCACCATTCTTGTCATCAAAAGACAGTAAGCCCGTGCTCTCCCAGGTGTTGAACCACGGTGGCCTTTCCTCATAGGCAAGATTGCCATCAACAGCACCGACCTCACCGGTCTGTATTGTATTAATCAGGTTGTAACGCGCCATTGAACCGACAGCGGGCGCGGTCGTATACAAGATCGCGATGAATAGCAGCGCCCAACCTGCAGAGATACGTGCGTCGCGGACCTTGGGTACGGTAAAGAATCGAACGATGACGTGCGGCAGTCCCGCCGTACCGACCATCAGTGCCATCGTGATACAGAAAACATCGATTCGACTCTTTGTGCCCGACGTATATTGGTTGAATCCGAGCGACGTAACGATGTCGTCGAGCTTATCGAGCAATGCCGTTCCGGACCCGGTGATATCGCTGCCGAAAGCAAGCTGCGGAATCGGATTATCGGTTATTTGAATGGCGATGAAAATCGCTGGCACGGTATACGCAAAGATAAGAACACAATACTGCGCGACCTGCGTGTAGGTAATACCCTTCATCCCTCCCAGCACGGCGTAGATGAAGACGATTCCCATGCCAATCATCAGGCCGACGGTCACGTCGACTTCGAGGAAACGCGAAAACACGATGCCCACGCCACGCATTTGCCCGGCAACGTAGGTAAACGAAATAAAGATCAGGCAGATGACGGCAACGATACGCGCTGCTTTGGAGTAGTAGCGCTCTGCGATAAATTCCGGGACCGTGAACTTGCCGAATTTCCGCAGATACGGTGCCAGCAATAATGCGAGCAGTACGTAACCGCCCGTCCATCCCATGAGATAAACGGATCCGTCGTATCCGAGGAAAGCGATGAGACCGGCCATGGAAATAAACGACGCGGCACTCATCCAGTCGGCAGCGGTCGCCATGCCGTTGGCAATGGGCGACACGCCCTTTCCAGCAATATAAAAGTCGCCAGTATTGTGAGCGCGCGACCAGATCGCAATACCGATGTAGAGCACAAAGCTCAATCCGACAATAATGTAAGTCAGCGCCTGAAGACTCATAGGAGCGCCTCAGTCCTCGTGTACGTCATGTTCGCGATCGATGCGATTCATGCGCCAGGCGTAAAAGAAGATCAGCAGCACGAAGACATAGATCGATCCTTGCTGCGCGAACCAGAAGCCGAGCTGGAATCCGCCGAAACGAATGGTGTTGAGTTGATCGACCAGCAGTACGCCGAAGCCAAAGGAAACGGTGAACCAGATAACGAGGCAAATTCCCATCAGTCGCAGATTGGCGCGCCAATACGCCAGACGTTTGTCCTTATTCATGCTTGCTCCTAAACGGTGAACCGCTTCTTTTTTCCGGGCTCAATGTAGCAGGGAGACAGTGATATGCCCAACGACCGAGAATCGCAGACAAAAAAAAGCGGCTTCTTGCGAAACCGCTTTTTCCAAACCTACGTAAGCACGTGGTCCTGGCCCCCTGAATCCCCCGCCAAGTCGTACCTGAAGGTGTCTTGCAATCTGTCGCGAAGTCGGACGTCAAAACAACATTTGTTGCTGAAAGACTACGCTTGTTGAGATGAAAATTCGCAGAAAATCGGCTTTATGTCAATCCTTTATGGCGATTTCAGAGTTCTACCTGAGATTTTGATGATTTTTGTTGCAAAACCGCAACAAACCGAATCGACGTCGCAATGTGTACGAAATCAATGCCTAACGTGACAATCCTCTCTATTCATCCACGACGGAATTGACCAACAGGCCAACTCCGGGAATGTCGACCTCAAGCGTATCGCCGTGCTTCAACCACACCGGCGGTGTACGTGCTGCGCCTACTCCGCCCGGTGTCCCAGTCGCAATTACATCCCCCGGTGACAACTCGGCAAACGTTGAGCAATATTCAATCAGGGTGGGAATGTCGAATAGCAGGTCCGCGAGCCGACCTTCTTGCATGACTTCGCCATTCAAACGGGTCGTTAGCCTCAGTTCTGCTGGATCCGGGACTTCATCGAGCGTGACCAGCCAGGGACCCATCGATCCACTCCGCGCAAAGTTCTTTCCGGCGGTAAATTGCGGCGTGTGACGCTGCCAGTCGCGTACTGAGCCATCCATAAAGCAGCAGTATCCCGCGATACAGTCCAGCGCCTCTGATCGACCGACGTGTCGCGCCCGTTTTCCAATGACAATAGCCAACTCACCCTCGTAGTCGTACTGCTCCGAAACGCGAGGTCGAATGATGGCTTGTCCGTGTCCGGTCTGGCTCCCGGGAAATCGCACGAAGACCACCGGGTAGTCCGGTATCTTGCGACCCATCTCCTCGATATGTGGCCGATAGTTGACGCCGACACACAGTATCTTGTCGGGATTCGGGACGACCGGCAGGAACTGCACATCGCTGATGCTGAGACTTTCTCCGTCTGAATTAGCATCAAGCTCGGCCAGGCTGTCCGCCGCAATAACGGCGCGAAGATCTGCAAAACGCGACCGAAATTCGTCGCCGGGTTGGCGCAGCATCTTCCCATCAACCACGCCGTAGCTTGTCCTGCCGTCCACTTTGAAGCTTGCAATTTTCATCGTCAATTCCAGCTTGAGGTCCGATTCTCGCGTGATAAGGTAATCCAATGACTAGAATAAAACACATTCCAATCGCAATCTCATGCATCTTCTTGCTGGTCGCAAATATCGTCTGGGCAGACACCGCGCTGCATAACGTCAACGGCTACACATCGACCAATGACGGCCTTATGACGTTTTCCGTTCTGGTCTTTGACGACGCCGGCCGCGTTATCGCCGTCGGTGACGAGGATCTGCTAAGCACCTATGCACAAGCGGTGCAGATCGACGGCTTCGGCAAGACCGTCTTGCCCGGCCTAACGGATGCGCATGGCCACGTGTTTGGTCTCGGGAGCCTGAGCACCAATCTCGACCTGATGGGTAGTCCGACCGTCGAGGACGCCGTCGCGCAAATAGCAAGCTACGCGAACGACAAACCAAGTGCTCGATGGATTCTGGGGCGCGGTTGGAACCAGGTTCTATGGCCAGTTCAGGCGTTCCCGACAGCCAGCCACATCGACGCCGTTGTCAGCGACAGACCGGTCTGGCTGCGTCGGGTAGACGGACACGCTGGATGGGCGAACAGTGTGGCGTTAAAACTCTCGGGCATTGACGACGATACGCCGGACCCGATCGGCGGCAAAATTCTGCGCGACGAATTCGGTCACGCGACCGGTGTTCTAATCGATACCGCGATGGGAATGATCAGTCCGCACATTCCCGCTGTGAACAAGAACGAAGTACGGGATGCCATCCAGGCGGCGATACGTGTCTTACTGTCACAGGGTATTACCAGCGTTCACGATCCCGGGATCGACCTCCAAAATGCCGAGACCTATCTTTCGCTGGCCGACAGCGATCAACTGGATATTCGAATTTACGCGATGATTGCGGGTGCTGGCGAAGTGCTCGACGCCATCGGGAAACCGATCAAACAGTACGGAAATGATCGCCTTGAGATCGCTTCCGTAAAGATCTACTCAGACGGCGCATTGGGAAGCCGTGGCGCGGCGATGATCGAGCCGTACAGCGATGATGTCGAAAATCGCGGCCTTCCATTCTGGACGCAAGAGCAACTCGATAAACAGATTGCCAAGGCGAACGAGATGGGCTTTCAGGTTGGCGTTCATGCAATTGGTGACTTGGGCAATCGAATGGTCTTGAACGCATTCGACAAAGCTCAGGGCGGTAAGCCGTCGCCTCTTCGTAACCGGGTCGAACACGCACAGATTATTTCTTTGGACGATATACCGAGATTCGCAGAACTCGGCGTCATCGCCTCGATGCAGGCAACGCACGCGACGAGCGACAAAAACATGGCCGAGGATCGGATCGGGCCCGACCGTATTCTCGGCGGTTATGCATGGCGTCGATTGTTAGACTCCGGTGCGGTCATCGCCAACGGCTCTGACTTCCCCGTAGAGCTATCGAACCCGTTCCACGGCCTCTACGCCGCAGTCACTCGCCAGGGGCGGGACGGTGAACCCGACGGCGGCTGGTACGCCGACCAGGCATTGACGCGTACCGAGGCATTGCACTCGTTTACCTTGGCCGCAGCGTTCGCGGCCAATCAGGAAGATCGGCTGGGCAGTCTTGAGCCGGGCAAATGGGCGGACTTCATCATGATCGATCGCGATTATTTTGAAATTCCGGAGTCGGAAATCGATGATATCGAGGTTTTGCAAACCTGGGTCGCGGGTGAGCTCAAATATGAATCAGGAGTTGATGAATGATTGTTGAGCAGGTCTGGACCGGCAATGCATTCCGCAACTTCAATTATCTGATTGCCTGCCCCGAGACTGGCGATGCACTCGCGATCGACCCGCTCGACTATAAAAAATGTCTGGCGCTTGCGACGGAACGTGGTTGGACGATCACTCAAATTCTCAATACGCACGAACATGGCGATCACACGGGTGGTAACAAAGCCGTCGTAACGGCGACGGGTGCGAAAGTGATCGCGCATGAGAATGCGCGGAGCAAGATTCCGAACATGGATGTCGGCGTTGGCGCCGGCGACATCATCAAAGTCGGCAAGACTATCGATCTCGAGTGCCTCGATACGCCAGGCCACACCATGAGCCACATATGCCTGCTCTCTCGAACCGATCAACCTGCATTGTTTAGCGGCGATACGTTATTCAACGCCGGCGCGGGCAATTGCCACAACGGTGGTCACCCCGAAGAGCTGTTTGAAACCTTCCAGGAGCAACTCGAAATTCTCGGCGATACGACACTGCTCTATCCCGGCCACGACTACTTGCTCAACAATCTGACTTTCACCCTGGATCGCGAACCGGACAATCAAGCAGCTGCAGCAATGATGGAAACATACAAGAATCAGGATCCCGACGATGCAGTGGTCACCACGCTGGGCCAGGAAAAGGAGATCAATACATTTTTTCGCCTGCAGAACCCGTCGGTGGTCGCGAAATTAGCGAGTGATTTTCCCGAGCTCGGCGACAGCCCCGATGCCCGCAGCGTGTTTCTGAAGCTACGAGAACTCAGGAATAGTTGGTAATCAGCCGTTCGACAACGCGAGCGAGTTCGGCTGGATCGCTGTCCGGTCTGGACGCCATCCACAGACACAGTAGGGCAAGATAAAGCATGCGTTGCTTTTCAAGGTGTTCGCGCCATCGCGTGCCATCGCCGCCCAGATAAGCATCCAGCAGTCTGCTTGTCTGTGCGTCTTCCAGCTCGTGGTGCTCAACCAGTGTCGCAAGATCGAAGAACGGATCGTTGTCGCAAGCGTATTCCCAGTCCAGGAACATCAGATCGGGCGCAGTGATGAGGTTCGCCGCAACCAGATCGTTGTGGCAACAACAGAGGTTGTGTGGCAATCGCATGCTGGAAACAATCGCCGTACACTTTTCGATCGTCGTTGATTCGAGGCTGCTGGCCTTTTTGGCATAGCGTCGTGCCGCAATTTTCGCGTCGAACGAGCGACCGGTCAGTGGCAAGGCGTGCAAGCGCTTCACCGCGGCAGCCAGCATCTCGAGATTGCCGTCCGTATTCAGGCAACTGGGTTCCCATACCTTTCCCTCGACATATTCTGAGAAATAGAATCCGTCGTCCGCCAATATGACCTTAGCGGCGAGACCGGCCTTCGCGGCTGTATTCTGAACGCTCGCCTCAGCACATCGCGTATTCAAAGGCTCCCGGCGTTCTTCTTCATCGATTTTGAGGACACCCGACCGACCCTCTTTACTCACACGCCAGGTCTTGTTGGACAGGCCACCCGTTAGCTCAGTCACCGTCGCGCCTTCCCAACCGGGGATGTCCGCGAGCACATCGGCCGGATATAAGGTCACTGTCACCTTATATCCTCCTCGATATAGGGTGACAGTGACCTTATATCGCTGCGCATCGAGCGCGACCAGCTGGCCAGACCAAACGGGATCATGATGACGTAGACGACGAACAACAAACTCGTCAGCTGCAAATCGCGATGCCAATAAATGAAAATGCTCGCGCCATCGATCAACAGCCAGTACCACCAGTTTTCCAGCACCTTACGAGCGACCAGGAAGGTCGCCCAAATCGCGAACCAGGTCGTCATCGAGTCCATATATGGGAATGCAGCATCACTGAATTCAGTGAGCAGGTAGCCATTGATTAACGCCAGCAAGACAAGCGCGACGATTGCGATCGAATGAGTCTTCAACGGCCACTTCACGACAGGTTTGTCGTGACCCTCGCTGCGACCGGAACGCCACACGTACCAACCGTAAGCGGCCATAAGCAGGTAGAAGACGTTGAGCACCGACTCCATGTAAAGCCTGGCCTCAATGAATAGCCAGACATAGATCGCCGTACTAATCGCCGCGAATAACCAACAGTAGATATTCTGACGAATCGCAAGACCCAGGTAAGCAATCGCCGCGAGTACAGCAACAACTTCAAGCATGGACTGTGCTTGCGCCTGCTGAACGATTTCTGTCAGCAGACTCAATTGACAGGGTTGTTCAGAATCTTGATGGCAAAGACGGCCTTGGGCACATTTTCGAATGTCGTACGGAGTTCTTCTGTAAGCGCGGTCATCACGACGTCAAACTCGCCACGAAGCTGCGTACTCATTCGGTTGTATTCGATCTCTACTCCATCATGATTCGCCAAACGAGCGATGACGTTTTTGATCGGCGGAATAAAATCTGCATCCAGAGGGTAGAGACTAATATCGACTGCGACTTGCATAGCTTAAAAACTCCTTTCGAGAGTGACACCCATCTGGCGCGGGTCGCCAGACCTCGTGTACAGCGTATTGGGAAAATCGGGCGGTTCGTTTCCGAAGTAAAAACCACGAACCGCGTACTGTTCATCCGCGATGTTTCGCGCCCATAGTGACACGAGCCAGTTTTCAGCTTCAAAACCGACTCGGGCATTGAACAACTCGAAGGGTTCGGACTTCTGATCGTGACTGACATCAAAGTAGAAAGCGTCTTTCGCGGTCGAATCGAGTCTTGCGAAAAACCCGTTCGGATTGCGGTACGCGACGCCTGCTGCCAGGGTGAATGGTGGCGCGTGTGCCAGTTCACGACCGCTCTCCAGTGTCGCGTCTATCAGCCCCACTGCCCCGTAGAGCTCCCAGTTTTCGGCCGGAAACCAGCGAAAGTCCGCTTCAACGCCCAGCGCCTCTCCCTCTCCGACATTGTCCGTGAAGATGATAAACGAAGCGGGGTCGCCCGGAGTGAGTTGGGTCGACGCTCGAACTTGTTGGTTACGTCGGCGATTGTGAAAGACCGCTGTATTCAACTGCAGTAGATTATCCAACAACGCGAACTTCGCACCAGCCTCGAGTGTCCACATCTCCTCTGTGCCGAAATCGCGTTTCCCCGCGGGGGCGACGCCCAAATTGAATCCACCGGCTTTATAGCCTTTCGACAGACTCAAATAGATCGTTGCAGCCTCAAGCTCTTGACTGATACTGAGCTCGCCGCCCCACATGGTCTCGGACGGCCCGGCCGTTAGACCTTCGGAGTCGACGTAGTCCGTCGAACGGTGCTCAATTCGCAGTCCGCCGGAAATCTGCGTCGTCGGTCGCAAGCTGTAATCGTATTGGCCGAAGGCGGCAACGTTGGTCGCTTCATAATCACTGCTGAAACTGTCATCCAGGCTGTCTGCAAAGTCATAAAACGGATCGTAGTACTCGCCAAGATTTGTTGTCACGATTTCTTCCTCCAGCTTGAGCGCGTACAGACCTAGCAGCCAATGCTCCGAGACCAGCCGAAACTCCTGACTGATTGTCTGTCGGCTTCGGTCGTTGACTGAGGTGTAGTCGTAGGTCACCGGCGCCCAGCTTTCATCGTTGCCCCAGTCAGCGTCAAAGCTGAAATCTATTTCTGAGTTTGCGAATGTGCTTATCGACGTCGCTGTCAATCGATCAGAGGCTGGCCACTCAAGCCGTACGGCAGACCCAATACTTTCCTGAGCATCTCTTCCGGGTTTGTCGGACAGCATCGTGTAACTGTTATCCAGAGAGAACGCGTCATAGCCATTGTCGATCTTCGCGTACAGAACGGACACGTCTGCTGCAACATTAGCCGATGGTGAGAATTGCACTCGACCGCGCAGCGAGGTTTCATCACGACCGTTCGTATCGTCTCTATTCAAAAAGGGGTTGTCGCGAAAACCATTGCTCTCGTGCTTTTGGGCACTCACCCGGAAAACCGCTGATTCGGACTTATTCAAAGCGCCGCCGAACGCGGCACCCACTGACAACGCGTCGTCATCGCCCGACGTTATTTGAAAGCGCCCATTGCGCTCCGCGCTTGGCGGCGTTGAGCGCAGGTAAATCAGGCCGCCCAAAGCGTTGGCGCCGTAGCGACTGCCCTGTGGGCCGCGCAACACTTCGACAGACTGAATATCGAACAGCGTGGCGACCGTGCCAATACCGCTGAAGTCGATATCGTCGATCAGGAAGCCTATCGAGGGGTTCGGCGCACCCTGATACTGCTCCAGTTCTCCGACTCCACGAATCTGGAAGTAACGCGCTCGGTGACCATCGCCCGACCAGTTCATATTGGGAACCATATTGATCAGTTCCTCGAAGTGTTGAACGGCCGCCTCGTCGACGAACTCGGCACCCATGACACTCACGCTGAAGGGAACATCAGACAAGGCGCGCCCGCGGAAGTCCGCGGTGACTGTGATTTCGTCAATCGACTCCTCCGCGATCGCGAAGAGGGGCAAAAAAAGGAGAGCAGCACATAGCCGCGTGATATCGTTTTGAAACATATTTCCCTTCCTACGCCGGCATTAACCGGATCAGGTTCTAAGGGTTCTCGTCGCGAGTCTCAGGCCAGCCGGCCACCCCTGTGATTCGAAGAATCTATTCAGGCGATAGTTTACTTCAATCTGGCAATCAAGCTAGACGTATCCCAGCGATTGCCGCCGAGATCCTGAATTTCTGCATAAAACTGATCGACCCGCTGAGTCAGTTCCAACATCGCGCCGTTCTTACCCGCCTCATCAAGCGCAATGGCCAGATCCTTGCGCATCCAGTCAACGGCAAATCCGAATTCGAATTCGTCGTTGACCATCGTCTGCCATCGATTCTCCATTTGCCACGACTGCGCAGCGCCTTTCGATATCGACTCTATGACCACGGACGGATCGAGGCCTGCTTTTTTCGCAAAGTGCAGCCCCTCTGCCAATCCCTGTACGACCCCGGCAATGCAGATCTGGTTAACCATCTTTGCCAGCTGCCCTGCGCCGGCCGGTCCGATATGCGTTATCGCTTTCGCGTAGCAATCCATAACCTTCGCTGCGCGTTTGAAAACATCTGCTTCGCCGCCAGCCATGATTGTTAGCTGGCCACTCTCGGCACCCGCCTGACCACCGGATACGGGCGCATCCAGAAAACCGATACCCTTGGCGCTTGCAGACTCCGCAATCTCCCGGGCAATGCTCGCCGATGCCGTCGTGTGATCGACCAAAATCGAACCAGCCGCAATCGCGCCCAGCACACCGCCCGCGCCCAATAAAACTTCGCGAACATCATCATCGTTGCCCACGCAAGAGAATACGAACTCTGCATCCCCTGCCGCATCGGCCGGCGTTGGCGCCGACTGACCGCCAAACTCCTTACACCAGGCATTCGCCTTCGATTGAGTGCGGTTATAGACGGTCAGGTCGTGGCCGTTCTTAGCCAGGTACCCTGCCATGGGATAGCCCATGACACCCAGACCGACGAAGGCAACGCGCATGCTCAGGCTGCCTTGTCCGACTTGTTCTTCTTACGAGGATCCAGGCCTAAAGAACGAGCGATGATTTCTCGCATGATCTCGGAACTACCCGCGTAAATTCGTGAGACGCGCGCGTTCGTGTACATGCGACTGACCGGGTATTCATCCATATACCCGTTGCCACCGTGCAACTGCACGCATTCATCCGTCACACGGGCTTCCAGTTCGCTACAGAACAGCTTGCCTTTCGCCGCGTCTTCCGCGCTCAGTTTCCCCTCGTTGTGATCCATGACACAGCGATCGACGAACGCCTGTGCGATATCTATTTCTGTTCGCATATCCGCAAGCTTGAAGCGCGTATTCTGAAAGTCGGCGATCGTTTTACCAAATGCTTTGCGTTCCTGCGTGTACTCGATCGTTGCGTCAAAGGCCGCCTCGGCATTGGCGAGATATTGGCACGCACCTAACAGCCGCTCTTCAGCCAGGAAGTGCATCAGTTGGTAAAAGCCTCGATTCCACTCACCCAGCAGGTTTTCCTTCGGTACTTTGACGTTATTGAAAAACATCTCGGCGGTGTCCTGACTCTTCATGCCCATTTTCTTGAGGTTCTTACCCCGCTCAAATCCTTCCATGCCGCGCTCAACAACAAAAAGGCTCAAGCCGTGACGGCTGCTATCCGTACGCGCCACTACAACGACGAGATCCGCCAGGATGCCATTGGATATGAAGGTCTTCGAGCCGTTCAGTAAATAGTGATCGCCTTTATCCTCGGCCTTGGTGCGAACACCCGAAACATCACTACCGGCCCCAGCCTCAGTGATGGCCACTGCCAGAATAGTTTCTCCCGAAACACACTTCGGCAACCAGCGCTCCTTTTGTTCGTCAGTGCCCAACTCGCCGATATACGGGCCGGCCAAGCGGCTGTGCAAGGTCATAAAGAACCCCGGTTCGCCGTACTTGGCAATTTCCTCAATCAGGATCTGCTCATAACGAAAATCGTGAACGCCCGAGCCGCCATACTTTTCATCGGCCCACATCAACAGCATTCCCTGTTCGCCCGCTTTCAGAAAGGCCTCGCGATCGACGATGCCCTGTTCACGCCAGCGCTCGCCATGCGGTAACACTTCGTTCTTGTAGAAGCTTCGAGCCGCGTCGCGGAACATCTCGTGCTCATCCTCAAAAATATTTCGGTCCATTGTTGTCTCTTTAGTGGATCTATTGACCCGTAAATTTCGCTGCACGTTTCTCGAAGAATGCTGCGACGCCTTCTTTAGCGTCATCCGAGTCTCTCAGTTTTTCCTGTTCTTCTGCTTCCATCTTGAAGCAGCTGTACCAGTCGTTATCCATCGCATGCCGCATCACTTTCTTCGTCGCGGCAAGCGACAACGGTGCGCGTTCTGTCAGCTCCTTCGCCCATGCCACGGATGCATCGCGTAGCGTATCGGCCGGGACGACTTTGTTTGCGATACCGAGGTCGAGACACCGCTCGGCAGTGACACGCTCAGACTCGATGCTGAGCTGATAGGCGCGGTGATAACCCAGTTGTTTAACGAGCAGCCAGTTCGCGCCACCATCGGGCAGCAACGAGATCGTGGTGAATGGTGACAACAGGAAAGAACCCTCCGCCATTACCAGCAAATCGCAGTGCATTGCGAACGACATGCCTATTCCTGCCGCGAAACCCGGGACGGCCGCAATGACTGGTTTTGGTATTTCCGCGATCGCTATTAATACGGGCGCGTACTCGAATAACAATTTTCCCTGCGTCGTCCGGTCACCGACAAATCCCTGCTTGAGATCTGCGCCGGCACTAAACGCACGCCCTTCCGCGGTTAGCACCACTGCCCGAACAGACTCGTCGCGCTGCGCCTTTTCGAATGCCAACAGTAACTCCTCGCACAATTCGGACGTAAAGCCGTTGAGTGAGTCCGGGCGATTTATCGAAATGATCGCAACCGCTTCCTGTTGTTCGTAAATAATCGTATCTGCCATTCAATTGCTCCCTGGTGGCTGCCTTACATGTTTCGTCGATACTCACCGCCGACGTCGTATAGGGCACCGGATATCTGGCTCAGCGAATTGGATTTAACCGTTTCCATTAACTCAGCGAAAACGTTGCCGCGTTCTCTCGCGATGCTTTGCAAACTGCGCAAGGCGGCATCACTGTCCTCACTATGCGTTGCCTGAAATCCGCGCAAGTGCCTAATCTGATCCTGCTTCTCGCTTTCCGTCGAACGGATCAATTCCAGATCATGCACTTCGTCTTCCTGACCTTCTTTTGGCAGGAACGTGTTAACACCGATTAATGGCAGCGACGCATCGTGTTTCTTGCCTTCGTAATAGAGGCTCTCTTCCTGAATCTTGCCACGCTGATACATCGTGTCCATCGCGCCGAGCACACCGCCGCGCTCGGAGATTCGATCAAACTCGTCGTACACGGCATCTTCGACGAGATCAGTCAGCTCCTTGATGATGAAGGAACCCTGCCAGGGATTTTCACAAAAATTCAATCCGAGCTCCCGAGAAATGATGAGCTGGATCGCCACTGCGCGACGCACCGATTGTTCTGTCGGCGTCGTAACGGCCTCATCAAACGCATTCGTGTGCAAACTGTTGCAGTTATCGAACAGCGCATACAAAGCCTGCAATGTCGTGCGGATGTCATTAAAACTGATTTCCTGTGCGTGCAGACTGCGCCCGGATGTCTGCACGTGATATTTCATCATTTGCGATCGCGAACTGGCACCGTAGCGTTCTCGCATAGCACGCGCCCAGATTCGACGCGCCACGCGCCCGATCACCGAGTACTCCGGGTCCATTCCGTTCGAAAAGAAGAAGCTCAGGTTAGGTGCAAAATCGTCGATAGCCATGCCACGAGCCAGGTAGTACTCGACGATAGTAAAACCATTGGAGAGCGTAAATGCCAGCTGACTGATCGGGTTCGCACCCGCTTCGGCGATGTGATATCCGCTGATAGAAATCGAGTAGTAATTGCGAACATTGTTCTCGATGAAATATTGCTGCACGTCGCCCATCATCTTCATCGCGAATTCGGTCGAGAAGATACACGTGTTTTGCGCCTGATCTTCTTTCAGAATGTCGGCTTGCACCGTACCGCGAACCGTCGCAAGCGTTTCCTTGCGGATTCGCGCGTAGGTATCCGCATCGACCATTTTGTCGCCGGATACGCCGAGCAGGCCAAGACCCAGACCGTCGTTTCCTGACGGAAGATCGCCTTCGTAGTGCGGCCGATCGCGCGTTTCAAAATAGGCCGCGATACGTTTTTTCGCTGCGCTCCACTCGCCATTGGCTCGCAGGTGTTTTTCGACCTGTTGATCGATCGCGGTGTTCATGAAAAACGCCAATATCATTGGCGCAGGCCCATTAATCGTCATCGATACAGACGTTGTCGGCGCACACAAATCGAAACCCGAGTACAATTTCTTCATGTCGTCGAGGGTCGCGATCGAAACGCCGGAGTTGCCGACCTTGCCATAAATGTCGGGACGCTCGTGAGGGTCCTCCCCGTACAGGGTCACGGAATCGAATGCCGTTGAAAGGCGTGCTGTGGGTTGTCCCTGCGAGAGATAGTGGAAGCGGCGATTCGTCCGTTCCGGCGTACCCTCTCCCGCAAACATACGGGTCGGATCTTCGCCCAGACGACGATACGGATACACGCCACCGGTATACGGGTATGCGCCGGGAAGGTTTTCTTTCGACAAAAATTTCAGTAGCTCACCCCAGTCGGTGAAATCCGGCGCTGCGATCTTGGGGATCTGCTGATGACTCAGGCTTTCAATATAGTTGCTACCGGTAATCTCGCGGCCTCGGACCGTGTAGCTGAACTGATCCGATTTCACGCCAGCTTTGCGCGCCGGCCATTCCTGCAGCAAGCGAATCGACTCTGACGACAGATCCGATACGGCCTCCTGATATCGCTGCCTGAGTACGATAAGACTCCGATCATCACCGTCCGTCAGGTCTTCGCTCTTATAAAGCTCGAGTTCGCCCGGAATTTTTGAATCCTCGACGAGCTTTAGCGATTCGAAAACGTGTTGCGCACGGCTGGCGATAGTCGCCTGAGAATCGGCGCTTCGATTGTCGTCACGCCCTTGTTCAGCGATCTCGGCCAGATAACGTACCCGAGCGCCCGGAATCATCGCTGTCGAACGCGGCTCGCGGATACTGGTGTCAATATCATGCGTCCAGTCATCCGCTTTCAGTCCAGCCTTCTCCACCACCCGGCGGCAGAGTTCACTGAACATCCAACTGATTCCAGGATCGTTGAACTGGCTGGCTATGGTTGGAAAGACCGGGATGTCTTCATCCGCTACGTCAAATGCCACGTGATTCCGCTTCCATTGCTTGCGGATATCTCGCAGTGCGTCTTCGGCGCCACGTTTGTCGTACTTGTTTAGAACGATCAGGTCAGCGAAATCGAGCATATCGATCTTCTCGAGCTGGCTGGCCGCGCCATACTCACTGGTCATGACGTAAACGGAATAATCCACCATGTCGACAATTTCGCTGTCGCTTTGCCCGATGCCTGCCGTCTCCACAATCACAAGATCGAAGCCGAGCGACTTCAAAAACCCGATGTGATCGCTCAACATCTCGCTGGTCGCCAAATGCTGTCGTCGCGTTGCGATCGACCGCATATACACACGCTCGGATCGCAGTGAATTCATTCGAATGCGATCGCCCAGTAATGCCCCACCCGTGCGACGTCGAGTCGGATCGACCGCGAGTACCGCAACTCGTTTGTCTGGGAAACTGCTCAGAAATCGGTTCAGGATTTCGTCCGTAACACTGCTTTTTCCGGCGCCGCCAGTACCGGTGATGCCAATAACCGGAACCTGCCCGGCTTGCACCTTCCACTCTTTACGTTTGGCTGCCAATTCGGCGGCGTCGAATACGCCCTCCTCGATCGCTGAAATCATCGCCGCGACATCCGTGGTGTTAGCGCGATCAACGCTCTTTGGCGCACCGGAACTGCGCCTGCCTTTGACGGTGCGTTGCACAAGATCCTCGATCATCGCCTCGAGACCGAGCTCCATACCATCGTGAGGGTGATAAATACGCTCAACGCCGTATTCCATCAGACCTTTGATTTCTTCTGGCGTGATCGTCCCGCCGCCGCCGCCGAAGACCTTTATGTGCCCGGCACCGGACTCACGCAGGCGATCGATCATGTATCGGAAGAATTCGTTGTGCCCTCCCTGATACGAACTGATTGCGATGCCATCGGCATCTTCCTGTATCGCCGCGCGCACGACATCGTCGACACTGCGATTGTGTCCCAGGTGAACGACCTCGGCACCACGCGCCTGTATCAGGCGCCGCATGATGTTGATCGCGGCATCGTGACCGTCGAACAGAGAGGCTGCTGTTACGAAGCGCAAAGGCGCTTCGCGTGTCTTGCCGGAAACGCCCGGCAGATCGCTTGCTGCGGTGCTCATTGCCGAAATTCCTTAGAAATCAGTAGCTTTGCGGGTTGCAATAATTTTAATCTAGATTAAAATAATGCAGATCGACTTGGAACTCAAGTACTTGCCGCATAGTAGGACACAAAAAGGAGCCCTTTTATATGGCAACGGAAGCCGCAGAAACACGATTCCAACTCCAAAAAGCGCGAATGCTCAAAGCCGCAGCGCAGTGTTTCAACGAAAAAGGCTATAGCGGAACCTCTCTTCGCGACGTCGCAGCGGTCCTGGGATTGACCGACCCTGCGCTCTATTACTACGTCCGCAATAAAGAAGAACTGGTTTATCTATGTTACGTGCGCGCGGCTGATCTCGGACGCGAAGCTCTGGATCGGGCGCATTCCGAAGGACAGAACGGCATGGACGTGATGCGGCGCTATTTTCGCTACCACATCGAAATGATGGTTGGCGATCGTGGGCCCATCGCGATAATGAGCGAGATACCCTCCCTCAAGCCCGATCACAGGGATGAGGTTCTGGAGTTGTCGCGACGTCACAGCACGAACTTCGAAGCCGTCTTGCAGGCGGGGATTCAAGACGGAAGCATCGCCGACTGCAACGTCCGAATGACCGGCAATGCCATCATGGGATCGATTAACTGGATTCCGAAGTGGTACCACGGGGATCCGGAACAGGGCCGCGTTCTGGTCGAGGAGTTCCCGGATATTCTGGCGCGAGGACTGCAAGGCGACGGCTCAATCGCTTGATTCGATACGTTCTCTGACCTGTTGTTCGATGTCTCGAATGTTGATCTTGTCGAGATCGGTCTCGATGTTCTCGAATTCCCCCAGTTCAACGAGTAATTTCACCCTGAACTCCAGCTGCCGACTTATCTGCCCGTAGTAATCCGAGCCGGGCCGAATCGTACCGCGGCCAGCATCTACTATACTCATTGCGCTACTGCTGCTATGAATTCGTGACCCGGTTCTGCCTTCGAGTTCCTTATGGTCTCGCTTAATGGACGTCAATAAGACCGCCAAATCGCAATAGCTGACACGCAGCTCTTTATAGCGTGCAGTCGAATTACGAATTTCGGTGTCGTCCAACTTGTGTAAGGCTTGATCACGGACCGCGATGAATTCTGCCGTTCCGCGTTCGGCGGCCAGGCGGTACCAGGCCGATGCCGCGATCCGATCCTGTTCGACGCCCATACCGGTTTGATACATGTAGCCAACCATGTACTGCGCGTACTTGTCACCCAGCGGTGCGAGCTCATTTTTGTAAATAAAGAACGCGCGTTTGAAATCCCCGGCATTGAACAGTTTGTCGACCTTGTCCTGCACAGCCATTGTGCGGGTATCAGGCAGGTCAGCGGACAGCTCGGATGATCGCTGCGCATTCGCGGCACCCGACGCCAAAAATAGCGCCGCTATTGTCGCAATGCACAAAACACGTTGAGCAGAATTTCGGTTAATGGCCGTTAGTCCTGTAAATGATCCTGTTTGTTGGAGTTCTGGGCCTGAACAAAGTTCCGGCTTAGTCGCCTGTGGAATATCGCCTTCAATCTTTGAAATGGGGTGCTCTTTTGCCGAGGTTAGCCGCTGCCGCCTCGCGCTGATTCTCGCGGCCGATTATGCCACCCTGCAAGCGGGCTTCCAGCGCCAGCGCGTCGGCCTCGGTCGCCTGCCAGCCCTGATTCACCAACGCTTTGATACCCCGAATCGCATCCGGCGATTTCGCCGCAAGTCCGGCCGCAAACTCACGACTCGTTTTCAGGGGGTCGTCGACAACCGCCGTCACCAGGCCCATATTCTCCGCCTCAGCGCTGTCAAACACTCGCGCTGACCAGGACAGTTCCTTGGCACGGTCGGGCGGCACCAGATGTCGTAAGGTTGCGCTGATGCCCATATCCGGAATGATGCCCCATTTGGCTTCCATGATTGAAAGTTTGGCGTCGGATGATGCGTACCGGATGTCGGCACCAAGGGCTATCTGCAATCCAGCGCCGAAGGCTACCCCATGGATCGCACAGATGACCGGCACCGGCAATTCTCGCCACGCGTAGGCCGCACGCTGAAACAGATTGGCTGGGGAAGGAGCGACCGGTGTCACCAGCGCGGCTTCGAAATCGAGACCTGAGTCCGACAGCACGCTGAGATCGATTCCAGCGCAAAAATTGTCGCCAGCACCTCGAAGTACGACCGCGCGAACCGACTTTTCATTCGCGATCTTGTCGGCCGCCTCGCCCAATGCCGTAAACATGTCGAGGTCGACGGCATTCATCTTGTCGGGGCGATTCAATATCACCTCAGCGACGTGTGCCTTAATGTCTATTTGAACGCGTTCCGTCATCGTCTCATCCGGGGCCTAGACGGCCAGTGTGCACTTACCGTTTCGCAATACGATTTCATCACGATCCTTCACGGTACAGCGGAACGACACAACATTACCGTCCTGCCACATGTCGGTCGTAATGGTATCGCCGGGCAGGACCGGCGACGTAAATCGTGCGTCGAAACTTTCGATTAACGTGTAGTCGTAGTCGCAAATCGTTTTAAGAATGGCACGGCACGCAATACCGTAACTGCACATGCCATGCAAAATCGGCACTCCGAATCCTGCTTTCGAAGCCTCGGCCGGGTCAGCGTGCAACGGGTTTCGATCACCCGTCAGCCGAAACAACAAGGCCTGATCTTCACGGGTTTCGATGTCACAACTCAGGTCCGGATCACGGCGCGGCGCGCGGTGCGGCCGCGGACCCTTGCCGGTCGGACCGCCAAATCCGCCGTCTCCCCGAGCCATGACGGTGCAACCCAGCGTAAACACAACGGTATCGTCACTCGCCAGTCGACCTTCCGCTTCAAAAAGGAACAACGCACCTTTGCGTGGGCCCCAGTCGAAAACATCGGAAACTCGCTTGTTGATTAGCAAATCGGCTTTGGCTGGCAATGGACGATATAGCTGCATGCGTTGCTCCGAATGCAGCACCTGGCTAAAGTCCCAACCCAGTCCAGGCGGGAACATGTCGGGCACCAGAACAGTCGCCAGCGTCGGCACTATCTTAAAGGTCTCACCCTGTTCATAAACGTAGGGCAATTCTTTGAGATCGAGAGGGTCGCGTCCCATCCCAACGCTTAACGCGTATAGAATCGCTTCGGAATCGTCGTAAGTCAGAGGTAGGTCGACAACCTTGGTCGCCATTAGCGCATCGTAGTCAAGCGGCATAGTTCATCCATTTATCGGTTGCCGTGATTGTACATGGACTTACATCCGAAATATGCCGTAGGGCGCCTCTTCTTGGTCGAAATTATTCCTCGAGGCCGACAGGCCGTGTGCAAGCACCCGCCTCGTATCCACGGGATCAATGACACCGTCGTCCCATAGTCGCGCGCTGGCATAAAGGGGGTGCCCCTGAGTTTCATATTGCTGCCGGATCATCTCTTCGTAGTCGGCTTTGTCGTTTTCGGACCATGTTTCATCGCGAGCTTCCATTCCATCGGCCTTCACGGTCGACAGAACCATAGCTGCCTGCTCACCGCCCATTACAGAAATTCTCGCGTTGGGCCACATCCACATCATGTTCGGGCTATACGCGCGACCACACATCGCGTAGTTGCCCGCACCGAACGAGCCACCAATAACGACGGTAAATTTGGGCACGGTTGCTGTCGCCACCGCGTTGACCATTTTTGCGCCATCTTTGGCGATCCCTGCGTGCTCTACGCGCTTTCCAACCATGAATCCGGTGATGTTCTGCAGGAACACCAGCGGCACGCGTCGACGATTGCACAGCTGTACGAAATGGGCACCCTTCTGGGCAGACTCCGGAAACAGGATGCCGTTGTTGGCCACAATGCCGACGGGATAGCCGTCGATATGTGCGAAACCGCAAACCAGCGTTGCACCGTAGAGCTTTTTGAACTCGTGAAACTCGGATCCATCGACAACACGGGCAATGATCTCTCGAACATCGTAGGGGAACCGGTATTCACGGGAAACTACGCCGTACATTTCCTCGGCGGGATACAGAGGATCCTCAGATTCTCGTCGATTGACACTTGCAGGACGGACCTCGTTGAGATTCGCAACAATATCGCGTGCAATCGACAATGCGTGTTCATCATTGTCCGCAAGATAGTCGGTCACCCCGGATATTCGGGAATGCACGCTGCCACCGCCCAATGTTTCGGCATCGACTTCTTCGCCCGTCGCGGCTTTGACCAGCGGTGGCCCGCCCAGAAATATTGTTCCCTGATTTCGGACGATAATTGACTCATCGCACATCGCGGGCACATAGGCACCGCCCGCCGTGCACGAACCCATGACAACAGCGATCTGCGGTATGCCAGCCGCTGACAGGTGCGCCTGATTGAAGAATATTCGTCCGAAATGATCACGGTCGGGAAACACTTCGTCCTGTCGTGGGAGGAATGCACCACCGGAGTCGACCAGGTAGATACAAGGCAGACGATTCTCGGCGGCAATTTCCTGCGCGCGAAGGTGCTTCTTGACGGTCAGGGGATAATAAGTGCCGCCCTTAACGGTCGCGTCATTGGCGACAATCATGCACTCGATACCGTGGATCCGACCGACACCCGTAACGATCCCGGCACTCGGTACATCGTCGCTGTAGACTCGCCACGCGGCCTGCCGACCAATCTCCAGGAAATCCGAGCCTTCATCCAGCAAAGAAGTGATCCTGTCACGTGCCAGTAATTTTCCGCGAGACAGGTGTTTCTCGCGAGATCGCTCCGACCCGCCCTGCATTACGTAATCGTCAACCTTGCGAAGCTCGTCGACGAGCTTGATGTGAGCCGCCGAATTCCGTTCGAAATCCTCGGACGCACGATCGATTTTGGATTGTATTTTTGGCACGTACGTCCTAATTGCTGGCGTTGAATAACTCGCGGCCAATCAACATTCGCCGAATCTCACTGGTACCGGCGCCGATTTCGTAGAGTTTCGCATCGCGCCATAGCCGGCCCGCCGGAAACTCATTGATGTAGCCATTACCGCCCAGGGTCTGAATAGCCTCGCCAGCCATCCAGGTCGCTTTTTCGGCAGCAACAAGAATACATCCTGCGGCGTCGAAGCGGGTAGTCTGAGATCGGTCGCAAGCTCTCGCGACAGCATAAACGTAAGCGCGGCAGCTATTCAACGCGGTGTACATGTCGGCAATCTTGCCCTGCATCAACTGAAACTCGCCGATGGGCTTTCCGAATTGTTTTCGGTCATGAATGTACGGCAGGACGAGATCCATACAGGCGGCCATGATCCCTAACGGACCGCCCGCGAGCACCACCCGCTCGTAATCGAGACCGCTCATCAGGATCGCTGCGCCCTTGCCCTCCTCGGCCAGTCGGTTGACAACCGGAACGCGACAGTCTTCCAGCAGAACTTCGCTCGTATCAGATCCGCGCATACCCAGTTTATCGAACTTCTTGGGCGTCGAAAATCCGGGCATCCCGCGTTCGACAAGAAAAGCGCTGACACCGCCGGACTCGGCCTTTGCATCAGTCTTCGCATACACGATCATCACGTCCGCGCCCGGTGCATTGGTAATCCACATTTTGGAACCATTGAGCGCATAGTCATCGCCGTCGCGAACTGCCGTCGTGCGCATGCCCATCACATCGGAACCCGCACCCGTCTCGCTCATCGCCAGCGCGCCGAGGAACTCACCCGACACCAGTTTCGGTAGATATCTTTTCTTTTGATCCTCACTGCCCCAGCGATGCAACTGGTTAATGCACAGGTTCGAGTGCGCACCGTAGGATAAACCAACGGATGCCGAGGCCCGGCTGATTTCCTCCATCGCAATCACGTGCGCCAGATAGCCAAGTTCGGAACCGCCGTAAGATTCCTCGACGGTCATACCGTGCAAACCCAGCGCTCCGAGCTCCGGCCACAGGTCTGCCGGAAACTCATTGGTCTCATCAATTGCTGCAGCACGCGGAGCGATCTTATCGGCGGCAAAATCGCGAACAGTGTCGCGAAGAAGATCGAGCTCTTCGCCAAGCCCAAAATCAAATTCAAACATCGGATCATTCCAGAGCCGCAAAGATAAAGACCATTTTGGTCATTTGGAACTGACAAAGACATACCGCGCATGCGGTACGGTCGGAGTCAGGATGTAGACAGCGCGTCGATAAAGCTCGAAAAAAGCTCGTACTGGGAGGTAATACCCAGCTTCGCAAACAGGTTGCGCTTGTGCACCATCACCGTACCCGGCGCGATGCCGAGTTCACGTGCGATGGATTTCGAGGAGTGACCACGCAACAGCAATTGCGTAATCTCTCTCTCACGTTGTGTCAGTGTGTCTTCCCCGAAATTTTCGAAACACGCGGTCAGGCGTCGGTGCATGCCGTGTTCATCATTGCCTCGCGTCGCCTCACTATCCCGGCTATCCCAGATTCGCTGCATGGCAGATTGGACCAACGGCTCGATAAGGCGGAGTCGATTCAGCTCCACGCGAGTGAATCGTTTTTCGGTCCGCCCACAAACCAGAACCAGCGCACTGCTGTCCGACACGCCCAACAGGAAGTCCATTTCGTCGACAAGGTGAGTGCGTTCGACGTATTGCCGGTAGTACTCACTCGAGTGAAACCGATCAGGCTGCGTATCGCGGAACCGGCACATGCTTGGCTTTTCGGTCCGTAACGCCAATTGATAAAGCGGGTCGAGCAAGTAGGGTCCCGCCAAGTACCGGTCGAGGTAATGTCGCGCTCGACTGGGCGCAAGCGAGTGATCGATAACTTCCGGCGGGGCGTCCTTGTGGAAGGCCAAAAGACTGGTGCCGTTGTTCGAGACCGTCGCGCAAACCAGAGCGACGAGATTTCTTGCCAACGATCGACTATCCGCAGCCGCAACAAGCTCAGCAACGGCTGACTGCCACCCGGAACTTTCGAATACGTTTTGCAAGAGCGCTTACGGCTTCAGGGCTGGTATAGCGCAGCGGTCGCGCCGTTGGGATCTTCGACATTCCAACCAATCACTTTTTGGTAGAAGTCCCGCAAGCCGGTTGCATCATCGACAGTCATGTCGATCCACCCGATCTTGCCAATGTTATCCGCCATTGCTTTGATCTCCCTAGAATGAGGTCAGGAATGAAGCTGCGTTTCCGCCGATGGGTCCGGCGCCTGACTGTGCCGTTCGAAGATATTCCCTGCCCTTGGGATAACTTTCAGGCTGCGGATTGTAAATTCTGGACACCCGGTTGTTGTGATAGAGCTTTAACTGCGCACTGAACGGAATAACGAAATTGGGATCGTTGCCGGACAGTTCGTCGTGCAGTTCCGGCAAGCGATAAAACGGCACATTCATATCGGCATGATGCGCATTGTGATAACCGAAGTTCAGTGTAAGCCAGTTCAGTCGAGGAAAGCGCAAGGATAACGTATTGCTGAACGTATGCTCTTGTTCCCACTCAGCGTCGCCCTTGTGCGGCGCGCGCGAGGTCTCAAATAGCGTCGTACTGTACGGATAGTCATGTTGCACGCTGTCCATGAAGCGCAGGATGTGCATCATGATGAGGTAAGCGATCACATAAAGCACGGCGACCTTCGGGACCAATACAGCCGCTGTCAGGAATACGCTGCCACGAATCAAGATGACCGCCACGTTTCTCAGTCGCTGATCGCGACGCTGAGGAATGACAAATGACGTGAACACCATGACGCCGTGCATAAGCAGGTCATGAGCCGGTATGTACAGCCACTCCATGACGCGGATGAATTTTGTGGTCAATGGATGGCTCTCGAAAAATTCGTCATACGCGAACCAGACCACATCATCGTTATCAACGTGGTGCCGGAAGTGCTTATAGCGCATATCTTCATACGTACCGTAGGCGGCGCCGCACAACCAGCTCATCACGCGACCAAGCTTCGCATTATGACTATGACGATGAAAGACGACGTTGTGGCCGCATTCATGTATCAGGTAGGCAGAAATCGTCATTGCGTGAGCTAGCAGCAATGTCGCGGCGACGTTGATAGCAGGCGCAGAGCTGAAAAGCCCCGCAATCCCGAGGCCGTAAGCACCGACGGCATAGCTTACCGCCACGCCGTAGTACAGCCACCCTGTCGGTTCTTTGAGAAGGCCAGTGTTTTTGCTCATGAAAAGTCCACCCGAATGTGCCGCTTATTTGTACACATACAGCAAGCCTATTGCTAGCATACGGCAACCCGTTCGATATTCCCGGAGAATCAACACATGAAGTTAGTCACCGCCATCGTAAAGCCCTTTCGACTGGACGACGTTCGCAATGCCCTGGCCGAGGTCGGCATTCAAGGTATGACCGTTAGCGAAGTGAAGGGCTTCGGTCGTCAACGCGGCCACACCGAGCTCTACCGTGGAGCTGAGTATGTTGTTGATTTTCTTCCAAAAGCGAAGATCGAAGTTGGTGTTTCCGACGATGTCGTTGAGCGCGTTGTCGAGGCCATCGTGGATGCCGCCAAGACCGGAAAGGTCGGTGACGGGAAGATTTTCGTTACCAACATCGAACAGGTCTGGCGTATTCGAACCGGCGAGTCCGGTGACAGCGCCCTTTAGGACGGCGCGCCAACTCAGAGCTTGAACCAGCTGAGCCCTTCGCCACGCCGATAGTAAACAGCCAGGGCGCGCCCATAGATTTCATCTTCTGAAACGGCACCGAAGTAGCGACCATCGACCGAATTGCCCCGATGGTCACCAATTGCCAGGACCATGCCGCTTTCGATGGTCCCGGATAGCTCCGGTCCGCCGCCGCTTTTGAGATTCAACTGAACGACTTTGTCGCCCATCAATTCGACTTCGCGACTGTCCGGCGAGGCCAGCCATTCGCCATTGATGGCTAAATGACCGTCATGAATCAGAACCTCATCGCCACCGATGGCTACGATTCGCTTGATCAGACGCTTGCCATCTCGTGGCGAATCAAAAATTACAATATCGCCTCGTTGCACAGAACCGACGCCGAAAATCTCGAAGTTGGTGAACGGAACACGAAGCCCATAGGCTCGTTTGTCAACGAATACACGATCACCAGCGATCAACGTGTACTCCATTGAGCCCGACGGCACGTAATAATGATCGGCGAATGTTGATCGAGCCGCCAGTATTCCAACCAGGAGCAATCCGAGGACCAGCCCCTCACGCAGTATTCGTTGCAGGCGTGTCGTTCCTTCCATCATCTCAGCGTCCTTGATCGATAATCATAAATAAACTGCCAGTTCTGCCAAAAATGCCCGACCAAGCATGAACCATAGTGCTAACGCCGACGCGGCATACAAGTAGAAACGCAGCATGACGATATTGCTGCCGCAATGCACAATGCTATGAAAGACGCGAAATACGAAAAACAACCAAGCGGCCACAACATACGCTGTGTCTACGTTACCGGAGACATTCAGATAAAGACACAGACCGTAGAACAGAATCGGGACTTCAAATAGATTCTTGAGGTTGTTTGCCGGGTAGTTAATCTCTTCGGGCAAAACCTCGTTGATCTTATCCGGTGTCGTATACGTTTGAACACTCACGCGTGCTCGACGCATCGCCGGGATCCGGCGCGCATACATGTAAAACCACACCAAAGCCGTCAACGTCATTGTTGCCAACATAGGCAGGAAAATAGCGTTTCCACTCATGTACTGACTCCTGTCATTCTGGTTCCTCTTTAGCTGCACGCAAAACCGATTTGAGCCCAGCCCTCCATAATCCGAGCTTACCCTCAAACGGCATCGCGGCGTACGCCGGGCTTGTAGAGGGTAGACCGATATGGCGATGCAGTTGGCGATGTTCGACTGCGACCATGCGATAAAACAGCTGCTCTGCCTTTTTGCCATTAAACGCGACAATTTCGATCTCGGAATGCGCCTCAAAAAAGGCGCCAAAGTCATTGGCTGAGGCTGTCGTGGTTTGAATATCGGCATCCAGACTTCCCGGTCGAACCGATGCGCGCAGGACGTCCCAAACTGCGATTCTGTACCTTAGAAGGCCCGCACATCGTTTGTCGTAATCGCCGGCCACCTCGAACAGCTCATTCATGATCGGCCAAAAGGCATTTTGCGGATGCGCGTAGTACTGCTGCTCTGCAATCGATTTTACGCCCGGCAGGCTGCCGAGCACGAGAACGCGAGCGTCGCCGCGCTCTACAGGCGGGAATCCTTCAGATGCTTCCATTCAAATAGGCCTTGCGGCGTGCTTCGGGAAATTTTTCGATCGCGTAACGCAACATTGTTCGCGGCATTTTCTTGTAGTGCTTCAGCAAGTACTTCTCTTCGGCCTCACGATCGCGATTGCCGATTTCTCTCAGCATCCAACCCACAACCTTGTGGATCAAATCGTGCACGTCATTTCGCAGCAAATGTGCAATTTGCAATGCGTCTTTGAACTCTTTTTGGCGAATGAAATGATAAGTAGACATCATCGCGATTCTGCGGTCCCAGAGTCGTTCAGACTCGGCCAGTTCGTACAAAATATCGCGTTTGGCATCATCAAGATGTGGCCCGACGATCAGGTGTGCCGAGCTATCGACAATATCCCAGTTGTTCACGTACTGACGGTGCGCAAGGTAGGCATCGTATATCGCGTTCTTCTGCTCCTCCGAGCCGCGATGGTATTCCTGAACCAGCAACAGCACTGCGAACAGTCTTTCTTCATGCCATTTCGACTTCAGCAGGCACAGGATAGCCTTCAACGGCACGCCTCGATTCTTCTTCGCCTGTGCTCTGAGCACTGGCACTCGAATGCCAAGAAAGCGATCGCCTTCTCCGTATTCTCCTGGACCCGTTTTAAAAAACCGCGTTGAATGTTCAGCGATGGTTGCATCACCGAGCGCCGCCAGCTTGTCGTGCATTGCTTTAGCGCTCAACTTAAGCGCTGGCATTATTCTGCTCCAATCTCGCCATTTTTCTGCAGCAACCAGTGCGCTATCGTTTCCATGTCACCAGAATGTCGATCGCCTTTTGCGGGATCATCTGCGGTGACGTTCATTGCCCGGACTGTTTTTCGCAGGACCTGCCCGTCCTCATCCATATCAAAATCGATGACGTTCAAACAGCAGGTCGCCTGGTCCAGAATTCCGAACGCGGAACAACCCAGTCCCGTCACCCAACCGAGAACTGCAGCATTGGTCCCACCGTGCGCGAACACGGCAAGATTGTGCCAGGAGTCGTCCGCCAGCACGCCTTCGACCGCGGACTGGATGCGCGCATAGAAGTCGCTGTATCGTTCTCCGCCGAGATACTGCGCTTCTGCATCGGTCGCGCGAAAGTGAGAAAAGGCCACGTCGGTGACGAGATCGTAGGGCTCTGAGGTTTCACCTCTGAGCTGACGAATCTCGACAAAACCGGGATTAATCTCCAAATCAATTTCACGCGAGCCCAACACTGCTTTGCCCGTCTGTCTCGTTCTAGGCAAGCCCGAGCAAACTGCTTTGTCGATCAATACGCCGGCAAACAGGTCACACATGGCGACGGCTTGCGCTCGCCCTGTAGCATTGAGTTTGACGCTGTCGGTATCCTCGACAACGTTGCCATCACTGTCTATGTAGTCGACTGAACCATGCCGGAACAAATAGATGCGGCGACGGGTTGCGCCATCCAGAGTCGTTCTGCGGCCAGAAGGTTCAATACGCATCGAGAACGCCTAGTAGCCTTTCTTCGGATCGACGACATTTAGCAGCCGATCGCCCGCAATGTAGCGCCGCAAATTCTCCCGCAACAAAACAACGTGCCGCTCACGTTCGCCGCCAGTACCGGCTACGTGCGGTGTGATGATCACATCATCTCTGGTCCACAATGCGCTGTCGCTCGGCAGCGGTTCGGGATCAGTCACATCCAGACCGGCGCCCGACACCGCCCCCGACTCCAGAGCAGCAACCAAAGCATCGGTAACGACCGTTTTTCCGCGGCCAACGTTGACGAAGATAGCGCCCGGCTTAATCGCGGCAAAGAATTCTTCGTCCATCAGTCCGCGGGTACTATCCGTTAATGGCAGCGCATTTACGACGACATCGGCTTCGGCAGCCAATGCCAGCAATTCGTGAGACAAACCCACGTATTCGACATAGTCAGGACCGCTCCGGGAGCTGTTTCGAGTTCCGGAAACACTCATACCGAGGGCTGCACCCAGCCGCGCAACCTCTGCGCCAATGCCGCCAAGGCCGGCAACCAGGAGCTTTTTGCCCGCGATAGACCTCATGCCATCTGCATTGCCTCTGCTGCCAGCCCAATCGCCACTGTCCATTCTGTTCACGAACTGCGGCAGGTTGCGAGCGAGTGAAAGCATCATTGCGATCGCATGTTCTGCGATCACCGGTGACGACATCTTTTGCATGTTCGACAAAACGACGGTGCCGTCGGCAAGATCTTCGACGGACAAGCAGCGCTCGACCCCTGCCCAATAGATCTGTACCCAAACCAGGTTCTTCGCTGCATCGATGAGTTCGGGCGCACAGAAACCGATCATCGCGTCGACATCACTCACGTGTTGCAAGGCCTCCTTCGCTGATTCAGCCAAGACAAACTCCACACCAGGCGTTCCATCAGCCAGGCTCGAGAGATCCATGCCGATGTCCCAGATCAGGATTTTGTGGGCGCCATTCCAGCGAGGTAGTTCGCTAACGGCAACATCGCTCTCAGCGAGGCGCGCTTGTTCGACCAGTTGCTCGATCGATATTTCGGCGTATAGAGCGGAGCTACCACTGACGATCGCCAATGTCGCGATGATTATTCTGCTTATGTTTTTCATAGCCCTAGTCTAATGCTGTACTAAGGCTGCAACAATGCTATCCGGCATTCTGCTTTTCGAACAGCTCCCCGATTTGGAGCAATACGGACTATTAAGCCGGGAAGAAATCGATCGGTTTTGTTGTCGTTATCGCTTCGACATCTCTGGATTCAAAACGGAACATCTTGATGCGGGCGACAAGCTTGCGCTCAAGTTCTGCGTCACCCAGCTCGCTGGATACAACTTCGCAGAACGACACCACACCGTTCGGATCGATCGTAAGCTTTAGAACCAGCTTACCTTCGAGGGACGGATCCCTGCGCAACGCACGATTGTAGAGCGCGAAAATAGCGCCCTTATTCTTATCAAAGACCAGTTCAATTTCCTCACGCGAACGCGAAGCCTTGCCACTGGATCCTGAGCGACTTGCGCTGCCACCCGGCTGGCCAATACCGGCAACAGGACTGGCAACGCGCGTAGTATTGCGTCCGGCAATGCCCGATCCGCCGGTGTTGCGACTCATCGCCGCGGTATTGATACCACCGGACGCAGTGCCGACTTTCGATGTAATCATGGAGCGTTCATTTCGCTCAGCCTCGCCAACCGATGCGGTCAGGTCGCGATCATCAGCAACCTGGTCCAATAGTTTATTGTCGACGAGATCCGCCAGGTCTTCAGCGAACGGCATAAGAGCGGCTTGCGCTTGTTCTCGAGCTACCTCTTCTCGATCAATTTCAGGCTCCGGCTCCGGCTCAGGCTCAGGTTCCGGCTCAGGCGTTTCTTCCACAACCTGCTCAGGTTCCGGATCATCCGGCTCTGGCTCAGGTTCTTCCTCCACCACGGGCGGCGGCGGCGGCAGTGGCTTTTCTTCCAATAGCAATTGGGCGATACGCGGCGGAATCTCGTCTACATCGAAGGGATCCGGCTCCGGGACAGGAATGAACGGCCACACAATAGTGAGCACCGCACATATCAGGAATATGATCCCGAGCAAGCGCTGGAATTTTTTGTCCTGGCTCCGGCCAGTTGTCCAGGGCAGGTCAAATTCTCTGTAAAACGGTAGATCCAATTCCGTGACTCCCAGTCGTCCCTGCGCCTAGCGTGATGCCTGAATGTTGCTGAGTTCGTCGGAACTCTTTTGCAGCACTGCCAGCGATATTCGCCCGTAATCCGACTCTGTGCAGGTCGCCATGACCTTTTTCAACAAGCGGTACGGAATGTCTTTGTCGCCCATGATGGTGACCTCGCGACCGGCGATATCTTCCTGAGCTTCGCGGCGAAGTACGCGGTCATTTTGTGACAGCAGTGCTTCACGTAGCTCAGGGATGTCATTGCCTTTGGTCGCTAAAATGTCGGCGATCTTGGCAACCGGCGTGCCCTGCACGATGAGGTCGGTCTGACCGATCAGGATGACCACTGTCTCTTTGGCTTTCTCTTCAGCAATCGACTCCGGCAATTGCAGTTCCTTCGCATTCGGTAACGTTTGAACGTCCGACGAATTGACAAGCAGGAAGAACACAAGAATCGTGAAGATATCCATCAATGAGACGAGATTCAGGGCACCGGTGCCTTTGTGGCGCTTGTGGTGCTTTTCCATGCGTTTGGCGCGACCGGACTTAACCATCAGGCACCTCCCGCCAGGACCGGCGCGTCGCCGATCGAAATATCCGGGAACAGATCCGAACGAACCAGCGTCTTTTCATCGTCTTCACCGGATTCAACCTCAACGGACACCCGAACGGTATCCATAATCTGCACTAACGTGTCGTAGGCAATTTCCTGCTCCAGCAGGATTGACGCCTCCGTCTTATCCGGATAACGCACTTTTAATTGCGCAAGTTTTGCGCCAACAGCACCAAAATCGTAGCCGTCATCGGTGTTCGGGTAGATACCCAACAAACCCTGGTTGCGATCACCCACTTCGATCTTGTCAGACCGAACGATGACCTCTAACTGGAATACCTGATCCTGCGGTTCCACGGGCTCAGAAGAGGAGCCTGGCAAATTCAATTCGAGAATTGCCAATCGCGAGAACACCGCGGTAATGAGCAGGAACGGAACCAGAATAACCATCAGGTTCATGAACGCCGTGATGTTGAGTTCAGCCGTATCGTCGTTATAACGTCGGCCGCCTCTGCGGCTACGCATCATGATTTATACCCCTCCGGACGACTTAAGCTGACGCTCGGTAACTGCGTTCAAGAACTTGACGCTCGCCATCTCGAGGCTGTCGACCAAGGCATTCGTCTTGGTTTGCAGCAACGCATGAATCAGCAGCAGCGGAATCGCGGCCATCAGACCGAACGCCGTCGTGTTCATCGCAGTTGAAATAGATGCTGACAGCATATCCGCCTTGTCCGCCGGGTTTGCCTCGGCAACCGCAGTAAACGCTGCGATCAAACCAATGATCGTTCCGAGCAGTCCCAGTAATGTCGCGATATTGGCTAGCGTCGCAATGTAGTGCGTGCGCTTCTCAAGACGCGGCACGACTTCCATCAGGCTCTCTTCCATCGCTTTTTCAATGTCGTCGCGACGGCGAGCTGACTTAACGCGGTACAAGCCGTAAGTCAGGATGGATCCGATGGCTGCTTTGGATTTTGCGGTGTGCTGAGCGGCTTCCTGGAAGTTACCGGCCTTCAAAAACGGCACGATTTTCTTCCACAACGTGCGATTGCTCGCACCCGACACCGTCAGGTAGGTCCAGCGCTCAATCGCAATCGCGACGCCGAAACCAAAAACCAACAGAATGGGGATCATGAATGCTCCGCCATCCTGGAAAAAACGCACTATGGTGCTCATTTGTCTGCTCCTCTTAAAACAGAATTAACGTCTCTTGCAGACTTCCGTCTGCACCTCTAAAAACAGTTTTCATTTACGCGTATCTCGATCCCGCTTGACGGGAAAACACGCTTGTACATATTCGCGCGTGGGACGCGCTCCTACTCTTGTTCAACTTCTCCGTACAGGTCACCGTGATAATCGACCTGCCTGATAAACTCTTCTCTGTCGATCGGTGCCAGCACCTCATCGAGCAGCGTATTGACGGGCAGTCCCATCAAGTCCCCGGGGTCCGATTTCTTCCAGGGCACAATATACAAAACTTTCGGCAACTCCTGGTTGCCCGTAATTTCGGTGCGACCCAACTCAATTGAATCCATCACCTGGCTTCCCGTCGTGCGACGCGTTATATCAGTAACGCTCGCGGACGTATCAACCGCTGGCTCAAGGTCCTCGTCATCTGCTGCAGAAACTCCAGCCGGTTCATTCGCCGAGGTATCCACGGCCGGACCAATATCTTCCAGCTCTTCCTGTGCAAAAACAGCAAACGCTGCCAGTAACATGGCGAGCATGATTCCGGTTCCGAGCAACTGCTTGCTTGAATAAACAATCATCCTCATGACCATCAGTCCGCCACGTTTGCCGTACGCTGATTCGCCGCTACGCGACGCGTCAGATCTTTGATCCACTTCGCTACCTGTTTATCTTCGCCAACAAGTGACTGGTAGGTTTCGAAGTTCTGCAGCGCTACATCCAGACGCTGCAAGTACAGTTCGTTAAGAACCCCTAGGTTGTAGTGTGCCAAGGCGTACTCGGGCGAAACTGTGACGGCCTTCAAATAAGCGGCTTCTGCCTCCAAAAAATTGCCATTTCTGCGAAGTAGCATGCCCAATTGGTTCAGTGCGGCGGCGTGATTGGGCTCCAGCGCCAATGCGGCGTCAACAGAAGCCCTCGCGGCGGCGTCATTTCCGCTGCTCGCGTGAATGATCGCCAGGTTCACGTGTGCACCCGGATAACTCGGATATTGCAGCAAGAACTCCTTGAATCTGAGCTCTGCATCGATGAAATCGCCTGCAGCCATTGACGCGGTTGCCTGTTCAAACAACGTCAGGACAGCCGGCGGAATGGCCATAGCAGATTCGCCGCCAGATGGTGGGGCATCCGCCCGTCCGGATTGCTCCGTCCCCGGCGAGCTCCGCACCGGCGAAGATCCGCCACAACCCGCAAATAACAGTGCGGCTATGAGCAGAGAAATAACCGCTGCTCTATTAATAAAGCGCTGTAAAAACATCTTCGCTGCGCTCCTCTTTCGCATATCGTGCCGGCATCAACAATGCCAGTTGCTCAAAACTCTTCTGTACCCACTCGTCATAAACACCATTCGATGCCCGATCAGCATTTGCTTTATACAAATCGATCGACTTTTCTTCGAATGGGAAAGCCTGTTCTTCGAGCAGAATTTCGTACTGTTCCATTGCGTCCGCGTCCAGCTCGGCCGGCCGATCGGATGCCATCAGATCGGAACTAAACTGCTGGTAAACCTGGCCGAGACGGAATGTTGCGGCCGTCGTAACTTCGGCAACGCCGTAATCGGCTGCCCCGGTGTATGCGGCGATGACGTCTTCCATCAATGTCTTCTTTAACCTCAGACTGTCCGCCAGCGGCTGCGACAATTTGACGACTTCGAATCGCTTGCGTACAGGTTCGGCCAACTCAAGAGACGCCTTGGCTGCCAGGAACCGCGTGCGATCCGAGCGTTGTGCTCCCGCCCTCGCATCGACCTGAATAATCTCCTCGAGGCGTGCGTTGACTTCGGCAGTGTTGCCGGTCTGTCGTGCGATTTCGAGCAAGCGGAATCGGGCCTCGATGGATTCTGATAATGGATTCGGATATCGGACGAGAATGTTGTTCAGGACACGTCGTTCATCTGCTTGTGAACTCGAGTCTTTATATAGATCGGACGCCTTCCACAATGCCTCACGTCGCACGTCATCGCCGCTCGACTCTGTGTCCGCAATTCGTTCAAACTCTGCCGCGGCTTCACCGGATCGGCCTGCCTCAAGATAGGTGACCGCCAATTTCTGCGTTACGTCCTCAGCGAACTCACTGTCAGGATAGTCCGATCTGAATCGTTCCAATACACCGGATGCTCTGTCCCAGGCCTGCAAATTGATCAGAGCGGCGGCGGCATCGTACTCCGCTGTCGCTCGAATACCTGAATCCGGGACAACCTGCCCGAGGCGTGTGAAATGTGTAACGGCAGTTTCCAGATCGCCGCTGTCGCGCGCCTGCTCGCCTTGTTTGTATATAGACGACGCGATGCGGTCCTTGATCTCCTGACCCGCCATCTGGTCATCCGCTGGCGTGTAGCTTCGCAAGCTGTAATAGGAATTTTCTGCGACCGCAAAGTTCTCGAGATCAAAGTGCGAATGCGCAATTACAGTCCAGGCCGTTCTCAGGAGTTTCCCGTCCACCGCAGGTTGCTTGGCAACAACCGCCTCACCGACCGCAATCGCAAGATCAAACTGATCTTGTTGAAACAGGTCTTCGGCCACGGTCGTCAATACGGCGCCAGACTCGGGATGCTCCGGATAGGTATCCGCGAACTTCAGCCCGCTGTCCAGATAGTCCGCGTGCCACTGATTTTGCGTTCCGCCGTCGAGGACTTTCTCGTGCTCACGATAGGCGAGAATCGCCGCATAACCAGCCTCGGCCGATCTTTCGTGCGCCGGGTATTCGTAAGAGGTACGTTCGTACTCAATAGTGGCCGCTCGAAAATCCTGACTCTCAAAAAGAATTTCCGCTAGCAGAAAGTTTGTATTGGCAGAATCCGCCTCGCCTGGAAAGTACGCAAGGTATTTGCGATACCAGTTCGCCGCTTGCTGGTAGTCGCTGATCTCGCCATCCTTCTGTGCCTCGGCATGGTAGTACTGAGCGAGGTCCGTCAGATTCGCCTTCAGATACGCGGCAACCTCGGTATTGCTTTCGCGAGGATTTCGAACCCAGAACTCACCGTCCATACCATAGCGTTCGACGAAGTCCTTCTTGCCTTCCAATACCAGACTCGGAAATCCGCCTTGCTTGTAGGCTTCAATTGCCTCGACCTGCAACAACGGTGCTTTGGCGTGATACGGATCTTGATTGACGAAAGCCTCATAGGTAACGGCCGCGTCCTGATACCGTTCCTTTTCGAGATACAAATCGCCGAGATTGCTATAAATGATGTAGCTGTAATGAGGGTTCCCACGACCCGCAAGGAAGGAATCGATGCCGGTCGCACCTTCCATGTAGGAAAAACTGATACTCAATACACGGAAAGTATCTTCAACCAGTTCACGTTCCGCACGCTTCAGGCTCTGCAGGCGTTCTTCGCCCTCCCCAATCTCGATATCGCCAACTTTGCGATCGAGCAATTCGAAAAACGGCACCAGACTATCTTCATGCCAGGCCAGTTTGAATTGCGACCAACCCAGTTTATAGAGCGACTGTTCGTAGAATCGGGATTCCTCGCCATATCTGACGACGCCTTGATAGGCCGCTTCTGACTCATTGTAGCGCTTGCGCAAGAACAACATCTCACCGCGACGAAACTGCACTTCATCGATCAACAACGTGTCCGGGTACTTGCCTACCAGCTGCTCAAGAACTTCGAGCGCCTCGTCAGTGCGACCGCCGATCTCATAGGCGCGAGCCAGCTGATACAACACCGTATCATTGCGGCGGTAATCCGGATAAGCCTCCAGCAATTGCTGATACAGACCGACTGCATTGTTATAACCCGCGCTATCCAGCGCATCGAGATTCTCTGTTAGTTGCTCGGCCTCAGTAGCCTCAAGCTCGAGATCGCCCAGTCGGCGCATGGCCTCCGCTCGCAGCTCCGGATCGTCGGTAACCAGATCAAGAAACGCGCGGTAATTCTCACGTGCGAGATCGGAACTTCCGAGGATTACATTTCCTCTTCGGATATCGATCTCTTTATTTTCAAGACTCTTGATCGTGTCCTTTTCTTTCACGCGCGCCGCACTTGCCGGCGTCACCGCCACGACAAGAAATATCGCAATCAACACGGTAAGGACAGGACGCGAGATCACTGGATCGCCTCCTCTTCGGTAGCGGCCACATCGTAAATTGCCGCTAACGCAAAACGCGCCTGGATGGTGTAGACATCCAAACGCTGTTTCTGTGCCTGGAGCTCGCCAACCGCAATCGACTGCAAGAACGTACGTTGCTCAGAGAGTGCGTCTTCGACACTCATCTTCATGCCTTCAATGCGTGGTGCCAGACCGTAAACGCGATTGCTCAGCTCTTCAAATCGCAAGGGCTCATTGCGTATCGTTTCATCAATCTGACGACGTGATCGCTGCGTCGCGACCAGAGCCTCACCGGCATCATTGAGATTGCGTCGAATTCTCCACAATCGATCTTTGAACTCTCTTTCCAGCTGCCACTGCAAAACGCCCTTCAAGAGCTGAATCTTGTCGCGTACTTCGGCGGCCTCGGGAATATCTGCACGCAATGCTGGCGTATTCTCCAGGCCCGTTATCTCGCCCCACATTTCGAACTCGGAACCAGTGGCGAGCGCGAGCCAGTCCTGGCTTTCTGCAATATTGTTGAGGGTCGAGTCAAATTCGAGCTTCTGATTGACCATGCCATCAAGATCCGCGCGAGCCAGCGCATCTTCAACACGCGGCAGCCTTTGTTCGTACGCCTCTTTGCGGGTTTCCAGCATGTTGCCGTAAACATCGACGCTACCCTGCCAAGCATCGAGGTTCTGATAGAGATAATTCAAGTCTCGATAATTCTTGAGGCCTTCCTGAAACTCATGCGAGGCCAGCAAGTGAAACAAATATCGCGCTTCGGGCCCTTCCGGCAGTTGCTCCAACTGCCAATACCAGCCGGTGCTATCCAATGGGCCAGTCGTAAGAAACTCATCGAACATATCGCCCGACTCAATGTGAGCGATGGTTCTGTCCAGTCGACTCGACTCATCATAGAACGCTTCGATAGCGTTCAAATAGTGATCCGCGGCCTGACTAATCGAGTCCAGCTGCGCCATCGCATAGGGAATAGCCAGCATGGACTCCTGCACCGCCGAATCCAGAAGATCCCGGCCACGTAGCTCCATCCAGGGCGCCAGCGCACGCTGATAATTGTCGAGCTCGGCATCGGCCCAGCCGACACCCAGAAGCGCCTTATTCGAAAACGGGCCTTCAAGTCTCACGCGTTGCAAAGGCGCTTTCGCCGCCAGCGGCTGCTTGTCCTGCAGCAACGCGTATCCCAAAGCGAGATTTGCCTTATCCCGTAGTGCGCTTAGCTCGTCATTAAATGGGTTGAGATTGCCCAGGTCGTTCAGTAAAGCCCGTGCCTCTTCAATTCGCCCACTGCGCACCAGAGCGACGCCGACATTGAATTTCGCGTAGCTCGCCCACTCCGTCTTGCCTTTCCAGTTTTGCAGTAATGCGATCGCACGATCATATTCGCCCGCGTCGATCAAAATTTGCGCCTCGAGCATCAACGCCTCACGTTGCAGATTCTTGGGCAGCTCGCCCTCGATGAAGCCAAGCGCTTCCTGAGACTTGTCGAGATAGCCGCGTTGGTACCAGATCTTGGAAAGGAAAAACCAGGTGCGGTCACGAATTTCAGTCGAAACATTATCCGCCAGCATGCGTTCAAAAATTGCCGCAGCCTCGAGATGATGACCGTAGGACAGGTACATGCCACCGAGCAGCAGTTCGGAGTCTTCAGCATGATCATCCAGCTGCTGCCGCTCTTTCGCCGCAAGTAGCTTTACGATCGCCGGGAAATAGTCTTCCTGATAGAAGTGAAAAAGCACCTCACCGTATTGCGGATCCTGAACTACGATCGGTTCTTTATCGATTTTCGCCGCATAGGCAGCCGGCGCTGCTAACACCAAGAGTATTAAACCTGCGCGAATGCGACTAGCTATGGAGCAACCTCGGAGCAAGTATCACTCCCACTCTTTGATGACGAATTCGGGCTGCTGCTTCTTCACGCGGTCGGTGATTTCCAACTCGACGTACTTCGCGCCGATTCCTTTGTTGAAATTCAGCGTTGCACCACGTCGGTAGTCTCGAACATGCGGTCCTTTGCCGGTGAAGATAGCGACCAGCTCGTGATCACCCGTCTTCAGGTTCGCCATGTGTACGCGGTGAACGCCACCACGAACCAATGCGTCCGCTTCGCGTTCGGTATAAAGGTAATTCGCAACGTCTTTACCGTCGATCTTGATATTCACGGAATCGACTTCAAAGTACTCACCGACATCCATGGAGATAAAGAAAGCGACTTGGGAGTTCGCCGGAAACAGCAACTCTTCCTCAAGCAGGAACAGATCTCGGTTCAGATCAAGAACTTCCTTCTTCAGAGTCTGCACATCCTTATCGATGCTGCGGAACTCCTGCCGGGATTCTGCTTCCTCATTGTCCTGAGCCGCTGCCGTTATGCTAAATGCTAATGCCGCTACGGCGATCAGGCTGATTAATGTCTTCGTCACTATCCTTTCTCCTGCCAACAGGCGCCTTCGTTACTCTCTGAGCAATGAACGAATCTGATCGAGATATTTTTCTTCGTATCCGGGTTTGTATCCATGATGGACGTGGCGCACCTTGCCCTCTCTATCAACAAGTACAGTGACCGGCATCGCATCGACTTTATAAAGCTTGCTGACCTCTTTTCTTGCATCGAAGAGCACCGGAAAATCGACACCAAGTTCCTCAATCATTTGCATTGCCCGGCGAGAATCATCATCGATGTTCACGCCCAACAAATTGAATCCAACGCGTTCATAGCGCGCGTATAGCTCGTCAAGCAACGGCATTTCCTGACGACACGGTCCGCACCAGGTGGCCCAGAAATTGATCATCACGACATCGCCGCGAAACTCCGACAGGCGCAGGTTCTCACCAGTCGAGCTCTTGAGAGCGAAGTCCGGCGCCGCCTTGCCTTCCAGATCCGAAGACGCGAGCGCGGTTGCCGCAAATGCAGTTATCAATAGCCCTAATGTTAAGTTCTTGATTTTCATCAGTCCGTTCCTTGTTTTGCTTGCCCGGTTCCTTCCGGCGACCATGAATGGTGACAGTCACAGCGATCCTGAGCCGTGATAATCGTCACACAACCCGTTTTTCCTAAACATAATGGTGCTTAATTTCTGAGACAGGAAATTAACGCAATCGTCACAGATTACGTTAAATCGACATTATTCCCAAAGATTTTTTTCACCGCTATCCAGACACCTATAATAGGCGTATCAACCTGAATTTAAAGTGAAAAGCCGTCGCCTTTCAGCGACATTAGCGGTTTTTTTGCGGCCTAGTCTGCCGTGGGAACGGTGGGTTGCTGCAGGCCGTCAGAAAAGAAAACCTGCCCATCGGAATCAATGACGATACTTTCATAGTCGGGCAGTGACGCGATCATACGCAGCCCTTTGTCCACGCCCATCACGAATACGCTGGTCGACAAGGCGTCGGTGGTCACAGCGTCCGGCCCAATGACGGTTGCACTGTGCACACCGCTGGCAGGCTCACCCGTACTCGGGTGGATGATGTGGTGATAGCGGATACCATCCTCATCAAAATATCGCTCGTAGTCACCGGACGTCGATATCGCTTCATCCTCCAGCGGCACAGAAATCGCGACCTCACCATCAATCCGAGGATCTCGAATGCCGACTATCCATGGCCGCCCAAGACGGTCGCCGAGCAATCTGGAGTCCCCGCCCGCGGTCACAATCGCATTTCGTATGCCTTTCGCTCGAAGAATACTGATACCACGCTCAACGACGTAACCTTTGGCGATTCCCCCGAGATTGATGCGTACGCCCTCCTTTCGATAAGCAACACTGCCTGCCGCCGCATCCAGAATCACGTACCGATAATTGATATTTTCAAGCTCGGACTCGACCGTCACCTCGTCGGGACGTTGGCGTGCTCTGAAATCATAGTGTTGCCCGACACTCTCATAAGTAATGTCGAACGATCCTTGTGTCAGAGTCGATATTTCCAAAGAGCGTGCAATCAGGTCGAACAACTCAGGTCCGGATCGAACGGGGCCATTCGCTGCCTCGCGGTTGATTTTCGAGATTTCGCTATCATCTTTGTAGGTACTCATGAGTCGGTCTATACGACCCGCCTCCTGAAAAACACTCTCTAAAGCGGCACGACCTGCCTCATCGTCATCGCTCCAGAGATAAACGCTAACTTCGGTACCCATCATCGGCCGTGCATCACCCAGCCATTCCGCCTGCAACGGGAATGGGGCCAGCGACAGCAGCACCGCTAGTTTTAGTCCAAGCCTGAGGTTATGCTTGGCTTCACAACCTTTGAAGAAGGAGCGTAACAGTGATTTCATTCTTGATATTCCTGGGCATTATTGCAGCGATAGGTTTTTGGGCTGTCGGTATCTATAACGGCCTCGTCAATAAACGCAACCGGGTTCGGAACGCATTTGCGCAAATCGACGTGCAACTCACTCGCCGCTACGACTTGATTCCGAATCTGATCGAGGCAGTCAAGGGCTACATGAAACACGAGCGCGAAACTCTTGAAGCCGTCGTACAAGCTCGAAATAATGCTGTTGCCGATCTCGATGCCGCCAAAGCGGATCCTGCTAATGCAGAAGCCATGAAAAAACTGGGCGCGTCCGAAGGCGCATTGGGTAGTGCCCTCGGCCGACTGTTTGCACTCTCCGAAGCTTATCCTGATCTCAAAGCAAATCAAAATATGATGCAGTTTCAGGAAGAGCTCTCGAGTACTGAAAACAAGGTGGCGTTTTCGAGGCAGGCATTCAACGATGCTGTTCTCGTTTTCAACAACGCGGTCGAGAACTTCCCGAATAACCTCATCGCGGGATTCTTCAGCTTCAATCTCGCCAGCTTCCTTGAAATCGAATCTGAGGAAATGCGCTCCGCACCTGAAGTGTCTTTTTAGAACACCTCAGATAAGTGAATTTCTTCGACGCTCAGGATCAGGCGCGCCGTACAACGCGGCGCCTGGTTCTTGCTTATATCGTCGCAACGATCGCCATCGTCGCCGGCGTGACCTTCATTGTGGGTTTCGCCTTTTCCCTGACTACAGGAACGGCGCCGCAACAGCGGATGCCTATTTTGTTGGCAACGGCCGTCATCACGACGCTCTTTATCGTTGGATCGACGCTCTACAAGACTTCTAGATTGTCATCCGGCGGTGGTCGAGTCGCGGCCGATCTCGGTGGCACATTGGTGCCAACATCCGTTCAGGACCCGCTTCGTCGGCGGCTCCGAAACGTCGTCGAAGAAATGTCTATCGCATCCGGTGTGCCCGTCCCTGAAATTTACGTGCTTGAAGAAGAGCAAGGCATCAACGCATTCGCGGCTGGCTTCTCACCGAGCGATGCGGCCGTTGCCGTTACACGCGGCACGCTCGAGACTCTCGATCGCGACGAACTGCAGGGCGTCATAGCACACGAATTCAGTCATATCCTGAATGGCGATATGAAACTCAATATTCGCCTGATGGGCGTATTGTTCGGAATCATGTCCATTGGACTGGTCGGCCGAATGGCTTTGCGCGGAAGCTACCGTTCACAGGGCCTGTTCAGTCGCCGTAATCGAGTCCACCCCGCAGTCATCGGCGTCGGATTGGGCCTGACCATTCTTGGTGCCATCGGCGTATTTTTTGCGCGACTCATCAAAGCCAGCGTATCGAGGCAGCGTGAATACCTGGCCGATGCTTCGGCCGTTCAATTTACCCGTCAAGCCGAGGGAATTGCCGGCGCATTGAAAAAAATCGGTGGCTACAGCGCGGGTTCCAGGATCAATGCGGCAGATCCGGAAGAGGTTAGCCACATGCTGTTCGGCACCGGGTCAAACCTCATGGGACTTTTCGCGACACATCCACCATTGGGTGATCGCATTAGAGCATTGGAGCCTGGCTTCAAAGAAGGCGATTACCCACGCGTCGATCAGCGACGAAGACGGGTGGTCGTTGATTCTGATATTGATGCCGGCGGGCAGACGTCTTCGTTCAGCGGCGACGTTTCAACTGCAATTGCCAGCGGTGGAACCAAAGTCCTTGCAGATTCGATCGCGGAGACGGTCGGTCAGCCGCAGAACGAACATGTTGAATTCGCCCGCGACTTGCGCCGCTCGATTCCTGAGACGCTTTATAGTGCAGCACATTCCTCTGATTTCGCGTTCCTTCTTGCGGTTTCTCTTGTCCTCGATCATTCGGGAAAAGTAACTGATCAGCAGTTTGCGTTGGTCCGGGAGCAACTCGGCGAGCAACGGGCACAACTGGTGAAGACGTATTTTGATGAGTTATCAACCGTTGGCGCAGAATATCGATTGCCACTATTGGAAATTTTGTTTCCTGCCCTGAAACTACGCCCCGTACAAGAGCTCTCTTATCTTGAGACTTTGACGACTCGCCTGATGAACATTGACGGTGAAATCGAGCTTTTCGAATTCTGTTTTTATCGGGTCATGATGAGCAATATCGACCGCGCAAAAGACCCCACGGGAACGCAAAGGGCGAAACGAAGGCATCGTCGCGAACTGCAAGCGGCCGCCGTTGCGCTACTTCAGGTTCTTGCTGACTACGGTCACAGCACGGATTCGGAACGAGTCTCGGCCTTTCGCGCCGGCGTAAAGACATTAGGCCCCTGGGCACACGATACAGACTTCAAGTCCGACCGAAGCAACACCGCGGCGTTACTTGGAGACAGCCTGGACGCGTTGACGGGTCTGAACAGCAAAGGACAGGATTCTCTGCTTCGTGCAGTCAGTGCCACAGCGGCGCACGACGGCAAATTGTCGATTTCGGAGGCAGAACTGGTTCGCGCGGTTTGTGCAACGCTGAACTACCCGTTGCCACCGATTCTTGTACATCGTTAGTGCCCGCAAGTCGTGGCTGGCGTATCATTGAACTCCTGAGCGAAATTGACATCCAAGCCATCATGAAAACGAACCCACTTATCGCAGCAGCAACGCTTATTGCTTTGTTGCTCACCAGCACCGTTGAAGCGGCTTCCCGCGAAGAAAAACGTGTCGGAGACGCGGCTGACGTGCTCGAACAGCTTCTGCGCATTCCGGAAAAGACAGTGCCACCCGCATTGCTTTCACGGGCCTACGCGGTGGCCGTCATCCCAAATGTCGTCAAAGCGGCTTTCGGTTTGGGCGCCAGACGTGGCAAAGGCATTATCGTCATACGCCAGGATGACAGCTCCTGGAGTAACCCGGCATTTATCACCCTGACGGGCGGCAGCGTCGGCTGGCAAGTCGGAGCACAATCGACCGATATTATTCTGGTCTTCAAGACCCGTAAGGGTGTCGATGGCATTGAGAATGGTCGCCTGACTTTGGGCGCCGACGCGTCCGTCGCGGCAGGGCCGCTGGGGCGGCATACCGGGATCTCTACCGACATAGAATTCAAATCCGAGGTCTATTCTTATTCACGCAGCCGCGGTCTTTTCGCGGGCGTTGCGCTGGAGGGTGCTGGCGTAACAATGGACCGTAAGGCAAATGCTGCTTTCTATGGATCCAACAGTATGACGCCCGAGAGGATTTTTGTGAGCTCACCGAACATCGCGCCTGACATCGCGAATACATTCGTGCAAATCCTGACGGCACAAACCAGTCGCCTGCCAACACAACCGGGCATGAAAACCGGTGGCGCGAATAGTCCTGCTCCGTCGGACGAAGAGCAGGCTGAAGTACGCACCTATGGTATTCCCGACGCCGGCGAGCCCGACGACGAGTACGACCCCAACTACTAGCCCGGTTTATCAGCGATGACATACGAAGACGTAATGGCGCAGGTACAGCAACTGGTGGCACTGGTAGGACCCAACGCCTATTTACAGGCGGCGATCATTGCGGTGCTATTCATCATCGTGGGCAAAATCGCAGACTGGATCATTTCGCGAATCATGGGCCGTTTCGCGCAGAAGTCATCAAATGATTTTGATGACCAGATTGTTCAACTGGTCCACAAACCGATATTCCTGTCCTTCGTTCTGTTGGGCCTGACACTGGCAACCAACCGCCTCGGTCTACCCGATATTCCGACATTTCTCACCGTCGGTATCCTGAAGACACTCGCGATTTTCGTCTGGTACAACACGCTGATGCGATTAATGGCGTTGGTCGTGGGAGCGTTCTCCAAGCATCGGGATCGTCAAATAGTACAGACAGGCATGCTCTCACTGCTTCATAACGTGATGAAGATTGTCCTCGTCGCTTTGACCGTCTACTTTCTTTTCCTCGCCTGGAATATCGATGTAACCGCGTGGCTGGCGTCGGCCGGTATTGTCGGACTAGCGCTCAGTTTTGCCGCGAAGGACACCTTGTCAAATCTGTTCGCCGGGGTTTCGATCATTATGGATGCGCCCTACAAGGCCGGCGACTTTATTATTCTCGACAGTGGCGAACGCGGCCTGGTCACCGACATCGGACTCCGAAGCACACGGATACTTACCCGAGACGACGTTGAAATTACTGTTCCGAACGGCCTCATCGGCAATGGGAAGATCATAAACGAGGCAGGCGGACCGCCGTCACAACACCGCATTCGAGTGAAAATCGGCGTTGCCTACGGCAGCGACATTGATCAGGTAATTGAAGTGCTTGGCGGTGTCGCAACCGATCATCCGGAGGTTCTGGGCAGCCCTGAACCGCGCGTACGCTTTCGGGTATTTGGCGAGTCGAGCCTTGATTTCGAGTTACTGGGTTGGATCGCCCAACCCGTCGATCGCGGGCGAGTGACACACGAACTCAATTGCGCCGTCTACAAGGCGCTCAATAAAAACAACATTGAAATTCCGTTCCCGCAGCGAGATTTGCACGTACGGGCGATGCCAACCGTTAGCGACTAGTCGCCGCCGTCATTGTTGCGTCGTTGCAGCTCGTCGCGAATCGAGTCCAGATCGGATTTCGTATCGTCTTCCTCCGGTATCGCAACACTGCCCGGCGCATTTCCGCCGTCCGTCGCTTGCACGGCATCACCTGACCCAGTCGAAATAACCGCTGACTCCGAACTCTCTGGGATCACAGCCACAGGCGTATTGCCCGTATCGGCTTCCCCAACCCTTGTTTGGTCGTCTGCGGGCAACGCCACGCCGAATTGGGCAAGATACTCCGCTTCTTTTCGCAAGCTTTCTGATTCGGCCGCCCGTCGTCGCGCCTGTGTTGCCGCCGCCTGAGCTCGTCGCAACGCCCGACGCTTACTTTCTGATCGAGCCTCAAGCTCAGCATGGCGTTCTGCTTCCTTTTCCGCTTCGATAGTTGAGACCGCCTGGCGCGCGTTTACGCATTCAGCATCGTAGCGAGTTGCCGATCGATCCTGAGAACACCGGACCATGGCCGCCTCGAGCATAATCGGGTTCTCAAGGAACTCGGTTGTTGATCGAGACCGGTGCTCTCCCTCGCATCCGGCAAGAAGCCCAATGGAGAAAAGCGTCAAAATCAATTGTGTATAAGTGTTTCGCATCGTCAAAATTCAGTATCAATTGGCCAAATGGTAGAAAAATCATGCTCGTACGTTGGCCATAATAGCAAAGATGTTCAATTCCCATATCGACGCGAGTTCGCAGTTTTGAACGGTAATCTCGAGATTTCGCGCTATAGTGACCCTCAGCTGACCCACAAGGACGAAAGCTTGTCAGAATCCAGCCAGTTTTCGCTACTCAAGCAGCGCCGCTTCGCACCTTTCTTCGGCACACAGTTCCTTGGCGCCCTAAACGACAATATCTTCCGCAATGGGCTTGTGATCCTGATCACATTTCAGGGTGTCCAGATAATGAGCATGGACCATACGGTGCTGGCAAACGTCGCGGCGTTCCTGTTCATTCTGCCCTTTTTCCTGTTCTCCGCGACGGCCGGTCAACTGGCGGACAAGTACGAGAAATCGATGCTGATGCGACGCATCAAGCTTCTCGAAATAGCGTTAATGACGCTGGCAGCCATCGCCCTGCTTTCGCAGAAGTACTCATTGCTGCTGTTCGTACTGTTTCTCATGGGCTGCCAGTCAACCATGTTTGGCCCTGTAAAATACGCCTACCTGCCGCAGAAACTGCGCACCGAAGAATTGATCGGCGGCAATGCGCTCGTCGAGTCGGGAACCTATATTGCGATCATTGTCGGCCTGATTATCGGCGTGGAGGCCGTTGACTATGAGGCAGATCGTCAAACCGTTCTGGCGCTGACGCTTATCGGTGTCGCCTGCATCGGCTATCTAACAAGTCGACAGATCCCTAAAACGGAAGCGGTCGACCCGGAGTTGACGATCAATTGGAATGCCTGGAAAGAAACGTGGCGTATCGTCAGTTTCGCTCGGGAAGAGAAAAGTGTTTTTCTGTCGATTCTCGGAATTTCCTGGTTCTGGTTCTTCGGCTCGGCGATGACCATTCAGATGCCTGCTTACGCAGCCGATATTCTCAACGGTAATGAATCCGTTGTTACAGCCTTACTGGTCGCGTTTGCCGTTGGGGTCGGACTGGGTTCGTTGCTTTGCGAACGCATGTCCGATCATCGAATCGAGCTTGGACTCGTACCGTTTGGCTCGATCGGCATGAGCCTGTTTGCTGTCGACCTCTATTTCGCACAACCTGAAGCGGCGCTTACCACTGTTTCGTCCGTCGCCGAATTTCTGAACCGCAGCGGCAGTTGGCGAATTCTCGCCGACCTGACATTACTGGGTGCATTCGGCGGGTTTTACAGCGTTCCGCTATATGCTCTGATACAGAAACGCTCCGAGCGCCGTCACTTGTCGCGCATCATTGCCGCAAATAACATCATCAACTCGCTGCTCATGGTCAGCGCGGCAGTCGTCAGTATCATTATTCTCAAGTCCGGTTTCTCGATACCCGAGCTGTTTCTCTTCATCGCCGTTTTCAACGCTATTGTTGCGATCTACATATATTCATTGCTGCCAGAATTCCTGATGCGTTTCTTGGCATGGATCGTTATCAACGTCGTGTACAGACTTCGACCCAGCGGCCTCGACAACATTCCGAAGAGCGGTCCGGCCATCGTTGTCTGCAATCACGTCAGTTTCATGGACCCGATCATTCTTGGCGGCTCGGTCGCACGACCGATGCGTTTTGTCATGTATTACAAGATTTTTCAGATGCCGTTTCTCAGCTTTCTGTTTCGCAATGCGAAGGCGATCCCGATCGCCTCCAAAGCTGAGGACGAGGATCTAATGAACGAAGCCTTCGAAAAAGTCGATGCCGAACTAGCGGCGGGCAATATCGTCTGTATTTTCCCGGAAGGTGGTTTGACGCCCGACGGCGAAGTACAGCGCTTCAGGCCCGGGATCGAAAAGATCATCGCGCGACGACCAGTACCCGTCATTCCTGTTGCCTTGGGGCGTTTGTGGGGCAGCTGGTTCAGCCGGCGCAAAGGCGGCGGAATTCGTAAAATCCCCGGGCGTCTTTTCGCCAAGGTGCCGATTGTCATTGGCGAGGCGGTCCCACCCGCCGACGCCACCGCGGAGCGGCTGGAATTACTCGTCAGGACCCTTCGAGGGGAACTGCGCTGAGTCGTTCGCGCCACTCCTGCAACAGCTTGTCTTTGTTGCCGAAAAGCCCTGTCGACGATGAGCCACCAAATTTCAGCTCTTCAAGCTCGAGATAGCCATTCTTGGCGGTCGGCAAATACATTTTGCGCCTCGCATTCGTATCCGCTGTTCCGTTGCCGTGAACAATGCCTGCACCGTCAAGTGCCGGGGAAACAAAAATCGCGTCCATCCAGTTCAGGCCTGAGACGGAAGAACTGGCTCGATGGACCCAACGCGCAGTTCTAAAATAGGCCCGTGTACCCGTCGTATCGAAGGCGAGCTCGTAAACGTCGGATGGCAGTTGCAAGATCGCGTCGCCAATCTGGCCGTCGGAGAGCTTGAATTGACTGGCCGTATTAGTCTGGTCAACCAAAACCAGAAAGTCTCCTTTGGGCGAGGCGCGCAATAGACGGATGCCATCCTGACCCTGCCAAACTTGCTGCGCACTCCAGTTTTCGTCGTCGCCACGCGCCAGCAATTGCAGGCTGCCGTTGTCGCCGCCCAGATAGAGGCTATTCTCCGCAGCGAATGTGATGCCGCTGATCGGAGACCCCGCATCGTGTTCCGCGACAATGCGGCCGTCGTCGACCTTTATCACGTGGACTCGACTTCCGTTGAGTACGCCGATAAAACCACCATCGAGCGAAAATTCGAGATGCGATACGGGTGGACCGGATATCTCGACGACGTATGGTCGTGGTTCTCCGTTGCTTGTCGTCCATAGCCGCAACGAATTATCCGTGGCCACGCTGGCCGCGAGGGAGCCGGACGCGTCGATACTGATGAGCGTAACTTCACTGTTATGACCGACAAAACTGACGTCTTCACTCATTTCAGTGACGTCAGCCAGCGTCGCATCACTCGGAACAATATGAACATGTCCGGCGGGATCGCCGATCGCAATAAATCGACCGTCCGGCGCCGCAACGACGGTGCGATTGGCGGACGCGCTCCAAATCTTATGGCCAGCGGGTTGCGCCGTGGGGCTGTTCGCGGCACTCAGAGTCGGAACACGCCAGATTCTCGGTTTGTCATCAGCGGCACCGGTCAATAGCACCTGTTCATCCTGGCTAAAGGCCAGCAAACCCTCCGGCGGACCGTCACTTCGAACACCCAGCGAAGGACCAACCAGCATGCCGTCAACACTGCTAAGAACTCTGAATCCAGTGTCGGGACGGCCGGCTGCAACCCGATTTCCCGACGGCGAGAAAGCGATCTGCCAGTCTCCGGCGCCAAGTTGCTGATGCATCGGCTCCTCCGGTCTGCTCACGTTCCACAGGGACAGGCCTGTGTCGGGGTATATGACGCCCAAAGTAGACCCATCAGCCGACAGGCGAATCGTGCCCGGTTGTGCTGGCAGGTCAAACTGACCCAGCAACTCAGCGCTCTGAAAATCCCAGATTCGGACAGCCCGGTCGAAATCCGCTATTGCGACCCTGGAACCGGCAGCGTCAATCGCAACGAGCGCGGGTACACCGGCAACAACAACCTCAGCGGCGATATTCCCATCTTCCAGATTCCACAATTGCAGACGACTCTCGATGTCGCCTCGACGCTCGACAAACAAGTGCGTTCGATCCGGAGTCAGAGCCGCTGTATTACTACCGACACCAACGGGGAGAGTCATGACGCGGTCGCCTGTCGCTGTATCCCAGAGGTTTATTCTGTCCTGTGTTGCAGTGACCAACCGCCGTGCCGTGGCATTCAGACCGATTAGAACTTCACTCTCCGGAAGTGCAATCGCGCGGACGGGATCGGCGAAACTCAGATCCCAAACTCGGACGCTATCACTTTGCGTTGCGCGTGCTACAGCGTATCGGCCCGAAGAGTCGAACCAGATGTTGTCCGTTTCACGTTCAGCCGGGTCCGGAATGTTAAGGCCTCGCTGAAAATACTCGATCGCACCCTGAGAATTGAGTTTGAGATTCCAGCCAACCAGCTGTCCTGCGACGCCGAGGGCCTCGTCACGAACGCTGATACTCCAGGTTCCGCTCAGCGACTCGCCGATCAGGTTCCGCAGTTGTTGAGCCGATATCCGGATATCGTCGTTGCTTGATGCTCTTTCAATCCCGGTCTCGATCTCAACAGCGCGACCGGAGGGAGCGATTATCTTGATACGCAAATCGGAAAGTCGGGAATGACTGATATTCAGCGTCAGGCCGATACGACCGACAGATCCTTCGCGATCGACAATGACCCTGCGAACCAGCGGATTCACTTCAAGCGCCGTAACTGTCCATGGTTCTCGACGTTGGACGCCCTGAGGTGTGAACGAGAACTGGAAAATCTCCGCGCCCCTTGCGGTCGTCAGGATCATACCGACAGGATCGAAAACCGTTGTGCCGGCCGGAATCGCCGGTAACGTGGCCAGCAGATAGGGATAATCATCGCTGACAAGCGCCGCCGCTCGTTGCCGGCGCACTGTTGTTGGCAAAACGAACGACTGTATTTTTGCCAGCAAAGCATCGTCTCGATTCTCCTGGCGTAAGGCCAAACTGGCTTTTCGTTCCCAAAAACCCGCTTCGAACTCCTCCGCCAATCGACCGGCGTTCGGTAGATCCGCCACCAGCGTTGCCAATTGACGAATTTCCATTTCTTCATTTGAGGCTAGCGCCCGGCGCTCCAGGAATCTGCGATAGAGATTTTCCGCTGTGTCCGCGTGACCCGGGAACGATCGAAAATTTTCGTAGGCACTCGTCGCTACTGACAGTTCTGTATCGTCGGCAGCCAGTGTTCGGGCGTACGGACCCGGCAGCCATTGCGTGTACCAAAACGGAATCATCATAAATAGCAAAAGGACGGCGGCAACCATCGCGGGAACCTTGAAATACGTCGGCAGGTTTTCGTTTGCCCAGCGAGCGGTAAAAACCAGTTCGTATAAACGATTACGAATGCCGACGTTGCTGTCCTCATCGATGACCAGCAAGCCAAGCGCCATCAGTCGCCTCTGAAGCGGCGAACCGAGGTCGGCCGGAACCTCAATGCCTTTGCGAATTTTTCCGTAGAGATTCAGCAGCGGTTCGCAGCGCTTCTTGTCGTTCACTATTAAGCGATGGATATGGCTCATATGTGGTTCGCTGTGAAGCGCAGCTCGGCCCGCGATCTCCCGGGTCGCGATTCGATCGACTCGCTCTTCGATATTCTCGCCGGCCGCATCCCGAGCGACCGCACGTGCCAACTTCTGGCTCAAGTACGGCTGCCCTTTCGTCCAGTAGTAAATGCGGTCCAGCGCGACAACGGCGTCATCGTGTTCGAGGTTCAACTCGGTGGCAAACAGATCCAGATCGGAGCGCGAAAAGTCGTCAAGCAGGACTTGCTGCGTAACATTGAACGGAGAGAGTTCAGCCTCTTGCATCAAGCTGACCGGATCGCACTCGCCCAGCAGTACGAAACTCAACCTCGAAAAATCGGGATCCGTTGTTCGGGCGTTATGGGCAGCGCGAATACTCGTCAGCAATTCGTCCGCGTACGGCAGGTCCTCAATACATTGAATCTCGTCAACGAATATGACGATAGGCTCGGAGACGTGCTGCAGCAAAACTTCTGAATAAAATTCGAAAAGCCTTTGGCGGTTGCTAAGAACAGTCTTGTCCTGCCACCAGGATTGCAGGTCGTAGCGAATACGCAGCTGCCGCAAGAGACGATAGGCGACGCTGTAATACCACCGTCCGGAATCAGTGCCGCCGTCCCGATCACCGATCTGCGCGAGATCGAGAATGGCGACTTTGAAACCCTTGCTTTCCAGGCGAGCCGTTGTGGCGGCGATTAAGCTCGACTTTCCGCTTCGATCGGGTGCTAAGACGTGGGCATATCGACCGGCAACAACAGCGTTGTATAGCTGTTCGTCCGCACGACGCCGGATATAACCGGCACGAACCGCGTGCAATGGCACGCCGACGCTGAAGAACTCGCCCGTTGCTTCCGTATCTTTATCGGTGGAATCGCCGGCCACACCACTTCCCGTCTATAAGGATTGTGTATTCTCTGCAAAATCGAGGACGACTGCCAGTGTAAAATCGAAAGATCATAAGTAAACCCTTACTCGCGAAGATGTCTCAGACCGTTGAAGATTCGGTATACTCGCACCGCACGCACGCCAGGACTACGAGGAATAGCAGTGGAATATTGCCACCAACACAATTTGGTCGATCAATCGATCGCCAACCAGAAGCGAGGCTACGGTATTCGAGTTTCATTGCCGATCGGGGACACATTAAGGAATGTACTTGGTGACGACTGGGAACGACACCATTGGTATCCAAGCGAAGCGGAACGTGATGCAGCGTTCGACAAAATGGCGACTCGGCATGGCTACTATCGCGATACCGATTCACCCACTCAGATTCTGGAAAAAATCACTCGCTAAGTCTTCTACCGCGGCGGCGCGCCAATAAACAGGTAGAAATTCGTATGACCGCGCTCAGCGAATCCCGCGGCGAGATAAACGGGTCCGAAATAGGTATCCAGTCCGGCAAACAAACTGCCGTTTACTTGCATTGAATCGAAGTCTATTTCAGATCGGGTCTGCCAGACGTTTCCGGCCTCGACCGAAAAGCCAAGATAGATCGGCGTTTCGAAAACGCCACCCGTGGTATCTCCGACTCGCCGATAATAGACGAGCCTCGTCAAAGCGGCATGCGGCCCGGCGATTTCACCGCGCTCCAGCCCCGACAGTCTCAAGAAGCCGCCCAAGGGAAAGTAGTCTTGCACGCTATTATGGGAATCGAGTGTGGTGGCGTAATTCAATCCCAATTGCAGACTGTTCTTGCCCCGACTCCAGGTTTTGGAGAAGTCACCCTCAATCGTATCGAAATTGTCGTCGGCACCTAATCCTGGGCGTGACAGATTCCAGAGGATCTCAGCCAGCATGCCCTCTCGCGGAAAACGCGAATTGTCCATGGAGTCGAATCGGAATCTGGCGAAAGCACCGCCTGTCTCGAAGTCGATGTTCGGCAAACTCGGATCACCCACCTTCACGCGAGCATCGCCCAAGCCGCGATACACACCAACTCGAAACTCGCCAACCGTACCGAGTTCCCGTCCGAAGTCGAGACTCAGGTCCCCTTCGGACACCCGATAACGCGCGATCGTGTCGTTCATCGAGAAGGCGTTTAGATTGGATTGCCGGACTTCCAGACGCGGCGCGATGAATACTCTGGAGTCGAAGCTCAGCGGCTGGTAGAACTCAGTTAGCAACGCGGGATCCGTACCCAGTTGCAAGTCGGTCCGCCACTCCGCCCCGAGCCTGTTTAGACCGGCGCGCGTCATGCGAACAGACAGATTGAAGCCGGTAGAGCCCTCGAAGTCATCCTCGAGTGAAACCCCGAACTGCAAGAAATTCGGTCCCCAGCTCTTCGCGACAGCCCGATACTCGACGCCCGTACCATCGCCCTCGTCGATCAGCCGGTAGCCGACGTGCTCATACAGCTGAAGGCCATAAAGCCGATTCGCGTTCTCTGCCAGTAGACGTGTATTGATCGGGTCCCCGGCCTCAACGCTCAGCCGAGATTCCAGAACTTCGGGAGCAAGCTTGCCATCATGAACGACCCGAACAAAAGCCAGCAGCTCCTGATCATTGAAATCCATTGTCCGTTGCGCCACATGTTGAGCCCAATCCGTCTCGGGTAAGGACAGTTTTTGTAATTTTCCGGACTGCGCCAATGCGGCTTGTTGACCCGGTTCGATCGTTTCGACGATGTCAGCAAAATTCGTTGAAGCGTAAATACCGAGTTCAGGTCTGATGAGAATATCGGATTCGTTCAATGTATCGATTTGCCGCAAAGTCTCCTTACGAATCAGAATGGTCAGCATCTGTTCCGATATCGTCAGGACGGAACCGAGCTCTTCCGATTTGTAGAGCGGAAACTCAACGTCGACAGCAATGACAACATCGACACCCATCGCTTTCATGACGTCAATGGGCAGGTTGCCGATCAGTCCGCCGTCAACCAGCAGTCGACCATCGACGCGTGCAGGCGCAAACACTGCGGGGACCGACATACTCGCGCGAATCGACTCGGTCAAATCACCGCTGGCCAGAACGACCGCTTCGCCGGCAACGATATCTGACGCAATCGCTCGAAACGGGATCGGCAAATCGTCGAAGTCGGTGATATGCGATGCCCGCAGAGTCAATTCACGCAGCAGCAGATCCAGTTTTTGACCCTGTATAACGCCTTTGGGTAGAATCAACTCGGCGTCGCGAACACCCAATTCGAAATTAATGGGGAATTCGCGTTCGTCCTGCTTGCGGCGAAAACTCAGGTCTTCGCGTTCCGGCGTATCCGAGAGCGCCGCATTCCAATCGAGAGAACTCACAAGCGACTCAAGCTCTTCTGCGTTGATACCGGTCGCGTACAAGCCGCCCACGACGGCGCCCATACTGGTCCCGGCGATAGCGTCGATGGGAATGCGCAGGCGCTCCAGCTCCTTGAGTACGCCGATATGAGCCGCGCCCCTCGCACCGCCGCCACCGAGTACCAATCCGACGCGCAGCCGCTCCGGAGAATCGCCCGTAGTGGCATCATCAGCGCTGGCCGACGGCCCCGCGAGGGTCGCGCAGATGCAAAGCACTGCAACCGAAATGTAAGTGAGTCTGTTCATGAACATTGGAAACTCTTTTAGGAAATACCGGCCTGCGCGCTCTTTGATACACGCAGAGAATCTGCGTAAGCACGTAATTCGCCCAACTCCATTTGCAGCACCTGAGACGACCAGCCCAACTCGGTCGCCGCTATCGCAGCAATCGCATCATAAAGCGGTCGCCCCTGATCAGCATCGAGTCCCGTCATCATTCGCCTGAATACGATATCTGCAAGTGTTGTCGCAAACTCTTCCCGTACAACAAATACCACTTCGGCAGCCAGATGAAGGCCCTCTTCATCGAGCGAAGCCTGCAGAGCCTCGTCAGCAATCGCCAGTTCGATAATACCGGCAGCTCGGCCGCCATAGATAGACAGCAACCTTTCGCCACCTTGTTCGCTAATGAATCCGGACGCGGCAATTTGTTCGCGAGCGCGATCCGCACCCCAGGCTCCTGGCAGCAGTGTTTCCCGCGTACGACATTCGGGTAATTTCCGACGCAATATTTTCGCCAGACGATCAACCGTTTGTTCCGCGAGATTTCGATACGTTGTCAGCTTGCCACCAATGATGGAAATCAGGCCCTTCGCGATTTTCCGGTTGACCTTGATGATATGGCGCCGGGTAATCGCGGACTCCGGACCTTTCTCGCGATGCGGCAGCGGGCGAACCCCGGCATAAGCGTAATTGATGTCATCGACGCTGAGGTCCGCGTCGGGAAAAACCCGGTTTGTCTCTTCAATGAGATAGTCCACTTCAACGCGGCTTGCTCGAATCGTGTCCAGTGACTCGTGGTATCGAATATCGGTAGTCCCTATCAGGTACTGACCATTCCAGGGGATGATGAAGAAGGGACGACCATCAGCGGCCGCTTCAACGTAGAAAGCGTCTTTGGGTGCGCCTTTGAAACGACTGACAATAATGTGGCTGCCCTTCGTACCGCCGACAAATCGCTTTGGCGTATGCGGTGCGGTTTTCAGCACTTCGTCGACCCACGGACCAGATGCGTTCACCAGCGAATCCGTACCAAGTTCGCTTTCATTCCCGCTTCGATCGCGAAAGACAATGGAATCTACCCGTCCGTCGCAAGTCCGAATTTCGCGAACCTCGCAGTAGGTCTTGATATCCGCGCCGGCAGCTCGTGCGGCCAAAAGATTTTCCAGCACCAATCGTTCGGCGAACGTTACCTGAGCGTCGAAATATCGAGCAGCACCGCGCAGCCCATCCCGGCGGAGGCCCGGTTCTTCTTTCTCCATTTCGCCACGGTCCAGCATCTCGTGGCCGGGCAACTTCTTATTGAAGGACAGAACGTCGTAGGCAATCATCCCAAGTCGAATCAGCAGCGGGCCACGGCGCGCGCCGGAAAAAATCGGAATACTGATGCGGATTGGCTTGACCAGATGTTCGGCATTGCGCCGCAAGTAGCGGCGTTCGTGCAATGACTCATAGACAAGCGGTATCTCGGCATACTCCAGATAGCGAAGTCCACCGTGAATCAGACGACTCGATATTGCCGATGTGCCGCTGCACATGTCGTTCTTATCGAGGATGACGACGCGCAAGCCGCGTAGCGCTGCATCGCGAGCGATTCCCGCGCCGTTCACACCAGCCCCAATAATTGCGACATCGTAACGTGGTATATCGGAGCTCATCAGGGTCGTACCTGGCCGGTCCCACGAACGACGTATTTGTAAATCGTCAACTGTTCAGCACCTACCGGGCCGCGCGCGTGCACGCGACCTGTAGCAATACCTATTTCTGCACCCATGCCAAACTCACCACCATCTGCAAATTGCGTCGACGCATTATGCAGGACGATCGCACTGTCCACCGTCCTTAGAAATTTCTCCGCAGCGTCGGAATCTGCCGCGATTATGCTTTCGGTATGACCCGAACCGTAGGTCGCGATGTGTTCCATCGCCGAGTCAATGTTGTCGACAATTCGTATTGAGACGATCGAATCCAAATATTCCGTCGACCAGTCCTCTTCGCTGGCTTCTATCGCTCCGCTTATCAAGGAAACAACATTCTCATCGCCACGAATTTCGCAACCGGCCTCGAAAAGCGCCTGACAAACGTCCGGCAAAAGTCGCGGCGCGACATCGGCATCAACCAAAACCGTTTCGGCGGCACCGCAAATGCCGGTGCGACGCATCTTCGCGTTCAACACGACATCGCGCGCGATCGCGGCATCGGCTGAGGAATGCAGGTAGACGTGACAAATCCCTTCAAGGTGCCCAATGACGGGAACTCTGGCTTCATCCTGCACGCGTTTGATCAGGCTCTTTCCACCGCGGGGAACAACAACGTCGACCCACTGTGACATCGATGACAACAAATAGCCGACGGCGGCGCGATCTCGCGTTGGCACCATCTGGATACTGTCGACATTGATATCGGCTTCTTCGAGCCCCTCGCGCATGCACTTGTAGATGGCCTGACTCGAGTGAAAGCTCTCGGAACCGCCTCGCAATATCGCCGCATTTCCTGATTTCACGCATAAAGCGGCGGCGTCAGCCGTCACGTTTGGACGACTCTCATAGATGATGCCGATAACGCCAAGTGGGACGGCAACTCGCTGGATCTTTAGTCCGTTGGGTCGCTCCCATTCGGCCATGACACGGCCGACCGGATCCGGTATTTCACTAATTGCCTCCAGGCTACCGGCAATGGCCTCGATCCGTTCTTCGTCAAGCATCAGGCGATCGAGCACCGACGCGCTGCATCCCCGCTTGCGGGCCTCCGTCAGATCGTTTTGGTTCGCTGCAAGAATTGAGTCGGCGTTCGAACGCAGCGCTACGGCTGCGCAGCGCAATGCCAAATCACGCTGCTCACCCGAACAACTCGCAAGCTCGGCGGACGCTGCTCGAGCGGCTTTACCCATAGCGACCATGTCGCCCGCAATATCAGTAAGGTCTTCAGTCATTTTCAAACAAAACCAGTTCGTCGCGATGCACCATGGTGGCACGTCCACCGTAGCCGAGCACCGCAGCGATCTTGTCGGATCGAATTCCCACCAGTCGCCGCGCCTCGTCTGCGGAGTATTCCGCCATGCCACGTCCGACATTATCGCCTGCCGCGCTTTTCAGTGAAACCACATCGCCACGTCGAAAATCGCCGCGTACGGCAGCGACACCAACGGGTAACAAGCTACCGCCGTCTCGCAGTGCTTGCACGGCACCGTCGTCAATTTGAAGTTCGCCTCTAACCTCGAGAACACCGGCAAGCCATTGCTTACGCGCCGCTGCGGGCGTCGCTGATGCGTGAAAGACGGTGCATCGTGCCCCGGCGCTCAAGGCCTGTAGCGGGTTTGAGATAACACCGCTCGCAATGATCGTCGAGCAACCCGCGTGCGTCGCGATACTCGCGGCTTGTACCTTGGTTGCCATGCCGCCAGTCCCGACATCCGAACGCGTCTCGCCCGCCATCGCCAACATGTCGTTGCTAATGCTACTGACTTCGGGAATGTGTTCGGCGTCTTCAAACGCGCCCGGATCGGCCGTATAAAAACCGTCGACGTCGGACAGGAGAATCAGCGCATCGGCCATGACCAATTGCGCGATCCTCGCGGCGAGTCGATCATTGTCACCGTAACGAATTTCTTCGGTAGCAACGGTATCATTCTCGTTGATAACAGGCACCACCGAGCATTCGATCAATTTTCCCAGTGTACGACGAGCGTTCAGGAAACGTCGCCTGTCTTCGGTATCGTCTGGCGTCAATAACACCTGTGCCGCCGCGATATCATGTCGCCGCAACGCCTCCTGGTAAGCATGTACCAGTTGTACCTGCCCTGCGGCAGCCGCCGCTTGCAGTTCTTCCAGTCGAGCCCGTCGTTTATTAATTCCGAGTACCGAGCTACCGATCGCTATCGCGCCCGATGACACAATCAGTACTTCATGGCCGGTGGCCTTGAGGCTCGCGACGTCATCGGCGAGCTTATCCAGCCAGGATCGATTTAGTTTGCCGGTATCATCAACCAGCAGCGACGAACCGACCTTAATGACCAGTCGGCGATAGTCAGTGAGAACCAGCCCCGACACAGGCTAGCCAACGAGAAGGTGCTGACGATCGAAAGATGTCAGCGTAACTTCGCCTTTTGAAACCGCGACTGAACCGCTGCGCGCGACGGCGGATATTTCGCCAATGTCCGCCGCCTCGACGACAAAAGCATCAATATCTTTCACCCGCCCCGTGAGTTGCACGGTGCAGCTGATCTGCGCCTCGTCCAGTATCTCGGCGTTGAACTGTTTCACCAGCGACAGCACCCGGGCAAGACCGCCGGTTCCGAGCTTGATTTTGACGATGGCAAGTTCGCGTTCGAAGTGCTCCCCAAGCGTCATATCGTGGATATTGACCACATCGACGAGCTTCGCCAGCTGTGCGTTCAGTTGCGCGATCGCAGCGTCCGAGCCAGATACAACCAATGTCACACGGGACACGCGGGGATCGTAAGTTGGCGCTACATTGAGCGTTTCAATGTTGTAACTGCGAGAGGAAAACATGCCGGTCATACGCGTCAAAGCGCCAACCTCGTTTTGCAGAAGGACTGATATTGCGTGTCGCATGAGCGTTAAAACCTGACCCTGAAAATGCACAACAAATGAATTACGAATGAAACCAATTTGGCCCGTGATACAGGGCGGATGGTGGCGCAGAAGTTCGAGTATTGCAATGCCATAAAATTTAGTAAACACTCGCCCAAAATCCGTTACTTATGCAGATAATTGCAGAAATCAATGAATGAGCATACAAACACGGCTCGCGTAGAGTCACACCCTCTCAGCGGAAAGCAGATGAGTGGGGCTGATACGGTTGTCCAGGTATTGGCTGACGAAGGCGTCGATACGATTTTCGGCTACAGCGGCGGCGCTATTTTGCCCATCTACGACGCTGTGTTCCGCTACAACCACGAGCACAAGCGCGCGGACGGCTCATCTGCGATTCCGCTGATCGTTCCGGCGAACGAACAGGGTGCCGGATTCATGGCAGCGGGATACGCCCGGGCCAGCGGAAAAGTCGGTGTCGTCATGGTGACATCCGGACCCGGCGCGACCAACACGGTTACGCCCGTGCGTGACAGCATGGCGGATTCGGTCCCATTGGTGGTCGTCTGTGGCCAGGTTCCAACGGCGGCTATCGGTACTGATGCCTTTCAGGAAGCGCCGGTCGCAGCGATCATGGGCGCCGTGGCCAAACACGTATTCCTGGTTACGGATGCCGAACAATTGGAAGACACGATGCGTAGCGCATTTGAGCTCGCACGCACGGGTCGCCCCGGGCCCGTCGTCGTCGACATTCCGAAGGATGTGCAAAATTGGGAAGGTACGTTTAAGGGACAGGGCGCGCTGCCCTTACACGGCTACCGGCGGCGACTTGATGCCGTCGTTGCAAACCGGCTCACCAGCGAAGCCTGTGAGCGCTTTTATACAATGCTGGCCGAATCGCGGCGCCCGCTCATCTATGCGGGCGGCGGTGTTATCAACGCTAATGCAACCAAGGCAATGCGACGTCTGGCGAACGAATACGGCATCCCGGTCACCACGACGTTGATGGCCCTCGGTGCCAGCGATACCAAGCATCCGCTGGCACTTCACATGCTGGGTATGCATGGCGTTGCGTCGGCAAACTACGCGGTCGAGGATTGCGATTTTCTGATCGCGGTTGGCGCGCGTTTTGATGACCGGGTCGCGGGCAACCCTTCCCAGTTCAGCCCGAGAGCAAAAAACATTGCGCAATTCGACGTCGACTCCGCCGAGATCGGCAAAGTGAAGCGCGTCAATTGGCATCATGTCGGCATGTTGCAGACAGATCTGGAGGACATGCTCGAATACGGCCGTCGCATCAAGTTCAAGAAGTCATTCGAAACCTGGCACGAAGAAATCGCTCATCTCAAGAGCGAACATGCCATGAATTATGATCGCAACAGCGACCTCATTCAGCCCTACGCTGTTATCGAGGAGATCAACAAACACTCGAAGGGCGAAGCCATCATTTCAACCGGTGTGGGCCAACACCAGATGTGGGCTGCACAGTATTTCGATTTTCGGGAACCGCGACTTTGGCTGACGTCCGGCAGTATGGGCACGATGGGCTTTGGATTACCTGCGGCGATCGGCGCCCAGTTCGCCCAGCCCGACCGCGTGGTAATCGACATTGACGGTGATGCGAGTATCCGCATGAATATCGGCGAGCTCGAAACCGTGACCACCTATGAACAACCTGTAAAAGTCATTGTACTCAACAATTTCGGCGACGGAATGGTTCGGCAATGGCAAAAACTGTATTTCGATGGCCGTATGTCAGGTAGCGACAAGTCTCTGCACGCCAAGAACTTCGTCAAAGCCGCCGAGGCAGACGGTTTCAAATTCGCGAAACGCCTTGAAAACAAAGATGAGTTGCCAGCTATGATCCGCGAATTCATGGACTTTAAGGGCCCTGCATTTCTCGAGGTCATAATTGACCGGGATGCCGGCGTGTATCCGATGGTGGGCCCGGGACAGAGTTACGAGAACATGATCACCGGCGATCACATCAAAAGTCGCTCAAAACCCAGTGACGACACACCGGGCCCAAGTGAGATGTTCTAGCCGCACTTTTGAGCTTGAGTGTCATAGTCGAGACTCGAACTGACAACTACGTAATATTCCGAATTGCCCGGCCGAAGACCTATCCACTAAGCTTTTATTAGGGTGGACTTGCTATGACGACGCTGACGGGCCGCAATACCCGCACATTCACGGGCTATGTAGAAAGCCTGCTCGAATATCCACGCTGGGTTATTGAGCGTGACGTCGATTTCACGCACTGCGAGTTTCAGGGCAGTTTCTCTTCAAGCGCCGAATCCTGCGACTCATGTCAGTTTGGCAGAGCCTGTTCCTGGCTAAGCCTTAGTCGAACTCAAGCGCAGCAAGACGGACTCCCTCCTGACGACGACCCGCTGCCTGCTTTGCTGGACGCATTGTCGATCGCTGCCGACTATCTTCGGCAGACCCACGTTGAAAATCACCCGCGAGGCTGTAGCTGCAAAACCTGCCTGTGGCTGCGAAAGGCCCACCAGTTCCTGCATTCACAGCGGCATCATCAGTAACATCGCAACTCTCAATGTTGAATGCCAACCCGTTACAGTCAGTTTCTCCCACCGCACTATTTCCAGTATTATGTGAACTGGTACAACGAAATCCCCTCGATTTTGGGCGACATTGGGAACATGCTGATTACTCCGCGACAAGATAATCTCAACAAAATCGTCATCCTCAACCCCAAGGGTGGATGCGGTAAGTCCACGCTTGCGACCAATCTAGCCGCCTGCTACGCCAATCGTGGCAACGTTCCCGCTGTTATGGACTACGACCCTCAGGGCTCTACGATGGGCTGGTTGGAGCGTCGGCCGGACGATCTTCCGACCATTCACGGCATCGCCGCCTACAAGAAGTCGATGCAGGCGACGCGCAGTTGGCAGCTGCGGGTACCCAACGAGACCGAAACGCTGTTCATCGATTCGCCGGCGAGTGTCGATCATGACGATCTTCGCGAGCTCACCCGTGATTCGACCAGCATTCTTGTTCCCGTCCTGCCCTCGTCGATGGATATTCACGCAGCATCACGGTGTATTGCCGATCTGTTGTTGGTTGCGAAAGTCGACAGGCGCGACCGCAAGCTTGCCGTTATCGCCAATCGAACGCGCAAAAATACCAAGAGTCTTGCCACGTTGATGCGATTTCTGGATTCACTGGGCATTCCTATCATCGCTGTACTGCGTGACACGCAAAATTTCGTGCGTTCAGCAGAGGAAGGTGTCGGCGTTTGCGAAATGCAGCCGTCGCGCGTCAGGCCCGATGTCGAGCAAATTGAAAAAATCACCGCATGGCTCGACGCCTGGCCTCAACGTCGACGGAAATCGACGTCATCCACCTCAACTAACAAACCGCCTTCTGCCGCACGAAAACTCCTGCGGCGCGCTCATTTCGGCTCCGCCTGAATCTCACCGAACAGATCAACGTCAATATTGCCGCCGCTGATGACGATGGCAGTCGTTTTTCCTGCCGTATCTAAATTGCCGGACAACACCGCAGCCAGGGCCACAGCACCACCGGGTTCGACGACGAGCTTCAGATTCTTGAAAGCGAAGCGAATGGCATCGCGAACCTCATCATCAGTGACGGTTAACACACCCGACAATAGCTTCTTGTTGATATCGAAAGTCAGAACACCCGGAGAGGGTGTTTGCAAAGCATCGCAAATGGATCTTGCTGAATCGTCAATTCGCAGGCGCTCTGCCGCAGCAAACGAACGCGCCGTATCATCGAAATCCTCCGGCTCCACCGCGTAAATTTTCGCACTGGGTAACCTCGACTTGATCGCGATTGAACATCCTGACGACAATCCGCCGCCACCACAGGGAATCAACACCTGGTCGGGAGGCAATCCCAAGCTGTTTGCATCATCGGCCAGTTCCAGACCCGCCGTGCCCTGGCCCGCGATAATATGTTCGTGGTCATACGACGGTACCAACTCCGCATCGCGTTCCGCAGCGATCTTTCTCGCAATCGCCTCCCGGTCCCCCGCGTAACGATCGTACGTAACGACCTCGCCACCCAGCCGCTTGGTGTTTTCCAATTTGGCTTGAGGTGCGTCATCCGGCATCACAATAGTCGTCCGAATACCGAGCATCGAACCGGCCGCAGCCACGCCTTGAGCATGGTTACCGGAAGACCATGCAACGACGCCGTTGCGCGCCTGATCCGGCGTCAACTGCTTCAAACGGTTGTAGGCGCCGCGAATTTTGAATGAGCCGGTTACCTGCAAACACTCGGGTTTGATCAGTACTTTGCCACCTGCGATCTGATCGAGTTCGAAGCTTTGCAGCAATGGTGTTCGAATGCTCACGCCTTCAAGACGAGCAGCCGCTTCTTCAATGTCGGCGATTTCGACCATTAAATGGAGTCCGCCGCGAGTCGATCGATCTTTGCTGCACAAATAAAATCGTTGTCGGACAAGCCATTGATTGCATGCGTGGTGTAACTGACAGAACACGATCCATAATTCACTGTCAGCACGGGATGATGCCCTTCGACAATCGCAATCCAGGCCACAGCATTTGCGAATCCGAGGCTACGACTATAGGCAGGAAACTCGAAAATGCGTTCGATTTGCAGACCATCGTCGCTGAGCGACCAGTCCGCATGCAGCGCTTCGAGCAGCGCGGCAGTTTGATCACTACGCAATGGCTCAACTCCACCCTCACAGGGCTTGCAACGCCGGTCGGCCAGATGGTCTGTCATGTGTCACTCCGGATTTCGAACAGGGCGCAACACTAACAATCGCATTGAAGATCCGCCACAAAAAAGGGCCGACCCATTACAGGCCGGCCCAGGTGGAGGCTCGAGATGAGCCACAGGGAAGTCTTTGAATCAGCGTGGGATGGACGCTACAGACTCAGCGTTATCGATAAACAGCTTGACGCTTACCCGGCGCTCCAACGCATAACTGTCGGCATCGGGCGCTTGTGCTACTGCTTCACCGTGAGCCGAGCTGCTGATACGGGTCGGATGCACGCCAGCGGCAACAAAGAGCTTACGAACGAATTCAACGCGTTTTTCCGATAGTCCGTGGTTATACGTCTCATCACCGCGCTCGTCGGCGAAACCGTCGAGCTTGATACGTACGCCCGGCATACCGGCGAGGCTCGCGGCCATCTGCGAGAAGCGATCACCTGTCGTATCAGTCAGCGCGAACTCGTCGGTACGAAACAGCAGGTCCATATTAATACCAGCCTGCATAAGACTGATGAGTTCCGGGCTGGCGATATTCTGCAGGTGCTCGATTTCACCGCTAAGCTCTTCCACACCGCGCTCAAGATCGGCTACAGAATCCTCGGAATTCTCCAGCGAACTCTGCAGGTTTTCGATCCGTTCCGATTTGTTACCGAATGAGTCGCCCAATTTGCCGCCGATCGCGGCGCCGATAATCAAGCCAACAGGCCCGCCAGCCAGTGCGCCAATGACAGCGCCAGAGCCAACGCCGATATTTTCTTCTTTGGTGGGTTCGGCGTAAGCCGTTTGAGTGGTGAATGCCAGGATCGCAAGCGTGGCAAGGGTGGTCGTGTTACGCATAATCAATTCCTCCGAAAAATGATGGCCGTCTGTGGCCGGTTTCGGAATCAATTACACCGTTCAATAGGGGTCGGGAAGGGACTTGAAGGTGGAAAGCTTGCGATCAATTGTGATGAATAATGGCGTTAGGCTATGACCCGCCACTTAGGGCAACAAACGTACCGCCGTGGTTCGCACATACCGCTCTCATGAATGTTGCAAAACTCGCCGCCGTAGGGGGCACATTTCCTCCGAAACGTCCGGGGAAACCCACACCGTGAATTCGAACGAGGCGCTCGCCGTCGCGACCGGGTCGGTTGAGTCTGTCGATCGCAGCCATCGCCTTGTCAATGCTCCGGTTTCCCTGATAATCATCACCAAAGACATAAATACTGATTTTCTTGTCTTCCGCCCGAAAATCACGAATTGCCGCCTCGATACCGTTCACGGGATTACTGTCGCTGGTAGCGTTCCAGGTTCGCATGCGGGATACGATTGCCTGCCGCCGTCCCGGTGAGTCCGGCATCCAGCGCGCTGCAGTTTCCTTGAACATATACATGCCATCATCATTCATTACCTGAATACCTTTCACTTCAGGGTAGGCTGCCAACGTTTCCTGCAGCATCCTTTGCGCGAGATACCAGCTTCGATCGAGCATGCTGCCCGAGGTATCGATAACGAAGATGATGTACTCACTGTCGACCGGGATGCCGGCGACCGCATTTTCATCGGGGCGACGGTAAAAAGGTTGCAAGCGTTTTTGCTCTTCCGATAGTCGCTGTCGTGCGGCACTCAACTCACCAACGTCGATCGTTTCGTCTTCGTTTTCCTTGCTCGCCTTGTACTGCCCCTGAATCTTGCTGAGATCACCTTCCAGCTTGCCGAGATTCTCCTTCGTCGCGTGTGTTTCTTCCTGAACAATCTTGAGCGTTCTATCGAGGATAGTGGATGTGCCGCGAATCTCGAACAACTCCTTTTGCAACAACGCGATCAACTGCCTCAGGTCTTCGTCAGCTTCTTCGACGACAACAGGTTCGTAAATTTTGCTGAGCACCAGCAACAGGATGATCGCCCCGAAACCGCAGCAAATACAGTCGAGAAAGGACAGGCTGAAAGCCTCGATATTTCTGCGTCTTCTGGCCAATGCAATTTCCCCCTAGGGCCAGTCGTGGCTGACAGTCATGAATGAACCCTTCGTCTGCAGTGCGAGGGTCCAAAAGGATACCGCTGCCTGAGCATCGCCCTGCATCGGATACAGCATGATGTTGACCGGTATACCGCTGGGTATCAGCTGTCTGGCGGACGTGAAGTAATTGAGGCGTTCACCCGCGAGAACCTGCGACTTACTCGATGTCGGCGCGTCCATTGTTGGCATCGAGTCCGTCAACAATATCACATTGTCAGGCCGCGGCTTCATATCACGAATGACCTTGAACGCGGCATGCATGTTGGTGCCGTTTTTCGGAACCGTACCACGCAATGTTCGGAGAACAGCAGCGATCTGATCGGTATCGTCAGTCTTCAGCCAGAGACCATCGGTCCCACGTAGAACGGGTTCCGCGGTGTTGCTGAACATGTAGACTTGAAATTCCTTCGCGGGCTTCAGCTGCGTTGTCAGCCAGTCGACTGACGCAACAACTTGAAGCCACTTGACCGATTGCACTTGCTCCGATTCCGGCATGTTTCTGCGAATAAGAATATTAACAATAGTCTCATGCAGCATGCTTGCCGAACGATCGACCAAAATCAGCGTTCGGTCACCTCCGAGCTTAAGCCCGGTCAGGTACTGTCTGTCGCCTTCGCCTTTGAATGTCCGTGCGCGCTGTCCGAGCGCATCGGCTTCCTTCTGCATTGCCAGCAGCCGTTTGACTTCTTCCTCCAGCGACTTGATATCGGTCTGTAATTTTTCGATCGCTTTGATCTTGGCCAGCGTATCGTTATCGTAATTGGCGAGCTCCGCCTGCAATTCGGCAATCAGTGCCTTGATGATGGATATCTGGTCGTTCGCGTCAGCCTCTTCCGTTTCAAGTTTCTGAATAGACGTCCGTGCTAATGCCAGATTCTTGCGCCCTTCCAGGACCTCGATTTCGAGCTTGTCAGTCTCCGCCTGCAACGCCGCACTTTGGTCGGTCGTAATATCACTGTGCGAATTAATGATCATAAAAAACAGGATGACGGCGCCGAATCCGCAGCTCATGCAGTCGAGAAACGACATGCTGAATATTTCCGTTGAGCGTCGTTTACGAGCCATCGTGGTCTTCCGCGGAGATGAGTCGCAGCTCGAAACCCGGTGTGCCGATTCGAATCAAGTCGCCGGTTTGAAGCACGGCCGAGCCGTCGATCCGGTGGCCGTTCAGGAAAGTACCGTAGCGACTGTGGTCAGTAAGAATGAACTGCCCATTCTCCGGACTCACAACGCAATGCCGGCGTGAAACACCCGGCATCTCCTGCTGCAAATCGAGCCAGCGTTCGTTCTCGGCTGATTGCGAACCCAAGACCAGTGGCTCACGACGCAGGCTGAAGGCGGTGTGCCCAAACAGCAGGTGGGTCGGCTGGCCGCCATTGCGCCCGGCTTCCGCGCTCTCGACAATTACAGGAGACTGGTCCCAGGGCAAATGGCGTGACAGCGTAATACCACCCGATTTTTGCTCCGTAGAACAGCGTTTGATCAGTCCTCGTGCGGTCGCGCCAGCCTCAAGCAGGAATACCTCCCCGCCAACGCGTGTCTTTAGTGTGTCGGCGAGCCCCGGCATGCGCGCTGCACGATCGGATAGCTGAATGGCCGGTATTTCTTCGGAACGAAATAATGCTCGTAGACTGCTGACGATACTTTGATAAACGGGCGCCGCTGCGGCCACGAATGCCAAGGACTCGATTTCAGCCGTGTGGGTCGTACCACGATACTCAACAGCGACTGATACTACAGGGCCGCTGCACGCGGCCATCAGCCAATCTGGCATCCTCGCGCGCAGCACTTGCTCTGTTTCGGCCGTATGTAGCGGATCGAATCGCGACTGCTGAACAAATGCGTCGGCAATTGTCTTCAACCAGTTTTCATACAACAACAAAAGTCCGTTGTCATCGATGACCACTGAACGATCGACTTGCACCTGACCTTCCTGCATCAATCGCGTCAGGAGGCTCGAATGCAAGCTAAGATCAATATGAACGGGGACCGCGTGCTCGTAATGACGACGCGTCGCGCAGACCGCTGCGTCGGTCATCGCCATGACAGGAATATTCAGTTCCGCGGCGATACCGAGAAGAAGACCAAGATTTTCGTTGCTCATGTACGCCGGCACCGCGATCGCGAGCTGGTCGCCGGGCTTCGCAACGCTTTGCCAGATATGCTCTAGCTGCCGACTGACGAGATCCGCAGTACTCAATTGATGAAAGCGCTGGTCGGGCAGAGGATCGGTATGCAAATCCGACCAATAGTTGTTCTGTATACGACGTGGTTTGAGACTGGCATTCGAGTATGCCTCTGCACCGGTGACCAGGTGATCATCCTCCAGCAGTGCAAAACCAGGCTCGCGATAGAGAATTTTCTCGTCGTTAACGACCAAAATATCTGCGTCATTCAGATGTGCTGCCAGCAGTCCCATCGTCGATCGCTTCCTAGTCTGTCGTCAAATGGCGAATGACTTTTTCGTCACAGTAGTTTTCACTGTCGAAGACCAGACGCTCCTGTACCAACTGCAGCTGGTGCACAAGGAACATCAGAAAAATGCTGATGAGCAATGCGATAAAGGTCGAGTTGAACGCCACGCCGAGGCTTTGCGTTACACCCGCGATATCGCCTTTGACCGCCTTATCCGCCTGTGCCAACGCTTCACCAATACCGCGGACCGTGCCAATAAATCCAATGGAAGGAATAGCCCAGGAAATATATCGAATCATCGACAGTTCTGACTCCAGTCTTTCGGCTTCGGACTCACAAATCGTGTGTGTGCTCGTGGAAACGTCCTGGATATTGCGCGTGGAGTTGAATCGACGCAGGGCATTCAGTAAAGCGCGCGGCAGCAACATTTTCTGCCTGTCTTCGGGCAGCGCCTGGACCTGGCGAGCGAACTCGCGGGTATCCTCGGGCAGTATTCGCATTCCCTCTGCGACCGGAACGAGATCGACCTCCAGCAGGCGGCGTTCATGACCAATTTGAACCGCCTTGTAGCCCATGATTGCCAGCGCCCAGAACATCAGAATGAAGCACGACTCCTGCTCCAGGTCCTTTATGAGTACCCAGACACTTCGATCACGAACGTAATCCGGGTTCGCCTCTGCCAGCATAGTTTGCTCTTCGATGACTTGCGCGGCCGTCGGTCGTACGACCGACACATAAAAGGCGTGCACAATAATGATCGCAATAATGAGTGCGAATAGCTGGTAGACAAATTCGACGGGAATGTTCTTCTTTTTCATAGCAACAGACTCTGTGAAATGCGCATTAAATATCCGGCGGAAACGGAATGGATTGCTCAAACAAAACGTCATCGGTTGGCTTGAACACCTCTTCATCCTCTCCTGAATAATCGATCGGCTCATCCTCGAGGACCGACTCAATGAGTGCCTTTTCTTTCGCTTCCTCTTCCGCCTCGGTCAATTCCTCGACTTCTGCAGCGGAATCAGCGTCTGCCTCGTCCTCGGGTGTCGATTCCTGTGCCCAGACGGCCGTCGCCACGGCGAACGTGGCCAGCAAAATTAATCGGTACATTTCGGACCTCCTGTTAGCCCTTGTAGCTCCAGCCTCTAGTATCTGACACGAAAAGCAGGAGAAAGTCCCAAGCGATTCTAATCTACGTTGCGTGCAATTCGGAAACCGATATCGACGCGCGGTTCGCTACCATAGTCCCTGTAGCTCAGCCGCATCTCGGTGAATCCGGCATGTCTCCAGCTTGATCCACGAATAACGTGGCTCTTGCCTCTTTCTGGCCCGGTCGGGTCGACGACCGCCTCGGTAATGCCGGGCGTCGGAACGGTGTACCAATCATTGACCCACTCCGCGACATTGCCGCCGCCATCGAATATGCCCAATGCGTTCGCCTTGAATGTTCCAACCGGCGCTGTTGATGCGTAGCCATCGTTAAAATTCGGAATAATTGACGGCACCAGCTCGCGAGCAGTCAAGTCCGCGAAATTGCCACTGTCCTTGGGTGGCGGCCAGTTCTTACCCCAAGGAAATTTGCGAGGCGCGGAGCGCTCCGCATAACGAATTGCCCAGGCCCATTCGACTTCTGTCGGCAATCGATAACCATCCGTAAATGGATAAACGGGCACCCATCGGCCGAACTCCTGTTTATAGACCGGCGCACGCCCTTCTTTCTTACTGAGCCAGTTGCAGTACTGAACGGCGTCGGACCAGGTCACATTCGCGACCGGATTATTATCGGCTCCCATTGACAGGTGCACGCCCGAACCGGAATCGTGATTTTTCCTGAACTCGGCGAACTGCTTGTTAGTCACTTCATGCGCGCTGATCAGAAATGGGGACGCGACCGTTACCGGTCGAATGACTTCATTTGCGCGCCGGCCGCTCTCTGCTCGCGAAGCCCCCATGGAAAATGTGCCGCCTTCGACGCGCACCATCGTTTGACCGACCGCTGTCTGTTCACTGCGCGATACAGAATCACGAGCGATCGCCTGCAGAGAACGTAAATTCGCAGTGACCGTTTGAGGATAGCCGGGGCGCGGCGTAATCGTATTCGACCAGTCGCGGAAACCTTGTCGTTTGACCTCGATTCGGTGTGGCGCCGAACTCAAACGCAACGTCGTTTTGCCGGTACCGCGCGTGCGGCCGTCGACGTATACCGTCGCATCACCGGGCTTAACATTCACAGTCACCGTGCCAACTCGTGCTGACAAATCGACCGTGATGGACTCACTTGCCGCCGATTGCAGTCGCATACTTCGACTCGTGACGCCGTAACCGACCTTCGACATTCCGACTTGGTAGTCCACGTCAGGACTGAGCGACAAGGTGAGTGGCGATTGGCCGCGATATCGACCATTGACCGTGACGTTGGCACCGCGGGGAATTGTGTTCACTAACAGCTTCGCATTTGCGGCCAGCAGTCGGATGACCGGCAAGCTCTGGCCAACGTTCGGCTCGGCCACAATACTTCCATCCCAGGCGCTGAAGCCGTCTTTGATCACGGTCAGGTCGTGAGCTCCCTCGAGCAATTGAACGGTTGCCGGCGTTACACCAACTTCATCGTCGCCCGACAGAATCCTGGCCCCGGTCGGTTCTGAGCGGACTTCAACTTCGGCCCATCGTGGCGTTAGCTGCACATGCAGACTTTCGAGATCGTCGAGTCCCGTGATTTCAACAACATCCGTAAAGGGCAGGAATCGCTCGGATTCCACGCGAACGGAATGATCGCCAGGTTCAAGTTCGATCGGGCCGTAAGGTGCTTGACCGACTACCGACTCGTCCACAGTGACTACGGCTTCAACACGTGGTTCGGTCATGACGATAAGACGGCCCGGTTTTTTTCGCATTCTGAGCCGTACCGTCATCGACGGTTCATCGCCGACTATGAAGGTCTGAGCGACATCGTAGTAGCCGTCTTTCTCAACATTGACCGTGTAGTTACCTGTTCGCAGCAATACCCTGTCGCCGACCGGTAAGCGAAACCACCCACCTTCAATACTGAAAGCGTCCGGACTTCCCGGATCGATATCAAACTCAACCGACTTGGATGTGAACAACAGGAAGGACATCGATAACAAGGCAAACAGAGCGGCGCCGACGTAGTACTTCAGGCGATTTTGACTGTGCTCCTGCGACTGCGCATGTGTTTCTGCAGCCCGACGAAATGCGGTCGGCGCGATTGATTCTTCGTCAGGTCGACCGGTGTCATTTTCCTCAGCAGGCGGCTGCGTAACGTAAGCACTGTCCTCGAGGCGAACATCGATTGCGACTCCGGCATCGCCAAAGCTGATGCGAATTTCGCTGCCATAAAACCGCAAGACGTCACCGTCAACGAGACGGCGGCTGGCATCCAGAGCCGTCTCGTTAATCTGCAATGCTGTGTTGCGACCAACGGGCTGAACAATCGGTGATCCGTCAAGCAAATCCAATAGAGCAACGGGCTCGCCGCCCGGTCCCGGCAGACGCAATTGGCAATCACTTCCGGTACCCATGCGTAGCGGTAACTCGCTACTACCGAAGCTACGCTCACCGTCCACGTTCCTTATGATCAGCTTGTCGAAACTCAAATCTGCTCCTCGCATTGTACGACGACCGGCTGCATGTCGATTTCCGGCGCTACGCGAAATTCCAAACGAACGTCGCGATACCCTGGGCGCGACCCGGTGGCAACATAAGTACCCGGCCGCAAGCTCACTTCTTTTCGCATGAAGTTGCCCAGTCTACCAACCTTATAGATCGTAACTTCGGTCACATTGTCGGACACCATAGGCACTGTGAGTGCCGTCGCTGCGCGTTTCAATAGACGCGACAGCTCATCACGTTGCTCGCCAAGCCTCTGTCCTACGTCTTGCCGGGTGGTGATATTGACGACCAGCATGGTAGCTTCCTGCATTACTCTGGGGACGCTCAATCGATCCGGCTCAGCGATCAACTCGTCCAGCCGCGTATGCAAGGCGCTCATTTCGCGTCCACTTGAAAGACCCTCTCGGGCGAATGACAAAGTGTTGTCGACTTTGAGTATCTCCTCGTAGGTACTCACGACCGCTTCCCAATGCTCGTCCTGCTCCAAAGCCTTCGCTTCTCGCTCGAGCGTCGTTATTTCCTGTAATCGCAGGCCCTGCTCAACCTGCAGCAGACCATCAGCCGTCGCCTCCGATCCGGGAATAAGGCGTTCAGCGACGCGAAATGCGGCACGCGCCGCCAGGAAATCCCCCATTGCGATAGCCTCGAAGCCTTCCGACATCCGTGTTTCGAATTCAATCTTGGTTCGCGTCACCTGAACTCGCTGCAGGCCGTCGTGAGCAGGCTGCCACAAAGCATCCAGTTCGATGGCCTTTTCAAAGCTGCTCTGGGCCGAATCGAGTTCGAGGTCCTCTTCGTAGTCCATACCCTGTTCCACGAGCCTCAAAACCGCCTCCAGATTGCGAGTGCGCTCGTAACCTGCCAGCGCCTCAGGATGGTTAGGCGTGATTGCAACGGCCAGCTCATAAGCGCTGAGCGCCGCAAGCCGGTCACCCGCTTCAAAGGCGGCGACCGCGTCGCTATAGGCTGTCTCGAAGGTCGGTTCGATCCTTGCGTAGAGCGGATCGAGTATGGTCAACGCACCGAGATAAAGCTCCTCGGCATAAGCGAAGTCCTTTTCCAGGTAGGCCTCGTCACCGCTCGCATACATTTCCCTTGCCGAACGATGTTCGCGAACGGCCCAACGTTCAATGCCGCGGCCCTCGAGCACGTCAAGGGCCGAGAGCAACTCGCCAAGCGACAGTTCGGCGTTAAACCGCGCTCGAGCTTCTTTGTCCATGTCACTCAGGTCGGCCGAGTTCGTAGAGAATGACAATGACTCGTCATCGGCACTTCGTTCAATGGGCGCATTCGCCGCCCTCCGAATTCGCTGACGAACTTCGGAGTCAACGTAAACCTCAGGCCGATCCTCTCCCTGACCCTCAATGGCAGGCCGCAAAGACCCGGTGGGTTTCTCGACCACCACGGAATCCGAATCCGATTTATCGGAGACGCTTTTCGGCAGCATAAAAATGACGCCGACGAGAACGAGAATCAGAACGCCGAACGCAATACCCACCGTTTTCGGTTTTAGACCGGCCGCGTCATCAACGGAATTTTTCGGCGACTTTGAATCCCCGCGTGAGGCGGGATGAATTGACGCAACGGATTCGATGACTACGTCGTCGACCTTCGGTACAGCGGTACCGCGAACGCTCGAAGTTTGCGCTGCGAATCCCGCCGCTAACAAGCGTTCCTCGATGTTCTCTGCAGTGGGTCGTCTTTCAGCGTTCTTGTCGAGCATTTCTGCAACGAGCGCGGCAACCGGCTCTGGTAATTGCGTACCGTCTGCGGCCCGTAACGGCGGCGCTTCGATCGACTCGATTTCTTGAGCGACGTTTGACGGATTCCAGGGCGGCTTGCCGGATATCAACTCGTACAGCAGGCTACCCAACGCGAAGATGTCATCCGCCGGTGTCGCTGGCTCACCGCGCAATGACTGCGGGCTCTGCGCTATGGGCGAACCGCCGGACCCGGCAATGCCGGCAACGCAAGAAACGCCGAAGTCACTTAGATACGGCGCTCCATTCGTGTCCAGCAACACATTGGAGGCTTTGATGTCACGGTGAACCAGGCCCTTGCCGTGCACATAGCTCAAAGCGCGAAGCAACAGACCAAC